>NZ_JAZGQL010000007.1:0-334692 GCF_036421995.1 Plantactinospora veratri
CCCCCAGCCCCACCAACCCCGGGGGGGGGGGGGGCCCCCCCCCCCCCCCCGGGGGGGCCCCCCCCACGAACCCGCCGGTCGGCCGGCCGGGTGTGGTGTGGGGAAGCGTCCACATCCGGCCGGCCACACACCGGTGCGTCTTCCTCCGCAGCCGGCCAGCTCGACGTGGTGCGTCGCCCTCGGCCACCGCGCTGGCGTTGACCAGCGTGGTCGTTCCGGCCGGCAACGGCGACGCGGTGAATGGGTGACGCGGAGGAGACAGTCCCATGCCGACCAGCCAGGCTCAGGCGCCGACGGTGCCGTCGCACGTGCTGCCGCACCGCACCCCGGCCCAACTACTGACGATCGCCCGGATGGGGCTGGCGGAGGCCGCCGAGACCCGCCCCGACGGCCTGCGGTACGCCGCCGCGCACCTGGCCGCACTGCGGGCCGCCGCGGCGATGCTCGCCGCCCGGGCCCGTCCCGCACCCACCCGCCGAAACCGGGTCACCAGTGTCTGGGCGCTGCTGGTGGTCGTCGCCCCGGAGTTGGGGGAGTGGGCCAACTACTTCGCCACCGGTGCCACCAAGCGGGCCGCCGCCGAGGCGGGCATTCCCCGGGTGGTGACTGCCCGGGAGGCGGACGACCTGCTCCGCGCGGCCGAACAGTTCGTCGCGGTGATCGAGGTGGCGCTCGGAGTGGCGCACCAGCCCGTCCTCGACGGGATCGCCGCCTGACCGCTGCCGCACCAGCGGCGGAGAACAGAGGCGGAGGCGGGACGAGACACACGGGGGAGCAGGGTCGAGATGGCGGGGCGGATGGTCGTCGGTTCCGCTGCCCTGGCGGACCTGGTACGCCCGGCGAACGGCTCCGACCAGGCCGGCGCGCACCGACTGCTTCCGGTACTTCCAGAGCTGGCCGGGCTGCTGCCCAACCGGGGACTGCGCCGGGGCAGTACCGTCGCGGTCGGCCTCGGCCAACCGGCCCGGGGTGGCAGTACCTCGCTGATGCTGGCGCTGCTCGCCGAGGCGTCCCGGGCCGGATCGTGGTGTGCCGTGGTCGGAGTGCCGACCCTCGGCGCGGCCGCCGCCGCCGACCTCGGCATCGAGCTGGACCGGCTGGCCCTCGTCCCCCATCCCGGCCCGGAGTGGGCGACGGTGGTCGCCGCGCTGATCGACGGGGTCGACGTCGTGGTCGCGGCGGTGCCCGACACGGTCTCCGCCTCGGTGGTCAGCCGGCTGGCCGCCCGGGCCCGGCAACGCGGCAGCGTGCTCGTCCCGTACGGCCGCTGGGTCGGTGCCGACGTGACGCTCCAGGTGATCCGGGGCGCCTGGGAGGGGCTGGGGCAGGGCCGGGGCAGGTTGCGCCGCCGGGAGGTGACGATCTCCGCCCGGGGCCGTGGCGCGGCGGCCCGCCCCAAGGAGATCCGGGTCTGGCTGCCCGGCGACGGGTCGACCCGGGCACGTGCGTCGGCACCGCCGGGGGCGGCGGCAGCGCGCCGTGTCCCGCTCACCGTGGTCGGCCGGGCAGGCACTTCGAGAACCGCACAGGGGTAGGGGCAACCTGAGTCGAACACACGTTCTAAGATCCGCATAACTGCTGGTCGAGGGAGGTGTGCGGTGGCGCCGGTGCGGACGATGCTGCTCTGGTGCCCCGACTGGCCGGTGATCGCCGCGGAGATCGTCGACGGGGTGTCGGCGGCGGCCCCGGTCGCGGTGCTGTACGCCAACCGGGTGGTCGCCGCCTCCGCCTCCGCCCGCGCCGAGGGCGTACGCCGGGGGCTGCGCAAACGGGAGGCGCAGAGCCGCTGCCCCCGGCTGACCGTACTGGACCACGACCCCGGCCGGGACGTACGCGCCTTCGAGCCGGTGGCCGCCGCCGTCGAGGAGGTGGTGGCCGGGGTCGAGGTGATCCGCCCGGGTGCGTGTGCGGTCGCCGCGCGCGGTCCGAGCCGGTATTTCGGCGGCGAGGAGCAGGCCGCCGAACGGATCGTCGAACACGTCGCGCAGACCTGCGAGGTGGAGAGCCAGGTCGGGATCGCCGACGGGGTCTTCGCCGCCGGGCTGGCCGCCCGGTCCGGTCGGGTCGTCCCGTCCGGCGGCACCGCGGCGTTCCTCGCCGGGCTGCCCGTCGAGGCGCTGGGCCGGCCGGGGCTGACCGACCTGCTGCGCCGGCTCGGGCTGCGTACCCTGGGCGACTTCGCGGCGCTGCCCGCCGCGGACGTGCTGGCCCGGTTCGGCTTCGACGGGATGCTGGCCCACCGGCTGGCCGCCGGCCAGGACCACCGCCCGCTCGCGGTCCGTCGCCCGCCGCCCGACCTGGCGGTGACCGAGACCTACGACGATCCGCTCGACCGGGTCGACGCGGCGGCGTTCGCCGCGCGGACACTCGCCGAGCGGCTGCACGAGACCCTCACCGGGCACGGACTGGCCTGCACCCGGCTCGGCATCGAGGCGGTCACCGCGCACGGCCAGGAACTGCGCCGGGTCTGGCGGCACGACGGGCTGCTGACCTCGGCGGCGATCGTCGACCGGGTGCGCTGGCAGCTCGACGGTTGGCTGACCGGGACCAGCCGGCGTCCCGGCTCCGGCCGGGCCGGCCCGGCCCGGCCGACCGCGGGGATCATCCGGCTGCGCCTGGTCCCCGAGGGGGTGCTGGCGCACGTCGGCCTGCAACCGGGACTGTGGGGCGAGACCGGGGCGGAACGGGAGCGGGCACACCGGGCGCTGAGCCGGGTGCAGGGCATCCTCGGCCCCGAGTCGGTGGTGACCGCGGTGCTCGGCGGCGGGCGCTCCCCGGCCGACCAGACCCGGCTGGTGCCCTGGGGCGACGAACGGGCGCCGGTCCGGCCGGCGGCTCCGCCGTGGCCCGGCCGGCTGCCGTCCCCCGCACCGGCGGTCGTGCTCCCCGAGCCGTTGCCGGCGGCGGTCTACGACGCAGCCGGGGAACTCGTCCGGGTGACCGCCCGGCTGGCGGTCAGCGCCCCGCCGGCCCGGCTGGAGCTGACCGCCGCCGTAGCCTCCGTCGGCTCGGTGGAGATCGTGAACTGGGCCGGTCCGTGGCCGGTCGACGAACGCTGGTGGGCTCCGGCGGAGGCCCGGCGCCGGGCCCGGTTCCAGATGGGCCTGGCCGACGGTACGGCGCTGCTGCTCTCCCTGGCCGGCGGCCGGTGGTGGGTGGAGGCCATCTATGACTAGGTACGCGACGGCGTGCGGGATCACGCGTCCGGGCGACCGAGGCAGACACGGACTCGGGGAGGGCCGGCGGTGAGCTTCCACAACCCCGACATGCCCTGGACCGAGCTGGAACGTCTGCTCTCCGGCCGGCCCGGCGGCCCGGGTGAGCCACGGCTGCGCGTGGTGGACCCGCTCGCGGTCGACGCCGACGGCGGCGACTCCCCGGCCTGGACCCGCAAGCGCCCCGGCTACACCCCGGCCGAGCTGCCCGCCCCGGTCGAGGGCGCGGTGCCGTACGCGGAACTGCACGCGCACACCAACTTCAGCTTTCTCGACGGGGCCAGCCATCCGGAGGAACTGGCCGAGGAGGCGACCCGGCTGGGCCTGACCGCGCTGGCGGTGACCGACCACGACGGGTTCTACGGGGTGGTGCGGTTCGCCGAGGCGGCCAGGACACTGCGGCTGCCCACCATCTTCGGCGCCGAGCTGTCGCTCGGGCTGCCCGGCTCCCAGAACGGCGAACCGGACCCGCTCGGCCGGCACCTGCTGGTGCTCGCGCACGGCCCCGAGGGGTACGCCCGGCTGGCCAGCACCATCGCCCGGGCCCAGCTGCGCGGCGGCGAGAAGGGCCGCCCGGTCTACGGCGAGCTGGAAGAGGTCGCCGGGGAGCTGAAGGACCACGTACTGGTGCTGACCGGCTGCCGGAAGGGCACGGTGCCGACGGCGCTGCTCACCGAGGGGGTCGAGGCGGCGGCCCGGGAGCTGGACCGGCTGGCCCAGCTCTTCGGGCCGGAGACGGTGGCGGTGGAGCTGACCGACCACGGCGACCCGTACGACGGCGACCGCAACGACGCGCTCGCCGAGCTGGCCGCCACCGCCGGGCTGCCCACCGTGGCCACCAACAACGTGCACTACGCCACCCCGTCCCGCCGCCGGCTGGCCACCGCGCTGGCGGCGGTACGCGCCCGGCGCAGCCTGGACGAGATCGACGGCTGGCTGCCGGCGGCCGGTACCGCCCACCTGCGCAGCGGGGCGGAGATGGCGGCCCGGTTCGCGGCCTATCCCGGCGCGGTGGCCCGGGCCGCCGAGTTCGGCGCCGAGCTGGCCTTCGACCTCAACCTGGTCGCGCCGAGGCTGCCGGACTACCCGGTGCCGCCCGGGCACACCGAGATGAGCTGGTTGCGCGAGCTGACCATGGCCGGCGCGCTGCAACGGTACGGCCCCCGCGACGCGCATCCGGAGGCGTACCGGCAGCTCGACCACGAACTGGGGATGATCGAGGCGCTCGGCTTCCCCGGCTACTTCCTGGTGGTCTACGACATCGTGAAGTTCTGCCGGGACAACGACATCTACTGCCAGGGTCGGGGATCGGCGGCCAACTCGGCGGTCTGCTACGCGCTCTGGATCACCAATGTCGACGCCGTCCGGCACCAGCTCCTCTTCGAGCGCTTCCTCGCCCCGGAACGGGACGGCCCACCGGACATCGACGTCGACATCGAGTCCGACCGCCGGGAGGAGGTGATCCAGCACGTGTACAAGAAATACGGCCGGGAGCACACCGCCCAGGTCGCCAACGTCATCTCGTACCGGCCCCGGTCGGCGGTGCGGGACATCGCCAAGGCGTTCGGCTTCTCACCCGGGCAGCAGGACGCCTGGAGCAAGCAGATCGACCGGTGGGGCAGCGTGGCGGCGGTCGACGTGGACGACATCCCCGAGCACGTGATCACCTACGCCAACGAACTACAGACGTTCCCCCGGCACCTGGGCATCCACTCCGGCGGGATGGTGATCTGCGACCGGCCGGTCATCGAGGTGTGCCCGGTCGAGTGGGGGCGGATGCCGGGCCGCACCGTGTTGCAGTGGGACAAGGACGACTGCGCCAGCGCCGGGCTGGTCAAGTTCGACCTGCTCGGTCTCGGCATGCTCTCGGCGCTGCACTACGCGTACGACATGATCGAGTCGACCCTCGACCTGAGTTCGATGTCCCTGGACGACCCCGAGGTCTACGCGATGTTGCAGCGGGCCGACTCGGTCGGGGTGTTCCAGGTGGAGAGCCGGGCCCAGATGGCCACCCTGCCCCGGCTGAAGCCGACCTGCTTCTACGACCTGGTGGTGGAGGTGGCGCTGATCCGGCCCGGCCCGATCCAGGGCGGCTCGGTGCACCCGTACATCCGGCGCAAGAACGGGTTGGAGGAGGTCACCTTCCCGCATCCGCTGATGCGCAACGCGCTGGAGAAGACCCTCGGGGTGCCGCTCTTCCAGGAACAGCTGATGCAGCTCGCGATCGACCTGGCCGGCTTCGACGCCGGTGGCGCCGACGAGCTGCGTCGGGCGATGGGGTCGAAACGTTCGGCCGAGCGGATGGCGCAGATCCGGGACCGGCTCTATGCCGGGATGGCCGAGCGGGGCATCACCGGCGAGGTCGCCGACGACGTCTATCTGAAGCTCTCCGCCTTCGCCAGCTTCGGCTTCCCGGAGAGCCACGCGATGAGCTTCGCCTATCTGGTCTACGCCAGCTCCTGGCTCAAGCGCTACCACCCGGCGCCGTTCCTGGCCGCGCTGCTGAACGCCCAGCCGATGGGCTTCTACTCGCCGCAGACCCTGGTCGACGACGCCCGCCGGCACGGCGTCGAGGTACGCCGCCCGGACGTCAACGCCAGCGGTGCCAAGGCCACCCTGGAATCCACCCACCAGACCCGGTGGGGGAGCGCGCCCGGCGAGCCGCCGCACCGGTGGGGGCTGGGCGGTCCGGCGGTCCGGCTCGGCCTGGCCGGGGTGCGTACTCTCGGCGACGACCTGGCGGAGAAGATCGAGCGGGAGCGGACCGCGCACGGGGCGTACCGGGACATGGCGGATCTGGCCCGCCGGGTCGGTCTGACCGCCGCACACCTGGAGGCGCTGGCCACCGCGGACGCCTTCGCCTGCTTCGGGCTGACCCGCCGGGCCGCGCTCTGGGCGGCCGGCGCCGCCGCACAGGACAGGCCGGACCGGCTGCCCGGCACCATCGCCGGAGCCGAGGCGCCGACCCTGCCCGGGATGGACGCGGTGGACCGGCTGGTCGCGGACGTCTGGGCCACCGGGCTCTCCCCGGAGAGCCACCCGGCCCAGTCCGTCCGGGGCCAGCTCGACGCTGCCGACGCGGTGCCGATCGCCCGGCTGGCCCAGGTCGAACCCGGCACCCGGGTCCGGGTCGGCGGCATCGTCACACACCGGCAACGTCCGGCCACCGCCGGTGGGGTCACCTTCATCAACCTGGAGGACGAGACCGGCATGCTCAACGTCACCTGCTCGCCGGGGCTGTGGCAGCGCTACCGGAAAGTGGCCCGGACCAGCACCGCACTGCTGGTGCGGGGAAGGCTGGAGCGGCACGACGGGGTGACCAACCTGGTCGCCGACCGCCTCGACGCGATCACCCCACCGGTCACCCCCGCCTCCCGCGACTTCCGCTGAAGCGTTAGGAAGGGCCCCCTCATAGCGCTTTTTGTATAGCAAGGGGCCCTTCCTAACACCTCTGGCGGGCGTTTGAGGCTGCGCCGGGTGGCTTAGGCTCGTCGGGTGGAGCGAACTCAGAGCCGCCCGTCCGGCCCGGTGACCGGCCCGCGTACCGCCGTGGTCTGGACCGTGCTGCGCCGTGAACTGACCCGGCAGCCGGGCAGGACGCTCACCGTGCTCGACGTCGGCGGCGGGACCGGCGGCTTCGCGGTGCCGCTGGCCGAGGCCGGTCACCGGGTGACGGTGGTCGACGCCAGCCCGGACGCGCTCGCCGCGCTGACCCGGCGGGCCGCCGAGGCCGGGGTCGCCGATCGGGTACGCGCCGTGCAGGGCGACGGCGACGCCCTCGCCGGACTCGTCGAGCCGGCCAGCGCCGACCTGGTGCTCTGCCACGCCGTACTGGAGGTGGTCGACGATCCGGCCGGAGTGGTCGGGGCGATCGGCACCGCGCTGCGCCCTGGCGGCGCGGCGAGCGTACTGGTGGCGAATCGGGCCGCCGCCGTGCTGAGCCGGGTCACGAACGGGCACCTGGAGGTCGCCGCCACCCTGCTGCGCGACCCGGACGGGCACGCCGGGCCCCGGGACACCCTGCGCCGGCGCTACGACGCCGACGGCGCCGCCGCGCTGCTGGAGGCCGCCGGTCTGGCGGTCGAGCAGACCCACGGGGTACGCGTCTTCGCCGACCTGATCCCGGCGGTGGCCGCCGAGGCGGATCCGCCGGCCCTGCTGGAGCTGGAGCTGGCCGCCTCGGCCCTGCCGCCGTACCGGGACATCGCCGCCCAGTTGCACCTGTTCGCCCGCCGTCCGGCATGACGAGCCCGCGTAACCCACTCGGCCTGGTCCGGCCGCACTACTTCGGCGGCAGCCTCTCCGACGTGCTGCCCAGCGCACTGTCGGTGCTCGGCGTACCCGCCGGGGCAGCGGACCGGGTCGACCCGCTCGGGCTGGCCGGCGAACTGGCCGGGGTACGCCGGATCGCGGTGCTGCTGGTCGACGGGCTCGGCTGGTACCAGTTGCCGACCGCCGCCCCGCACGCACCGACGCTGGCCGACCTGGCCGCCCGGTTCGGACGCCCGCTCACCTGCGGTTTCCCCTCCACCACCCCGACCAGTCTGGTCAGCCTCGGCACCGGCGCCGCCCCCGGCGCACACGGGGTGCTCGGCTTCCGGGTCAACGTGCCCGGCACCGACCGGATCCTCACGCACATCGACTGGCCGAGGTCGCCGCTCGACGGTCCGAACTTCCCCGGCGGCGGTCCGGGCTCACCCGTCGGCGGCGACCGTCCCAGCGGCTCCTGGCCGCCCGCCGGTGCCGTCGAGCTATCCGGTGCGGCAGAGCCGGAGCTTCCCGGGTCGCCGGCCGGCGACCCGGTGCCCACTCCCGCCGCCGGCTCGGGCGACGACCCCGATCCGCGCCGGTGGCAGCCGTTGCCGACCGAGTTGCAGCGGGCCGAGGCGGCCGGGGTGGCGGTGACCGTGGTGAGCCGGCCGGCGCTGGCGAACACCGGGCTGAGCGTGGCCGCCTACCGCAGCGGAACGCACCGGGGAGCGGACGATGCCGACGCGCTGGCCACCGAGATGCTCGCCGCACTCACCGCCGGGGACGGCCCGACCCTGGTCTACGGCTACCACCCCGAGGTGGATCGGCACGGGCACCTGAGCGGGATCGACTCTGCCGACTGGCGGTCGGCGGTCGCCGAGGTCGACGCGCTGGTCGCCCGGCTGGTCGACGGGCTGCCCCCGGACGCGGCCCTGCTGGTCACCGCCGACCACGGCCAGCTCGACATCCCGGCCGAGGGACGCTACGACCTCGACACCGATCCCCGGCTGCGCGCCGGGCTGCGGGTGGTGGCCGGCGAGGCCCGGGTCCGCTACCTGCACACCCTGCCCGGGGCGACCGCCGACGTGGTGGCCGCCTGGTCGGAGGTGCTCGGCGAGCAGGCGTGGGTGGCGACGCGGGAGGAAGCGGTCTCGGCCGGCTGGTTCGGCCCGGTACCCGAGGCACACCTGCCGCGCATCGGCGACGTGGTGGTCGCCTGTCTGGCCCCGACCGTCGTACTCGCGTCGAAGACGCACAACCCGATCGAGACGACGCTGGTCGCGTACCACGGCTCGTGTACGGCGACCGAGATGACGATCCCACTGCTGGTCGTACCGTCGAGCAGGGCTTGACTCTACAGTTCTCGATTCTCGGTCTCGAGGTCCGCCAACTTCGCCGCTGTCTCGACCAGATCCCGTTGCCATTGACTGTTGCTGGGGTCGGTGGTGGTCAACCGTTGTCGGATGTCGAGGCTGGCCTGGTAGTGCCGGCGTGCGGTGGTCAGGTCGTCGGTTCCGCGAGCGATGTCCCCGAGCCGGTTGTGGCTGATCGACAGGTCCCGTTGCCAGCCGGTGTTGCTGGGGTCGGCGGCGGCCAACCGTTGGGTGATGTCGAGGCTGGCCTGGTACTGCTGGCGTGCGGTGGTCAGGTCGTCGGTTCCGCGAGCGATGTCCCCGAGCCGGTTGTGGCTGATCGACAGGTCCCGTTGCCAGCCGGTGTTGCTGGGGTCGGTGGCGGTGAGTCGGTGGGCGATGTCGAGGCTGGCCTGGTAGTGCTGGCGTGCGGTGGTCAGGTCGTCGGCTGCGACCGCGACGTCGCCGAGTTTGTTGTGGCTGATGGAGAGGTCGCGTTGCCATTCGGTGTTGCTGGGGTCGGTGGTGGTCAACCGTTGTCGGATGTTGAGGCTGGCCTGGTAGTGCTGGCGTGCGGTGGTCAGGTCGCCGGCTGCGACCGCGACGTCCCCGCACCGGTCGTGGCTGATGGAGAGGTCGCGTTGCCATTCGGTGTTGCTGGGGTCGGTGGCGGTGAGTCGTTGGGTGATGGCGAGGCTGGCCTGGTAGTGCTGGTGTGCGGTGGTCAGGTCGCCGGTTCCGCGAGCGACATCCCCGAGCCGGTTGTGGCTGATGGACAGGTCGCGTTGCCATTGACTGTTGCTGGGGTCGGTGGTGGTCAACCGTTGTCGGATGTCGAGGCTGGCCTGGTAGTGCTGGCGTGCGGTGGTCAGGTCACCAGCCGAGCCCGCGACGTCGCCGAGTTTGTTGTGGCTGATGGAGAGGTCGCGTTGCCATTCGGTGTTGCTCGGGTCGGCGGCGGCCAACCGTTTGGTGAGGTCGAGGCTGGCCTGGTAGTGCTGGCGTGCGGTGGTCAGGTCGCCGGCCGCGATCGCGATGTCCCCGAGCCGGTCGTGGCTCGCCGACAGGTCCCGTTGCCATCTGGTGTTGCTGGGGTCGGTGGCGGTGAGTCGTTGGGCGATGTCGAGGCTGGCCTGGTAGTGCTGGTGTGCGGTGGTCAGGTCGCCGGCCGCGCGAGCGATGGTCCCGAGCCGGTCGCGGATCAGGGCGGGTCGGTTACGCCACCAGGGATTGTTGTAGACGTCGGCGGATAGCGCGGCACCAAGGTCGAGGGCGCTCTGGTAGTGGCCACGGGCGGTCTCGAGGTCGGCGGTGGTGATGGCGAGGTCGCCCAGGTCGACCAGCAGAACGGACAGGTCCGCCGTCGCCTGCTCGTCGCCGGGGTTGGTGGCGAGGCGCTGTTCGACGGCCTGGCGTATGTCGTACAGCAGGGTACGGGCGCTGGTCAGGTCACCGGCAGCACGGACGGCCTCGAACTCCTGCTTGACCACCTGCGCCCAGGCAGGCTCGGTGCGGGGGATCAGAGGGCGGATCTCGGCCAGGTAGGCGGCGGCGGCCAGCACGCCGGGTAACGCTGTGACGACTCCCTGGGCCAGCTCCGGGATGTCGTCGTACTGGCCGATGGCAGCCAGATGGCGGACGATGTCGATCAGATCGTCGTACTCGTGACGGCCCTCCCGCAGCCGGCGTACCCGCATCCGCAGCGCGTGTGCGTGGCGGCGGGCGGCGTCGGGGTCGGGGCGGCGGCCGAGAAGTTCGGCGGTCCACGGATGGACCAGAATCTCATCGCCCGGAGCGAGCAGGGTGAGATCACCCAGGCGCTCCACCTCGGCCGCCAGCTGCGTCAGCGGTACCGGCGCCTCGGAGCCGGCCTCGGCGGATTCAGGGCCGGCCAGGGCGTAGGCGAGGTCGTCGAGGGACATCGGGGCGCGGCTGACCGCCAACTGCCCCAGCACCTCACGCTCATGCTCGGTGAGCAGACCGAGAAGCTCGTCGAGAAGGATGTCGCCGCCCCCCAACAACAGGGCGTCCTCCACCGCTGCGCCAACCGGTCGGGGCCGGCGCAGGTCGATGCCCTCCCGGTCGGCGAGCCGCCGTAGCTTGGCCTGTACCTCCCGGAACCGGGCGGGCCGGCCACGCAGCAGCGCGTCGACGTACTCGATCAGCCGGGGATGGCCACCGATGGTCCGGGTCAACAGCCGAAGGTCGTCATCGGCGAGCCCGCGTAGCGCGGGCAGGCGCAGCAGCAGTCGACGCAACTCGGCCGGCGACAGGGGTCCGACCGGCACCGGCACGAGATAACGGTCGTCACCGGGGAGCGGGTACCGGCACGTCACCAGCACCGCCCCGGCCTGCGCGGCCTCGCACCAACCGCTGAAGACCTCGTCGAACGCCGGATCCAGGAAGGCGGCGCCGCCCGGGCTGAGATTCTGCTCGAAGTCGTCGAAGACCAGCAGTACCGGCACCGCACCCAGCACCTTCGCGACCAGGGCGGCCTTCGCCGTGTCGGGTACCTCCACGGAGTCGAGCGTCGCCGCCACCGGGTTGCCCGGGCGGGCCGCCTCCAGGACCGCCGCCATTCCGGCGAACACCGCCGACGGGTTCCAGCGGCCCTCGTGTACCACGGGCAGCATCCCGTCACCGCGGAGCCGGGTGACCAACCGGCCAGCCAGCGCGGTCTTGCCGATCCCGCCGACTCCGATCACCTGTACCCCGCTGATCACCCCGTACCGGTCCCGCGCCCGTTCGGTACGACGCAGTACCCCGGTCGCCTCCCGCAACTGGGACCGGCGCCCGATCAGCTGGCCCAGCCCCAGCTCGCGTACCGAGGTGCCCGACGGCACCACCACCGTGGTCAGGTCCACCTCGGGCCGGCCCGTGTCGATCAACGGCCGGTCGGCGCCGGCGCACAGCAGCGTCGCCACCGCGTACTCCGGGCGCGGCAGCCGGTCGTCCGCTCGCCGAGCCCGCTCCACACCGCGCCGGGCCCGGGCCAACGCGTCCCCGACCGACGGCACCCGGCCAGCCGATGTCGACGCCAGCTCCCGGTAGAACTCGGCCAGCAGCCGGGTCGCGTAACCGTCGGTCACCGATGCCTGCATCGCCAGCACCCGGTCCGCTCCCGCCGCGACCATCGCGGTTGCCAGGGCGTCGCCGTCATCCGCGGCTCCCGCGCAGGAGGAGAGCACGATCAACGGCACCGCCGCCCCCGCGTCCTTGATCGCGTTCATCAACTCCCGGGCGCCCACCGGCTGCGGGTTGCCGTCCTCATCCTCCAACTCCACCTCCGACGGCGAACCGTGCGCCGACAGGTGCAGCACATGGAACTCCGTCTCCCGGAGCGCGGCCGTGATCTGTGCCAGCGACGCCACCTCAAGGATCCGGACCTGCCCGCCCGGACCGGTGACGAGACCACCGACCGCGTCCAGCAACGCCTGCATCTCCGCCTCGACGTCCAACGCGGCGTTCGCCGTGCGGGTCTCCTCCGGCGCGGCCACCGCCGCCAACACCCGCAACGGCCCCGGCAACCCCGCCGTCCCCACCGCGCCGACGCCACGCACCAGCCGGCGCACACTCACCCCACCGATCAGCGCCAACGGCCCGAGCTGCTCACCATCCGTGGTGGTCAACCGCAGCAACTCCACCGGCACCCCCAACGCCGCGCCGTCGGCGCACCACACCACCTCCACCTGGTCACCCGGCCGGAGCCGGGCCACAAGATCGGCCACCACGGACTGCCCCAGCTCGTCGAACACCACTCCCGCCAACACCCGGCCGACCTCCGCGAACCGCTCCCGTGCCACCACCACGGGTCCGGTCAACGAATCCCACACCCGGCCCACCTCCACGGGAAGCACCGCCTCCCGCCGGCACACCGGTGTCCCCGCCAGACTCACCTCACAGGTCAGCCGCTGATCCGCCAACCGCGCATTGATCAACAACTCCGTCGACAACCCGACCCGTTCCGTGCCGACCGGCGGCACGGCAGTCGGCCCGGTTGCCGGTGCGGTCGACCGCGGCGGCAACCACGGCACCGTCCCGACCGGCGGCTCGACCTCCTGCGGTTGGGCCGTCAGCACCCGCAGCAGCTCCTCCACCCCCGTGGCGGTCAGCTCCGGTACGTGGTAGACCGAGCCGCCGACCGGGACCAGCCAGTCCGGCAGACCGTCGACGTCCCCGTCCGGTAGGACCACCGGCAGGATCGATCGCAGCCCCGCCTCCGGATCGGCATACCACCGCTCCTTCAACAACCGCGCTTCCCACCGCACGCCGCGCCCTGTCGACCGGTCCCCGCGATCCTCTCCGCGCTCCCGATATGCCGGCGATGCGACGACCAGTACGAACGCAGCCTCGCGAACCTGCTCACTCATCCAGTCCGGCCAGAACTGCCGATGCGCCGTCGCTGTCACGTCCAACTTCGCATCGACACCCAACGATCGCAGCAACAACCACAACCGCCGAACCAACTCGCCATGATCAGAATCTTGGTGCGCGTACGAAATGAAGACCCGGACCGGCGCACCAGCCACACCCACCGACCCCCAGACCAGAACCGATCATGATCAGCCGAAACGCGACGACCGACCACAACTACCACACCGCGACAACGCCCCAACAGCCACGACCGTCCGATCGCGACAGCCGACAAGCCAGCCCGGATCCACTCGCAGACATTAATCCGTACCCGACTCGGATAGCCGATTCCGACTGCACCCGCGATGGCGAGTACCGGAAAAGTGATCAGGCGATAACGAATCCGCCACCGGTGCCGCCGGCCGGAGAGTCGTCAATCAGACAAGTTCCGGCGGACGACTCGCAGGATGCGAGAACCGGAAGGGAAACCGCCGGTTACCGGCCCGGCTCAGGCGCCGGCTTCGGCCAGCCGAACCAGATGCTCGTCGGTGAGGGTGAGGTCCAGCGCGGGCAGCGCGGCGGCGTACTGCTCGGGGGTGCGGGGGCCGAACAGCGTCACGAACTCCGGATCCCGCTGGTGCAGCAGCCAGGCCAGTACGAGCTGGTTGCCGGTCACGCCCAGCTCGGCGGCGACCTCGGCGACGGCGGCGAACCGGGCATCGGCGTCCGGCCCCCGGTACGACTCCATCACGTGGTGGTCGCGGCGTTTCGCCAGGTCGTCGTAGCTGCCCTTCAGGATCGGCGAGTAGGCGACCAGGGTCACGTCGTCGTTGCCGCGCAGGTAGTCGAGCTGCTCGTCGTCCACGATGGAGAGCGTGTCGGCACCCGGCCGGGGGCGCAGGTAGGAGTGCTGCTGTTGCAGTGCGACCGGGGCCGGCCAGCCGTACCGGTCGGCGAGCTGCCGGATCCGCTCCAGTCGCCAGGTCCGGACGTTGGACCAGCCGACGTACCGGATCTTGCCGGCCGCGACCAGCCCGGCGAGCGCCTCCAGGGTCTCCTCCAGCGGGGTGTTCCGGTCGTCGACGTGCACGTAGTAGAGGTCCACGTGGTCGGTGCCGAGCCGGCGCAGGCTGTCGTCGAGTGCCCGGCGCAGGGTGTCGCCGCCGGCCCCCTCGTACTGCCGGCGGGCCGCGTGCGGGTCGTGCGGGTTGTTCCGCACCGCGTCGACGTCGCGGATCCAGGCGCTGCCCTTGGTGGCCAGGAAGACGTCGTCCCGCCGCCCGGTCCGGCGCAGCCAGCGGCCGAGCAGGCTTTCGCTCTCGCCGCCCCGGAACGGCGGACCGGGCCACCAGGCGTAGCAGTTCGCGGTGTCCAGGAACGTGCCGCCGCCGTCGAGGTAGCGGTCGAGGATCGCGTACGACGACTCCTCGTCGGCGAGCGTGCCCATCAGCATGCAGCCGAGCGCGAACTGGCTGACCTCTTCGCCGGTCTGCCCGAGTGGCACCGTCTTCATCGCCATTCCTCCCCCGTGTCCGGGTGCTGCGCCGGAGCGCCAATGGTAGAGAGCCGTACCCGGTCGGTGCCAACCGGAATCGTCGGCGCGGTTGCGTCGTACCCCCGGGTTAACCTGCCGTTATGGGTCGCAGCCACTCCGTGCCACGCGGCGGTGATCCGCGCTTCGGCGCGGACGCCGACGACTCCGGCTCGCCGATCCTGCACGTCGACATGGACGCGTTCTTCGTCGCGGTCGAGGTCCGCCGCCGGCCCGACCTGCGGGGCCGGCCCGTCGTGGTCGGCGGGATCGGCCCGCGCGGCGTGGTCAGTTCGGCCAGCTACGAGGCCCGGGAGTACGGCGTGCGCAGCGCGATGCCGACGATGCGGGCCCGGGCGCTCTGCCCGTCGGCGGTCTTCCTGCCGCCCGACTTCGCGCGGGTCACGGCGGCCTCCCGGGCGGTGATGGAGATCCTCCGCGACGTGACCCCGCTGGTGGAGCCCCTCTCGCTGGACGAGGCGTTCCTCGACGTCGCCGGGGCACGCAAGCTGCTCGGCCGGCCGGCCGAGATCGCCCGGCTGATCCGGTCCCGGGTCGCCGAGCAGGAGGGGCTGACCTGTTCGGTCGGGGTGGCGCCGACCAAGTTCGTGGCCAAGCTCGGCTCCAGTCGGGCCAAGCCGGACGGGCTGATCGTGGTACCGGTCGACCGGGTGCTGGAGTTCCTGCACCCGCTGCCGGTGGAGGCGCTCTGGGGGGTGGGGGAGCGGGCGGCGGAGACGCTGCGCCGACTCGGCCTGCGGACGGTCCGGGACATCGCCGAGGCGCCGGTCGGGCTGCTCCGGGGCAGTCTGGGTGACGCGGCAGCGGCTCACCTGCACGAGCTGGCCTGGGGGCGCGATCCGCGCCGGGTCAGTCCGGAGCACGCGGAGAAGTCGATCGGCGCCGAGGTCACCTTCGACACCGACCTGGCCGAGCCGGAGACGATCCGGCGGGCCCTGCTGGCGCTCGCCGAGAAGGTCGGGGTCCGGCTGCGCCGGGCCGGGCAGGTCGGTCGGACGGTTTCGATCAAGGTTCGCTTCGCCGACTTCCGGACGGTCAACCGGTCCCGCACCCTCGGCGGCTCGACCGACGTGACCCGGGAGGTGTTCGACACCGCCTGGGCGTTGTTCGACGCACTCGGCCCCGGTGACCGGATCCGGCTGATCGGCATCCGGGTCGAGGGGCTCAGCGACGGCGACCAGACACCCCGACAGCTCGCGCTCGGCGCGCCCGAGCACGGCTGGCGGGAGGCGGAGGCCGCCGCCGACGCCGCGGCCGCCCGATTCGGGCGTTCCATGGTGCGCCCAGCGAGTCTCTTGGGGCACGACGACCTGCGGCGGACGGAAAATCCGACGCGGCCATAGGTCGTCCCGCTTTCCGACCCGCGACCCCCCTCGTAGACTGGCGGGTAAGCAGCCGGTTGGCTGCCACGGTCTGTCGGTCCGAGCGGACCGGCCAACGTGACCGGGGAGGAGTGCCGTGCCGCTCTCGGAGCACGAGCAGCGGCTGTTCGAGCAGATCGAGCAGTCGCTTGCCGAGGACCCTAAGTTCGCCTCGGCTGTGCGCGCCAGCGACCCGCGTTTCCACGCGCGACGTCGCCTGCTCGTCGCGGTCAGCGTGATCATCGCTGGCCTTGCATTGGTCGTCTACGGCACGGTGAGCAAAACTCCGCTGCTCGGAGTGGCGGGCTTCGTGGTGATGCTCGGTGCGGCCGCGTTCGCGATGATGTCGCAGCGTAAGGCGCAGTCACCGGACCTGCACGTGGTCGGCGGCACCACCAGCCGCCGCGTCCGCAGCGGGCGACGCTTGTCGTTGATCGACCGACTCGAGGAGAGGTGGCGTCAGCGGCCGGAAGGCCACCGCTGACCGTTACCCGTCCGTGGGGTGCGCCCCGCTGGCGGTACCGTCCGGGATCCGTCCCGGACCAGTGGCACTTCTCCGTGCCCGCACACCCGCTGTCGGCGGTGCGCCTCCGTCGGCCGTTCGCGTCCCTGCACCGCTGCCGAGCCACACCGGCTTCCCGGCGCACCGGTTCTTCCACCTCCAAGACGCGGTGATCCACCTCACGATCCGTCTCGCCACGCCGACCTCAGGTAGGCCGAAGGGCCCACCCCGCGACTCGCGGAGTGGGCCCTTTCGGTCGGTCGCCGTTACCGGCGGCCCGGATCAGCGGGACGGACGCCCGGCGAGCACCCGCCGGGGGCTCCACCGCAGCAGGCGGTCCCGGACCCGGCCGGTCAGCCCGACGAACCCGGCCGACAGATCCATGACCGCCAATCGCCAGCGGAACAGTACCGACGGCGGCAGGGTGGCCGCCACCAGCCGGGTCCGCCGGTCGGCTCCGGCGCTCAGCGCCCGGCGTACCGAGCGGAGAGCCTCACCCAGCGGGCCGTGCCGCAGCGGCTCCCGGGCGTACCTGGCGCGTTCCTCGGCGTGCCCGAGCAGCCGGATCGCCTCGCCGGCACTGCCGACGGTCAGCCCCTCCCGGACCAGCCGGTCGGCGGTGGCCCGGGGAGTCTCCGCCGGATCCACCCGGACCCGGAAGTCGACCAGGGTGTCGACCAGCTCGTCCCAGGCGGCGTGCGCGTCGGCCCGGGCCCGGGCCAGTTCGGAGTCGCTGAGCACCACCCGGGCGACCCCGGGCGGCGCGTCCTCGTCCGCCGTCACCGACGCCAGGGCGCTGGCCGCGGCGGCGGCCCGGGTCTGGCGGCGCCGCCGGAGCAACACCCGCCGCAGCGCCGGCACGGTCAGCAGCAGGGCCAGCAGCACCACCCCGGCCAGTACCCAGAGCGGCCAGTTCGGCCCGCTCTCCGGGGCGACCCCGGCGGTGCCGTCGAACGCCTCGTCGAGCGGGCGGTCCGACCCGTCAGCCGCCTCCGGGCCGGCCGACGGGTCGGCGGTCGGGCCGGTCGGCGCCGTCGGGGAGGTGGAGGTCTGCTCGGGCGCGTCCGGGTCCGGTGCCCACTGCGAACGCCACGAGCCGGTGACGCTGGCCGCCGGAGTCGCGTCGAACGGGACCCAGCCGATGCCGGTGAAGTAGACCTCGGTCCAGGCGTGCAGGTTGTTGTTGGTCAGGGTGTAGGTGTTGCCCGACCGGTTGGCGCTGGTGAAGCCGAAAGCCACCCGGGCGGGAATGCCGGCCTCGCGGACCAGCCAGGTCATCGCGGCGGCGTACTGCTGGCAGAAGCCGACCTTGTTGGTGAGGAAGTTGACGATGTCCTGGCCGCTGGTGCCGCCCTCGGTGTTCAGGGCGTAGCTGAAGCCGTTCTTCCGGGAGAAGTGGTCGTAGATCGCCCGCACCCGCTCGTAGTCGTTCCGCTTGCCGGAGGTGAGCCGCGAGACGACCTCCTCGACCTCCCGTACCGGCTCGACGGTGGTGTAGAGCTTGCGGAACGCGTGCTCCGGGGCCAGCGTCGGTGCGGCGGCGAGCGCGGCCGGGGTGTACTCCGAGCGGACGAAGTCGAAGGAGTACTTCCGGTTCCGCGACGACGCCCGTTCCGAGTAGAGGACCTGCATGGTCGCGTCGTAGCGCCAGTTCGCGTCGATCTGGCGGGTGCTCACCGGTGCGGTGTAGACCGGCAGGAACGGCATGGCGAAGTCGAGGATCTCGACGTCGGCGTTGTACTGCTCGCGGGTGATCCCCGGGGCTTCCCGGGCCACCTCGCGCGGATCCGGCAGGCCCTGGGTCACCGGCGTCCCCTCCGGGGAGCGCGGCCCGAACCCGGTCCGGGAGAAGTCGTCGGCGACCGCGAAACGCAGGTAGAACGGATCGGGGTCGCTGGTGGTCACCCGTACCATGTCGCGCTGCTCGGCCCGGTTGAGTTCACCGCTGAGCTGGGCGAAGAGGTTCACCCGGCCCGGCGAGCCGCCCGGTCCGGCCCGGCCGCCGCCCTCGCCGCTGCCACCGCCGCTGTTGAACTGGCTGAGCAGCCCCGAGGTCATCCCCGGTACGGCCAGCGGCAGCAGTACGGCCACCGCGACGCCGATCACCGCCAGCCGGCGGCCGGCGGCGGCCAGCGGGGACGGCTCCCACACGTCCACGTCCCGCCCGTCGCCGGTGAACCGGCGTCCGAAGTGGCGGACCCGGTCCACGTTGTCGGCGGCGAGCAGCCAGAGGAAGCCGACCGCCCCGATCACGAACGGCACCGCCGAGACGCTGTCGACGTGTACGGCAACCGGCACCGAATAGATCGCCAGCATCGGCAGTCCGGCCAGGGCGGGCCGGCGCATCCCGACGGTGAGCAGATCCACCACGATCGCCACACCGCCGACACCGAATGCGGTCAGGAAGAGCAGCGAGTCCAGGTCCTGCACCGGTACGCCGTACGCGCGCATGTCCTCGCCGGAGCTGGCGAGCAGCGAGCCGAAGTGGGTGATGGTGGACGGGGTGGGGAGCAGGGAGAGCATCTCCTGCCCGCTCGGGAAGATCCAGGTCAGCCCGAAGAGCAGCGCGGCGGCCATGCCGAGCCCCTGGGCCCAGACCGGCGCCCGCCACCAGCGGGTCAGGGTGGCCGTGCCGGCGATCAGCCCGACGACGACCGCGCACTGCACCAGCCAGGTCCACCGCTCGTAGATGGTGGACATCGGTGCGGCGGCGAGCAATGTGGCCGCGGCCGCCACGAATCCCAGATGTCGGCGTCCCCTCATCACAACTTCCCGTCCGTGCCGGTGCTGCCGTTCGGTTTCATTCCGCCGCCCTCATCCACCTCGCCGGTCCCGTCCCGCGCGACCGTCACCGCACTCCACCGGCGACGGTCACCGCACTCCACCGGCGACCGTCTCGGCCAGTACGGCCCGCCAGGCGAAGCCCTGCGAGCCCCGGGCCGCCTGCGGCCAGAGCGCCGGCAACTTGCTGCCGTGTTCGACCCCCACCACCCGCCAGCCGCTGCGCATCAGCCCGAGTGCGGCGGCGCCGTGCGCGTGGTTCGCCTCCTCGCGGGCCTGCGGGTTCAGGTTGAGCCAGGTCGAACTGTCCACCAGGAACGCGATGCAGGTCGCGCCGTTGCCACGCAGCCCGGCGAGCAGGTCCGCCTCGGCGGTGGTCAACGTGCCGAGCAGCGCGATGACCAGCCCGCCGTCGGAGCGCTGCCGAACCCGCTCGACCAGCGTAGCCACGTCGCCGCGCTGGCTGAGCCGGACGTCGGCGAGGTAGTCCAGCAGCAGTCCCTCGCCACCGGCGTCGTTCGCGCTGGCGTCGATGCCGGAGTCGCTGACCAGCCGGAGCTTGTAGCCGGCCTGCCGCAGGTGCACGGCGATGCTGGCCACCGCCGAGACCGCCCACTCGAAGCTGGCGGTCGGCCCCTCGCCCCGGTGCGCGAACGCCCGGGTGTCCAACACCACCGTCGCCCGGCTCTCCCAGGGCTGCTCCTCCCGGCGCACCATCAGCTCACCGGTGCGGGCGGTGGACTTCCAGTGCACCCGGCGCAGGTCGTCGCCGCGCCGGTACTCCCGGGTCGCCGCGTCGTCCTCGCCGTGCACCGCCACCGAGCGGGCCCGGCTCTCGCCGGTGCCTGCGTACTCGCCGGCCAGCCGGATCGAGGGGAGCGGGGTGACCTGCGGGATGACGGTGAGCGGGTCGACGCTGGGGAAGGCCCGGGTCAGCTCGCAGAGCCCGAACGGGTCGGTCAGCCGGATCACCAGCGGGCCGACCTCGTAGCGGCCGCGCACGTCGGCCCGGACCGTGTATGCCACCGAGCTGGCCTGGTGCGCGCCGAGGCGTTCCAGCACCACCCGGGGGCGGCTGCCGAGCGCGTACGGCAGCCGGTCCTCCAGCAGCAGCGTCCCGGTCGGCAGCCGGGACATGTTCTGCAACCGGAGCACGACCCGGGAGCTGGCGCCGACCGGCACCCGGTGCGGCTCCAGCGAGCGGCTGCACGCGAGCTTGTAGCGGCTGCGCCCGACGTAGAGGGCGGCGAGCAGCGGCAGTACGCCGAGCAGGATGGCGACCCGGAGCAGGTCCTTCTCGCCGAGGATCAGCGCGGAGATCGCCGCTGCCACGGCGGCGGCGAGGAAGGACCGCCCCCGGGTGGTGAGACCGCGCAGCGCCTCGCGCACCGTCATCGCCTCCGCGGCTCGTACTGCGAGCGCCCGGTGCTGCCGTCGCCGGAGGGTGGCCGGGTGTCGTAGGGGGAGCGCTGCCGCTCGTGCGGCAACGCCAGCCGGTGCACCAGGTCGGAGATGATCGCGTCGGTGGTGCGCCGGGCGAGCTGCGCGTCCGCGGTGGAGATCACCCGGTGCGCCAGCACCGGTACCGCCAGCGCCTGGAGGTCGTCGGGGAGGACGTAGTCACGCCCCTCCAGCGCGGCGACCGCCCGGGCGGTGCGCAGCAGTTGCAGGGTGGCCCGGGGGGAGGCGCCGAGGCGCAGGTCGGGAGCCTCGCGGGTGGCGGTGACCAGGTCGACGGCGTACTGCTTGACGGCGTCGGCGACGTGCACGTCGCGGACGGTGGCGATCAGTTTCCGTACGGTCGCGGCGTCGGAGACCGGCCGCAGCTCGTGGATCGGGTCCCGGCCGCCGTGCACGTCCAGCATGGCCAGCTCGGCACCCGGGTCCGGGTAGCCCATGGCGATCCGGGCGGTGAACCGGTCGCGCTGCGCCTCCGGCAGCGGATAGGTCCCCTCCATCTCGATCGGGTTCTGGGTGGCGATCACCATGAACGGCGTCTGTAGTTCGTAGGTGACGCCGTCGACCGTGACCTGCCGCTCCTCCATGCTCTCCAGCAGCGCGGACTGGGTCTTCGGCGAGGCCCGGTTGATCTCGTCGCCGACCACCAGGTTGGCGAAGACAGCGCCCGGCTTGAACTCGAAGTCGTGCGTCTCCTGGTTGTAGACGCTGACCCCGGTGACGTCGCTGGGCAGCAGGTCGGGAGTGAACTGGATGCGCCGGACCGAGCAGTCGATCGACCGGGCGAGCGCCTTGGCCAGCTTGGTCTTGCCGACGCCCGGTACGTCCTCGATCAGGAGATGGCCCTCGGCCAGCAGGACGGCGAGAGCGAGCCGGACCGTCGCGGTCTTGCCCTCGATGACCTCTTCGATGTTGGCCACGATCGCGTCGCTGGCGGCACGGAACTGGTCGCTCGGCAGCGCGCCGCCCAGTTCGTCCCAGGTCTGTTGAGTCACGGGCCTCCTCCTCGTCGATCACGGCCGCCGCCTATTAAGAGTCGCTGGGCCGGCCGTATGGTTCGCGGGAGAATACGTCCGTCCGGAGTAACCGGATCACCCGCATCACTCAGGCTAACCGCATTCGGCGGGAGAGCCGAGCACACCGGAGAGCCCGGGGGTCGGATCCTCCGACGGTATCGGCTGCGACAGCCCTGCTGGGGGCGCGGTACGATGACCCCGTGCCCAGGGTTCACCTGCTCCTTAGCGAGCCGTGCTGACGCGACAGACAGCGACAGTGCGGCCACCCCTCCTGTGCGAGGGGCTTTTTTGTGCCCGGAGAACGGACCCGGCCCACAGATCTGAATTCGGTGCCCAGCAGCTCGGTCGGCCAGGGCGGGCGACGAGGAGACGTAGCAAGGAGACGACATGACGACCGAGGCAGCCGAACCGGCGGCGGAGATCCCGCCGTTCCGGTACACGGCCGAGCTGGCCGGCGAGATCGAGATCCGCTGGCAGGACCGGTGGGCCGAGCGGGGCACCTTCCGGGCGCCCAACCCGGTCGGGCCGCTGGCCGATCCCGGCCATCCCCGGGCGGACGCGGAGAAGCTGTTCGTGCTGGACATGTTCCCGTACCCGTCCGGGGCGGGGCTGCACGTCGGGCACCCGCTTGGCTACATCGGCACCGACTGCTACGCCCGCTACCAGCGGATGGTCGGGCGGAACGTGCTGCACACGATGGGCTTCGACGCGTTCGGGCTGCCCGCCGAGCAGTACGCGGTGCAGACCGGCACCCATCCCCGGGCCACCACCGAGGCGAACATCGGCTACTTCCGGTCGCAGCTGCGCCGGCTGGGGCTGGGGCACGACGACCGGCGCTCGGTGGCGACCATCGACACCGACTACTACCGCTGGACGCAGTGGATCTTCCTACAGCTCTACAACTCCTGGTACGACACCGCTGCCGCCAGGGCCCGGCCGATCGCCGAGCTGGTGGCCGAGTTCGAGGCGGGCACCCGGGCCACCCCGGACGGCCGGGCGTGGGCCGAGCTGTCCCCGGCCGAGCGGCGGCAGGTCGTCGACGACCACCGGCTGGCGTACGTCTCCGAGGCGCCGGTGAACTGGTGCCCCGGCCTGGGCACGGTGCTGGCGAACGAGGAGGTGACCCCGGACGGCCGCTCCGAGCGGGGCAACTTCCCGGTCTTCAAGCGCAGCCTGAAGCAGTGGATGATGCGGATCACCGCGTACGCCGACCGGCTGATCGACGACCTGGACGCGCTGGACTGGCCCGAGCCGATCAAGCTGCAACAGCGGAACTGGATCGGCCGGTCCACCGGCGCGCACATCGAGTTCCCGACCGCTGTCGCGCCGATCCGGGTCTTCACCACCCGGCCGGACACCGTCTTCGGGGCCACCTACATGGTGCTGGCCCCGGAGCACCCGCTGGTCGAGTCGCTGGCCGGCGACGCCTGGCCCGCGGGGACCCGGGAGGCCTGGACCGGCGGGCAGGCGAGCCCCCGGGCCGCCGTGCACGCCTACCGGAAGGCGGCCGGCGCCAAGACCGACATCGAGCGGCAGGCGGAGAACCGGGAGAAGACCGGCGTCTTCGTCGGGGCGTACGCCACCAACCCGGTGAACGGGGCGCAGATCCCGATCTTCATCGCCGACTATGTACTGGCCGGCTACGGCACCGGTGCGATCATGGCGGTACCCGGACAGGACGAGCGGGACTGGGAGTTCGCCGAGGTCTTCGAGCTGCCGATCGTGCGTACCGTGCAGCCGCCGGAGAACTTCGACGGCAAGGCGTACCCCGGGGAGGGGCTGGCGATCAACAGCGCCGCGCCGGATCGCGGCCCGGACCTGAACGGGCTCTTCGTCGCCGACGCCAAGGCCAGGATCATCGAGTGGCTGGAGGCGAACGGGCACGGCTCCGGCGCGGTCACCTACCGGCTGCGGGACTGGCTGTTCAGCCGGCAGCGCTACTGGGGCGAGCCGTTCCCGATCGTCTACGACGAGCAGGGCGACCCGCACGCGCTGCCCGAGTCGATGCTGCCGGTCGAGCTGCCCGAGGTCGACGACTTCGCGCCGCGCACCTTCGACCCGGACGACGCCGACTCCGACCCGGAGACCCCGCTCTCCCGGCGCAGGGACTGGGTCGAGGTCGAGCTGGACCTGGGCGACGGGCCGAAGCGCTACACCCGGGAGACCAACGTGATGCCGCAGTGGGCCGGCTCCTGCTGGTACGAGCTGCGCTACCTGGACCCGACCAACGCCGGCCGCTTCGTCGACCCGGCCAACGAGGCGTACTGGATGGGCCCGCAGGCGCCCGGCGACCCGGGAGGGGTCGACCTGTACGTCGGCGGCCAGGAGCACGCCGTGCTGCACCTGCTGTACGCCCGCTTCTGGCACAAGGTGCTGTACGACCTGGGCCACGTCTCGTCCTTCGAGCCGTACCGCCGGCTGTACAACCAGGGCATGATCCAGGCGTACGCCTTCCAGGACGAGCGGGGTGGCTACGTCGAGGCCGCCGAGGTGAAGGAGGCCGACGGCCGGTACTACTTCGGCGACCAGCGGGTCACCCGGGTCTACGGCAAGATGGGCAAGTCGCTGCGGAACGTGGTGACCCCGGACGAGATGTGCGAGGCGTACGGCGCCGACACCTTCCGGGTCTACGAGATGTCGATGGGCCCGCTGGAGGTCTCCCGGCCCTGGGAGACCCGGGCGGTGATCGGTGCGTACCGGTTCCTGCAACGGGTCTGGCGGACCATGGTCGACGAGCAGACCGGGCGGCTGCGGGTCACCGACGCCCCGGCCGACGAGCAGACCCGCCGGCTGCTGCACCGGATCATCGACGGGGTTCGGAGTGACCTGGACGGCATCCGGATGAACACGGCGATCGCCAAGCTGATCGAGCTGACCAACGCCCTGACCAGGCTGGAGGCGACGCCCCGCGAGGTGGCCGAGCCGCTGCTGCTGATGCTGTCGCCGTTCGCCCCGCACATCGCCGAGGAGCTGTGGCGGCGGCTGGGGCACGCCGAGTCGCTGGCGTACGAGCCGTTCCCGGTGGCCGACCCGAGCCTGCTGGTCGCCGAGACGGTGACGTACCCGGTGCAGGTCAACGGCAAGGTCCGGGGCCGGGTCGAGGTGCCGGCCGGGGCGACCGAGGAGGAGATCCGGTCCGCCGCGCTGGCGGCGGTCGCCGACCAGCTGGCCGGCCGGGAGCCGCGCAAGGTGATCGTGGTGACCGGCCGGATGGTCAGCGTCGTCGCCTGACCCCCCGGCGGGCACCCGTCTCCGCTACCGGCCGGCGGGTTCGGCGCTACCGGGAAGGGGCTTCCGGTCTTCACCTGGACGCCAGAGGCGTTACGGCAGGGTCGTAGCGCATCTGGCGTCCAGGTGAGCGGTCCTGGGCGAGCGGCTGCCGGCGGCGCCGGGGCGTCGGCGGCGGTCGCAGTTGCCCGCTGCGGCTAAGGTGCGTTCCGGCGCCGGCGCCGGGGCCGGGGCGGCGCCGGCGGCGTGTCGAGGCCGGAGTGGCCGGGGAGGGGCGGGCATGGCGGGTCGGAACCTGGCCGAACACCGGGCGGACCTCGCCGCGCTGGCGGACGCGGAGCCGACGTCGCCCGACCGGCTTCCGGCGGTACGCCGGCTGCTGGCCCGCGCCGACGGCCGCCCCGAACTCCGGCAGCCGGTGGCGGACGCGGTCTGCGAATATCTGCGGGCCACCGGCCCGGCGGATCGTTCGGCGGCGGGGACGGCATGTTCTGAGGACCGGGAGACCGACCCGCGGCGGGCCGCCCTCGACCTGCTCGCCGCCCGGCTGCGCCCCGGCGATCCCGGGCCGTGGCCGGAGATCAGCCTCGACCTGTCCGGTACGACCCTGGTCGACGTCGACCTGCGCGGCTGCGAGCTGGCCGAGGGACGGTTCGCGGACACCCGGTTCGTCGGCATGGCGTCCTTCGAAGGCGCCAACTTCGACGGCGAGGCGCTCTTCCCGCGTACGGTCTTCGAGGGCGACGCCCGGTTCGACCGCGTCCGCTTCGGCGACGAGGCGGTCTTCGGCCGGGCCCGGTTCCGGGGCGCCGCCGGGTTCGCTGGTGCGGAGTTCGGCGGCATCGCCTGGTTCGGGCGGGGCGAGGAGACCCTCTGGGAGGACGACCCGGCCTGGGAGGAAATCGAGGAACTCTCCCCGCTGCCCTGGGACGAGCCGAACGAGACCGATCCGCAGTGGCCGGTCGGCGTGCTGATCGAGGACTACCAGGACTGGGAGGAGGGCGGCGACGGCGCGCGTTTCGCCGGGCCGGTCTCGTTCCGGCGTGCCCGTTTCGCCGGCCCGGCCTGGTTCTACCTGGCCCGGTTCGGTGCGGCGGCCGACTTCCGGGAAGCCGGGTTCACCGCCCGGGTGCACCTGGACCAGCCGGCTGTGGAGCTGACCGGCGCGCACTGGTCCGACGAGAACGACGACGGCTACGGCGAGACCTACTGGCCGCTGGGCTGGGCGGTGCAACCCGGTACCGGCCGGCTGGTGCCGGACGAGGACGTGCGCCCGTACGCCCGGCAACTCGGCGACCCGGACCCCGAGACCCGGCGGGCCGGCCTTCGCCTGCTGGCCGAACTCGGCGATACCCGCCCTGAGCTGCGGGAACGGGTCGTCGACGCGCTCTGCGCCTATCTGCGTACCCCACTGCCGTTCCTGGTCACCGGCGACCTCGACCCCGCCCAGGCCGAGGAGCTGCGGCTGCGCCGGGAGACCCAACAGGTGCTCGCCGAGCGGCTGCGCCCGGCCGCCGAGCCGTACTGGCCGGGGACGAATCTCCAACTCTGCGGCGCCACCCTGGTCGACCTCGACCTGCGCGGCGGCGCGGGCGGATATGCCGAGTTCGTCGGGGCACAGTTCCACGGCTCCACCAGCTTCGCCGACTGCTGCTTCGAGTGGGCCGCCTTCGACCTGGGCGCAGGCAGCGGGTTCGCCACCTTCCACGGCCCGGTCGACCTCACCGGGGCCCGACTCGGTGCCGACGCGCCGCTCGACGATCAGGCGGTTGCCGGTCGGTGATCGCGTCGATCCCGGGGCCGGGTCCGCGATTGCGGGCGAAGTACTGCCTGGCCCTGCGTTCTCCGGTGTCACGCCGATCTGCGGTCGATGCTCTCGTTGATCTGGCTCAGCCACAGGAGCGGCTGCGGAAGGAGCTGAAGTCCAGGCTTCGATCGGCGGCGGACGACAGCCCTGAAACGACAGCCCTCCTGCGGCTGTGCGACGCATGGGGAGTGAAAGCGCTCAAGGTGGCCCTGGCGGTGCTGGCGCGGAAGCGCGATTTCGGCGGCCTTCTCGTGCTGACCGCGTTGGTCTACCACGACCTACGTTTTCTCGACGAGAAACTGGACCACATCTGCTCGATGATTGCCGAGGAGGATCCTGCGACGGTAGACAAGCTCCGTGGTCAGCTTACGTGGGATATCGGTCCGGAACGCCTGATCCTCTTGGGCGACGTTCTCAGAGAATCTACCGTCCCCGACGTCCGGCACGGGGTCTGCCTCGGGTTGTCCTTCGGCTTCTGGTCTTCCCGGTACGAGTGGCCGCCCCTGCCGTCTCAAGAAGACATCTGGATTGCTGAAGCCTATGCGAACCGTCTCGTCCCCGGGCTGGTGACGCTCCTCCGGTCCCAGAGAGCCAGTTCTTCCCGCGTTGCTCGGGAAGTCAACCTGTCAGCCTGAACGCGGACGACGACTCCGACCGACACGACATCGGTCCGCCGTTCAGAGCAGGTCCTCCACGGTGATCGGCAGGTGCCGGATCCGCCGCCCGGTGGCGTGGTGGACGGCGTTGGCGATCGCGGCGGAGGTGCCGACGATGCCGATCTCGCCGACCCCCTTCACGCCGAGCGGGTTCACCACCGCGTCGGGTACCTCGATGGTCTCGACGACCACGTCCGGGACGTCGGCGTTCACCGGTACCAGGTAGTCGGCGAGGTTGGCGTTGGCCCAGCGCCCGGTCTGCGGGTCCATCCGGGTCGCCTCCAGCAGCGCCTGGCTCAGCCCCCAGAGCATGCCGCCCATCAGCTGGCTGTGCGCGGTCTTGCGGTTGAGTACCCGGCCCGGGGCGAAGACGCCGACCAGCCGGCGTACCCGGACCAGGCCGAGGTCGGCGTCGACGGCGACCTCGGCGAACTGCGCGCCGAAGGTGTGCATCGCGTGGTCCGTCATCGGCGGTAGCACCGGCCGCCAGGTGCCGACCGTCTCGACGTCCGGGATGTGGTTCCGGCCGAGCAGCTCGGCGTAGGTCTCGCCGACGTCGGGGCGGTCGCGCAGGCACATCCGGCCGTCCCGGACCACCACCCCGGCCGGGTCGGCGCCGTGCAGCGGGGAGTGCTGGTCGGCCACCGCCTGCCCGACGAGCTGGTCGCGAAGCTGGGTGCAGGCCAGGTGTACCGGCGAACTGGTCGCCCCCGAGCCCGCCGAGCCGACCGCGGAGGCGACGTTCGGCAGGTCGGTGGTGCCGCCGAGGAACCGTACCCGGTCGACCGGCAGGCCGAGGCCGTCCGCCGCGACCTGGGTCATCGCGGTCAGCGCGCCGGTGCCGAACTCCGAGATGCCGGCCTCGACGACCGCGCTGCCGTCGAGGTAGATCCGGGCCCGGGCCCGCTGCGGGCTGATCGGGGCGGCCACCGGATAGGCGGCGGTGGCCATTCCGGTGCCGACCTGCCAGCGTCCCTCCCAGCGGACGCCGGGGGTCGGGTCGCGGTCGGCCCAGCCGAAGAGTTCGGCGCCGCGCTGGTAGCACTCCTTGAGGCCCTTGCTCGACCACGGCTTGCCGGTGTCGGGGTCGACGTCGGCGTGGTTGCGCAGCCGCAGCTCGATCGGGTCGATCCCGGTGGCGTACGCCAGCTCGTCCATCGCGGACTCCAGCGCGAACATCCCGGTCGCCTCGCCCGGCCCCCGGGTGAAGGTCGGGGTGATGGTGTTGCCCCGGGCCAGCCGGTAGCCGCCGGCGTAGCTCGGCGAGGCGTAGGTGATCGCGGCCGACTCCAGGGATGTCTCGGCCCAGTCGTCGAAGTGCGAGGTCAGCGAGATCTTGTCGTGGGTGAACGCGACCAGCCGACCGTCGCGGCCGGCGCCGAGCCGGATCCGCTGCTCCTGTTCCTCCCGGTGCCCGCAGGAGTGGAACATCTGGTCGCGGCTGAGGGTGAGCCGGACCGGCCGGCCGACCTGGCGGGCGGCGAGCGCGGTGAGGGTGACGTGCGGCCAGATCAGTGCCTTGGACCCGAAGCTGCCGCCGACGAAGTGGCTCACCACCCGGACCTGCGTCGGGGCCAGGCCGAGGAGTTCGGCGACGCTGAGCTGGGTGGCGGTCGGCCCCTGGGTCGAGTCGTACACGGTGAGCCGGTCGACGTCGTCCCAGACCACCGTGGTCGTCGACATCTCCAGCGGGTTCTGGTGGTTGGCCGCGAACCCGTACGTCAGGTCGAGGCCCAGTTCGGCGTCGCGCAGCCCCGCCTCCGGATCGCCCCGGGTGGGATTGCGGCCGGGTACCAGCCCGCCGAAGATCCGCTCCGGCTCGTAGCTCTGCTCGCGTACCTGGTCGAGCAGGGTCGCCGACGGTGTCTCGGCGTAGCTGACCTGGACCAGGGTGCCGGCGTACTCGGCCCGCTCGACGGTGTCGGCGACGACGATGGCGACGGGCTGCCCCGCGTAGTGCACCACGTCGTCCTGCATCGGGAAGAAGCTCTGCCCGTGCGCGGCGAGTCCGGCCAGCGACGGGAAGAGCTTCGGCTGGGTGGCGACCCGGGGCAGGTCGAGGTGGGTCAGCACCGCGTACACGCCGTCCGCGACACTGGCCTGCCGGCAGTCGATGCCGATGATCCGGCCGCTCGGCACCCGGGCGCCGACCAGCACCGCGTGGCCGAGGTTGGGCAGGTTCAGCTCCCCGGAGTACCGGGCCGCGCCGGTGACCTTGGCCCGGCCGTCGACCCGGTCGAGGGCGGCCCCGAGCACCGGGCTCATCTGCGCGCTCCGTTCATGGCGGGTTCCCGTCCTCGCTGACCATCCGGGCGTCACCGGTGACCATGCACAGCGCCCGTACGATCGTGCGCCGGCCAAGTTCGATCTTGTACGCGTTCATCCCGTGCGGCACCGCGTCGGCCATTTCCGCCTCGGCCGCCGCCCGGAACGACTCGACGGTGGCCGGGGCGCCGACGAGCACGGACTCGGCCCGGCGGGCCCGCCAGGGTTTGCTGGAGACACCGCCGAGCGCCAGCCGGACGTCGGTGACCACCCCGGCGTCCAGCGAGACGGCGACCGCCGCCGAGGCGAGCGCGAACTCGTACGACTCCCGGTCCCGCACCTTCAGATAGGTCGAGGTACTGGCCATCGACAGCGGCGGGATCTGCACGGCCACCACGAGTTCGCCGTGCGCGATCGGGTGCTCGCGGTCCGGGGTGTCACCGGGGGCGAGATAGAAGTCGTCGGCGAGGATCTCGCGGTGCCCGACCGGCCCCTGGGTGAGCACGACCGCGTCCAGCGCGACCAGCGCGACGGCGAGGTCGGAGGGGTGGGTGGCGATGCAGTGCTCGCTGGTGCCGAGGACGGCGTGGCCACGGTTGACGCCGGTCAGCGCGCTGCACCCGGTGCCGGGTTCGCGCTTGTTGCAGGGCGCCGCCACGTCCCGGAAGTAGCCGCAGCGGGTCCGCTGCATCAGGTTGCCGCCGATCGACGCCATGTTGCGCAGTTGCGGTGAGGCGCCGAGCAGCAGCGCCTGGGAGACCATCGGGAACCGGCGCCGGACCGGCAGGGCCTGGGCGACGTCGCTCATCCGGGCGACGGCGCCGATCCGTACCCCGCCGCCGGGCAGCTCCTCGACCTGCCGCAGCGGCAGGTCGTTGATGTCGACCAGGCGCTTCGCGGGGGCGACGTGGATGCGTTGCAGGTCGACCTCGGTGGTGCCGCCGGCCAGGAAGGTGCTGCCGGGGTCGGCGGCGACGGTCCCGATCGCGGTGGCGACGTCGGCCACCCGGGAGTAGCTAACCGGTCGCATCGGGCCCATCCGTCCCGGCCTCGTCCCGGACCTGCCGGATGGCGGCCCGGATGTTCGGGTACGCCGCGCACCGGCAGATGTTGCCGCTCATCCACTCCCGGATCGTGCCGTCGTCGTCGGCGTGCCCCTCGGCGAGGAACGCCACCGCCGACATGATCTGTCCGGGGGTGCAGTATCCGCACTGGAAGGCGTCCTGGCTGATGAACGCCGACTGCATCGGGTGCAGGTTCACCCCGTCGGAGAGCCCCTCGATCGTGGTGATCTCGCGGGTCTCGCAGGTGATCGCCAGGGTGAGGCAGGCCAGCACCCGCCGCTTGTCGACCCAGACCGTGCAGGCACCGCAGGCGCCCTGGTTGCAGCCCTTCTTCACGCCGGTGAGGTCGAGCCGGTCGCGGAGCGCGTCCAGCAGGCTGACCCGGGGCTCGATCAGGATGTTCCGCATGGTGCCGTTGACGGAGAGCCGGACGACGGTCGCGTTCGGGCCGCGTACGACGGCGGTGTCGGCGACCTCGACCGCACCGGCTGTCTCGGCGTACGACTTCACCCGTCACCTCGCTGACCATCGCTGCGCGGAGATCGCGCCCGGCGGGAACGCCCACCGCCGGGGCCGGGGGTCGCCCGGCCCCGGGGTGAGGCTCGGCCATCCGTCCTCGCGGGCTGCCGCTCCCGGAGGACGGTGGTGCGATCAGCCTATCGACGAAGAGTCCTTATAGGGCAAATACCGCGAAATGCACAATGTGCCGCTAATGCTCTCTGCGGGTGTCCGGGGCGTCGACTACTCCGGGTTCGTCGCCGGGTGGTCGACCCGGGGCTGCCGGTCGCCGGCAGGCCCGGACCCGCGGCCTGCTCCGGCGCGGCGTTCCGCCTGCCACCAGCGCACCGCCAGCACGGCGGTGGCGACCAGGCCCAGTGCGCCCGGGGTGACCGCCAGCCAGTTCACCTCGTCCGGCGAGACCGCCGCCGCACCCACCGCCGCGTAGCCGAACGCCGACGGGGTGGCGGCCAGCACGCTGCCGAACAGGAACGGCGCCAGCCGCGCGCCGGTGGTGCCGTAGCCGTAGCTGACCAGCCCGAACCCGCCGATCGGGATCAGCCGTACGCTGACCACCCCGAGCACGCTCTGCCGGGCGAACCAGCCGTCGAGCCGGGCCAGTCGGCCGCGTACCCGTTCCGCGACGAACTCCCGACCGAGCAGCCGGCCGACCGCGAAGCCGGCGAGCGCGGCGAGCAGGGCGGCGGCCAGCGTGTAGCCGGCACCGAGCAGCGGCCCGAAGATCGCCCCCCAGACCACCGTGATCGCCGTCCGGGGCACCAGCGCGACCAGCAGCAGCGCCCCGCCGCCGATCGCCGCGACCGGTGCCAGCCGGCCGAGCCGGTCGGCCAGCCGGGGCAGCTCGGCCACCTCGGGCCGGGGCGCGAGCAGCAGCACCAGCCCGAAGAGGCCGAGCACCAGGAGCAGTACGGTGAACCGTGCGACCGACCGCTGCCGGAGCAGCCCCCGGACACGTCCGATCACCGAACCTTCGACCTGAACCGCGTGCCGCTCACGCACCGGGTCCGGCCTCGCGGTCCACCGGACCCGGATCCTGAGGTGGCGAAGGGCTCACTGCCGGGCGGCGGCCAGCGCCGCGCTGCGTTCGGCCCGCAGCCGCTCCGACCAGGTGTCGTCCAGCGGCGGTAGCTGCGGCACCCCGATCGCCCAGCGCAGCAGCAGGTCCGCCAGGGCCGGGTTGCGGGCCAGCGCCGGCCCGTGCGAATAGGTGCCGAGCAGCTTGCCCCGCCAGGCACCCTCGGTGTTGCCGTCGTTGCCGATCCCGGTGCTGACCCGGGCCAGCGGGGAGACCCCGGCGCCGAGGTGGGTACGCCCGCCGTGGTTCTCGAAGCCGCTCAGCGGCGGCAGCCCGAGCCGGGGGTCGATGGCACCGGCGATCTCGCCGACCGCCCGGGACGGTCCCCGGTCCGAGTGCAGGTCGAGCAGGTCGAGGCCGGCACACTTGGTGCCCTTGGCGAAGAACGAGCCGCCCAGCAACTGGTAGCCGGCGCAGACCGCGAAGACCACCGAGCCCTGCTCGGCGGCCCGGCGCAGCCCGCCGTCCGCGATCAGCCGCTGCGCGCCCAGCGCCTGCGGGCCGTCCTCGCCGCCACCGAGCAGGTAGATGTCGGCCGAGACCGGCAGCCGCTGGTCGGAACGGATCTCGATGCACTCCACCGGCAGGCCGCGCAGCTCGGCCCGTCGGGCCAGAATCAGCATGTTGCCCCGGTCGCCGTAGGTGGAGAGCAGGTCCGGATAGATCCAGACGATCCGCAGGTTGCTCTCCCCACCGGCCGGGCCGGGCGTGCGGTAGACGGGATCAGTCGACACGGTCCAACTCCGCTCGGATGTCCTGGAACGCCGTGTAGTTGGCGATGACCTCGAGCCGCCCCGGCGGGACGCTCGTGATCGCTTCGGTGAAGGTCCGTACGTGCTGGAACGGCACCCCGTTGATGTCCAGCCGGACCGCGAGGTCGTACGCCCGGTCGCCGGTGATCAGCACCTGCCGCCCGCGCAACGGGGCGAAGTCGACGTCGAACAGCCAGGAGGTGTCCAGCCCGTCGGGATCCCGGGCATTGATCGAGAGCAGTGTCGGCGCCTCCTCGGCCATGTCGAACGCCTCCAGCCAGCTCGCCGGGTTCTTCGCCAGCAGCAGCCGGATCGTCCGGCCGTCCCTGACCACCTGGGCGTACCGGCCGGCGACCGAGGCGACCCCGCCGAGCCGGGACACCGCGTCGGTCGGGCGTACCCCGAACTCGGCGGCCACCGCCAGCGCGGTCGCCGCGTTGCCGAGGTTGACCCGGCCGGGCAGTTGCAGGACCACCTTGTGCCAGTCACCGGCCGGGTCGACCACGCCGTCGTCCTCGACCACCCACTGTGGCTCGGGCCGGCGCAGCCAGCAGCCGGTGCACCACCACTGGTCGGCCAGCCGCTCGATCGGGGAGCCGCACTCGGGGCAGACCCAGGAGTCGTCGTGCCAGCGCTGGCCGGCGCTGAACCAGGTGACCGGTGCCGGGGTCAGCTCCGGGCTGCGGGTCGCCGGCGGGGTCGCCGCCCAGACCACCATCGGGTCGTCGGCGTTGGCGACCACCCGTACCGACGGGTGCCGGACCAGCGCGGCCCGCCAGAGCTGGGCCATCATCGCCACTTCCTTGGCCCGGTCGAGCTGGTCCCGGGAGAGGTTGAGCAGTGCCACCACCCGTGGCTCGGTCGCCTCCAGCACCTGGGCCAGGTAGTGCTCGTCGACCTCCAGCACGGCATAGGGAGTGCTGCCGGCCTTGGCCAGCGCCGAGGTGTGTCCGGTGGGCATGTTCGCCCCGAACGAGTTGGTCGCCACCCGGCCGAGTACGCCGACCGCCGCCGCGGTCAGCCGGGTGGTGGTCGTCTTGCCGTTGGTGCCCGACACCAGCGCGATGGCCCGGCCGGACGACAGGTGGGCCAGGAGATCAGGATCGATCTTGAGACCGATCCACCCGCCGATCACCGAGCCGTCGCCCCGGCCGGCAGCCCGGGACAGGGCCGCGGCGGTCCGCGATACCGAACTGGCCACCTTCGCCCGGAGAGGCATCTTCCCGTCCGTCACGCGAGCGAGGTTACCGGACGGCGCCGGGTGGGTGACCGGCGCACGAAAGTACCGGACGACCCGGGACGCGGTCGGCGACCGGCCGGGTCCCGCCGGACCGGCCCGGAGCGTGTCCACCGGCCCCGGATGCCGGCGACCGGGGTCTGCGCGACCTGCTTGTCCGTACCGGTCGCGCAACTGCCCGGCGACCCGACCGAGGCCCGACCCGGGGCGTACCCGGTTGCTACGCTCGGCTGCCGATGAGCCCCTCCGTCGCGTCCGTGCTGCGGGCCCTGGCCGACCTCGCCCCGGCCGCCCCCGAGCGGGTGCTCGACGTGACCCGTCCCGGCCAGCCGTTGATCTGGCTGGCCGATCCCGACTCCTGCCGGCAGTCCCGCGAGGTGGACCGGCTGGCCGCGGCCGATCTGCTGCACCGCGACGTTCGCACCCTGCGCCGGGGCTGGGGCCTGGTCGCCGGGGTGGTCGAGACCGGCGGCGTTACCCGGAAGGTGCGGTTCCCACTGCTCAGCGAGCCGGTCCGGCTGGAGCGGACGCTGCGCGGATATCGGGTCGTCCCGGCCGGGGATTTGGAGATCACCCCGCTGGTCGAGGACCGCGACCTGGCCGCCCGGCTGGAGGTGGCGCCGGGGCTGGGCGGCCCCGGGTGGCTGGCCAGTACCGGCGGCGAGGAGTGGTTGCGCACCGTCGCCCGGGCCGCCGGCCTGTCGGTACGCGAGTTCGACCGGGTCCGGCGTACCGGTCGGGCGAGCTTTCCGGCCCGGCCGCCGGTGCTCTACGTCTCGGCGGTGCTGTTCAGCGTGCGGGACGTCGCCGGACTGGCGCTCGGTGACCGGCTGCGCGCCTGGGCCGCCCGCCCCGGCGTCGAGTCGACCGCCCTGGCCGTGGTGTATGGCACCGCCGCCCCGGACGCCCCCGGCCCGGCCGACGCCGCCGGGCCGGTCGACTCCCCGCTGCCGTTGAACGAGGCCCAGACCGAGGTGGTACGCCGGGTCCGGCACCAGCCGGTGACCGTGGTCTCCGGTCCGCCCGGCAACGGGAAGAGCCACGCGGTGGTCGCCGCCGCACTGGACGTGGTGGACCGGGGCGGGAGCGTACTGGTCGTCACCCAGTCGGCGCACGCCGCCGACGTACTCGGCGAACTGCTGGAGCGCTATCCCGGCCCGCGACCGGTGCTCTTCGGCGACGCGGAACGCCGGTCCGCGCTGGCGACCTCGCTGGAGCTGACCGTCGACACGGAGGTGACGGCGGCGACCCTGGAGGCGGACCGGGCCGCCGTGGCCGAGGCGGCGGCCGAGGTCGAGCGGGTGACCGGCCAGCTCACCGAGCTGCTCGACCTGGAGCTGCTGGCCGGCGAGGCCGAGCGCTGGGCGCCGGTGGTGGGTGGGCTGCGACTCGACGTACCCGGTGCCTTCGAACCCGGCGCGGACCTGGCGGCGGCGGCCCGGGCGGCCGGCGGGGTCCGAGCCTCGGCCGATGCCTGGTGGCGGCGCTGGCTGCCGGGACCGCCCGGTCGCCTGCTGCGCCGCCGGCTGGGCGCGGCCCGGACGGTGCCGCTGGATCGGCTCGACGACGCGATCGCGGCGGCCCGGGCGGAGGTGGCGTCGGCGCGGTTGGCGACGGTCGGCGGGGTGGACCCGGGTCCGCTCTGGCCGGAGCTGGCGGCGGCACGGCAGCGGTTGTCGGCGGCGCTCGGCACCGCGATGCGGCATCGCAGCCGCGGCCCGCACCGGTGGGACCCGGCCGGCCGCCGCAGCGCGGCCGCGCTGGCCGGTGCGCTGCGGGCCGGTCGCAACCGGCGCCGGGAACTCCTCGCCGAACTGAGCGGGGAGTCGCTGGTCCGGGCGCTGCCGCTCTGGATCGGTACGGTCACCGACGTCGAGGAACTGCTGCCGCCGATCGCCGGGCTCTTCGACCTGGTGATCATGGACGAGGCGTCGCACACCGACCAGATCCGGGCGGCGCCGGCCCTGGCCCGGGCCCGCCGGGCGCTGGTGGTGGGCGATCCCCGGCAACTGCGGTTCGTCTCGTTCGTCGCCGACGTCGACGTGGCGGCGACCCTGCGGCGGTACGGCCTGGACAACCGGGTCGACGTACGCCGGGTGAGCGCCTTCGACCTGGCCGCCGGGGCCGCCCCGGTCAGCTGGCTGGACGAGCACTACCGCTGCGCCCCGCACCTGATCGAGTTCTCCGCGCACCGCTTCTACGACGACCGCATCGCGGTGGCCACCCGGCATCCGGGCAACGAGACGGCGGACGTGATCGACGTGCTGGCGGTGCCGGCGGAGCCCACCGAGGCCGGGGTGAACCGGGCCGAGGTGGCGGCGGCGGTGGCCGAGGTCCGCCGGCTGGCCGAGGCGGGCCGGGTCGGGATCGGGGTGATCACCCCGTTCCGGGCCCAGGCCGACGCGCTGGAATCGGCGCTGGTGGCGGCGTTTCCGGTGACCGAGATCGAGCGGCTCGGGCTGCGGGTCGGCACCGTCCACTCGTTCCAGGGCAGCGAGGCGGAGACCGTGATCGTGTCGCTGGCGGTGACCGATCCGGTCCCCGCCGGGCGGCGGCGGTTCCTGACCGACCCGAACCTTTTCAACGTGATGGTCACCCGGGCCCGGCGCCGGATGGTGGTGTTGACCTCGCAGTCCGCCCCGAACGGCCTGCTCGGCGACTATCTGCGGTACGCGGCGCTGCCGCCGGAGCCGCGCGGCGAGCCGGTCGCCGTCGCGGCCACGCTCGCCGCCGGTCCGGTCGCCGTCGCCACCAGGTCCGCCGGCCCGGTGGACGGCAGCGCCCCGGAGTCCGGGTGGGCGCGGGCCGGCGTCGCGCCGGCCCCGTCGTCGGAGGTGGACGGCTGGCCTGGTGAGTTGGGCGTGGAGCTGGCCCGGATCGGGCTGCCGGTCCGGCGCCGCTATCCGGTCGGGCGCTGGACGGTGGATCTCTGCGTCGGTACCGGTGGGTCGGCGATCGGGCTGAACTGTGTCGCCCATCCGGCCGGCCCGGCGGCGCACATCGCCCGGCACCGGGCGCTGGTCCAGGCCGGCTGGGTGGTGATCGACGCGTTCGCCAGCCGGTGGGGCGGAGATCCGGTCCGTGCCGCCCTGGACGTGGCGGCCCGCCGTTGATTTTTCCTCCACCTCCCTCTCCACTCCGCTCCACCGGGGGCGTCGGGGTGCCCGGATGGGTCGGAAAAAACCTCTATATCCGGGCGTCGTACTACCGGCGTACCGCTGTCGGATAGCGGACCTTCGCGCCGGGAGGCCCATTTCCCTCCACCGCCGGCCACCCCATCTGACGTGCGGTTTCATCCGGCGGACAGCCGGTCTTTCCGGGCGATTCCGGTTGCGGGTGGAGGGAAGTGGAGTAGAGTGGGGCGCGATGGGGGGCCAGGAGGGCCCGCCGGCCCGGGGGGCAGCGGCGCCGCGAACGCCGCTGGTAGGGCGAGGGGGTTGGGCCGGTGTTTCTCGGCACGCACACCCCGCGCCTGGACGACAAGGGCCGGCTGATCCTTCCGGCCAAGTTCCGGGACGAGCTGGCGGGAGGTGTCGTGATCACCAAAGGGCAGGAGCGCTGCCTCTACGTCTTCCCGATGCCCGAGTTCCAGCGGATCGCGGGGCAGTTGCGCGAGCAGCCGATGACGCACAAGGCGGCCCGGGCCTACAGCCGGGTCTTCTTCGCCAGCGCGCACGACGAGATCCCGGACAAGCAGGGTCGGGTCACCATCCCGATCCACCTGCGGGAGTACGCCGCGCTGGACCGTGAGCTGGTGGTGATCGGGGCGAGCACCCGGGTGGAGATCTGGGACAAGCGGGCCTGGGAGACCTACCTCTCGGAGAGCGAAGAGGACTTCGCCGACATCGAGGAGGGGGTGCTGCCCGGCGGACTGTAGGGCGGCGCGTGCCGACGCCCGACGTACTGCGAGATCTCCACCCGCTCGAGGTTCCTGGCGCCTCTTCCCCGGTGCCAGGCGCGATCCTCCGAAGGTCCGAAGGTCGGCCCGGAGGAGCAGAGCGGATGGGGATCTGGCGGTACGACGAGCGCGACAGATACCGGGCACGTCCGGACGAGACAGGGTTCACTGGGGGTCGACATGGGGGAGCTACGCGGTACGCACGTGCCGGTGCTGCTTGAGCGATGTCTCGAGCTGCTCGCCCCCGCCCTGGACCGAGCCGACGACCGGACGACCGTGTACGTCGACGCCACCCTCGGGCTGGCCGGGCACGCCGAGGCGGTGCTCGCCGCGCATCCGCGCACCGTCCTGATCGGACTCGACCGGGACACCGAGGCGCTGGCACACGCGCGGGCCCGGCTCGACCGGTACGCCGACCGGATCCACCTGGTGCACGCGGTCTACGACGAGCTGCCCGAGGTGCTGGAGCGGCTCGGCCACGACCGGGTGGACGGAGTGCTGTTCGACCTGGGCGTCTCCTCGCTGCAACTCGACGCGCCCGATCGCGGGTTCGCCTACGCGCAGGACGCGCCGCTGGACATGCGGATGGACCAGTCGGCCGGTACGACCGCCGAGGAGGTCGTCAACGGCTACTCGCACGGCGAGTTGGCCCGGGTGCTCCGGGTCTACGGCGAGGAGCGGTTCGCCGGCCGGATCGCCTCGGCGATCGTCCGGGAGCGGGAGCGCAACCGGCTCACCTCGTCGGCCCGGTTGGCGGAACTGGTCAGGGAGGCCATCCCGGCACCAGCCCGACGAACCGGCGGACATCCGGCCAAGAGGACGTTTCAGGCTTTACGGATCGAGGTAAACCGGGAACTGGCCGCGCTGGAAACGGCGCTGCCGGCCGCCCTGGACGCACTGTCCGTGGGCGGTCGCGCGGTGGTGCTGTCCTACCACACCCTGGAGGACCGGATCACCAAGCAGGTGTTCGCCGGGCGTGCCCGGAGCACCGGGCCGGTCGACCTCCCGGTCGAACTGCCCGGTACCGGGCCGATGCTGCGGCTGCTCAGCCGGGGAGCTGAGCTGCCGGGCGAGGCGGAGGTCCAGGCCAACCCGCGGGCCGCATCGGTGCGGCTGCGGGCGGCCGAACGGATCGAGCGGGACGGCGGTACGAGTACGACGACGAGGCGGGCCAGCCGCGAACGGCCCGGGCGAGTCGTCGGGGCAACAGGTCCGGCCGGTGCGGGGGCACCGGGCGGATCCGACGGAGCGCGACGGGACATGTCGCTGCCGGCATCCGACGGCGGCGGCACGACAGTACAGGGGGAGGGAAGATGAACGTCAACAAGCGCGAGCGCCGGGAACAGCCCGACGCGACGCGCGACGCGCAGCAGCGCACACCGCGGTCGGGGGGCCGGACCACGGTGCAGCGGGCGCAGCGGGCGGGCGGCGGCCGGTCGAACCCGGCGTCGGAAGCCCAGGTGCGGGGGGCACGACGGTATCCGACCCAGGGCAGTGCCGCGCTGCGGGAGCAGGACTGGGAGCAGCCGGCGGTGCGGGTCTGGGACAGCTCCGAGGAGCGGCCGGAGGGGGCATCCGAGTCGGCGACGCCGGCCCGGCGCTCCCGGCTCCGGGTGGCGCCACCGCTGCCGGTGGCCCGACCCCGGGTCTCCTTCGTGGTGCTGATCCTGGTGCTGGTGGTCGGCGGGATGCTCGGCATCCTGGTGGTCAACAGCAAGGTCAACGAGAACGCGTTCCGGCTGGAACGGCTGCAACAGCAGCAGTCCACGTTGGACATCCAGGAACAGGAGCTGAAGCAGAAGATCGCCGACGCCGAGGTGCCGGGCAACCTCACCGCCCGGGCCCGCCAACTCGGCCTGGTCGACGCGGGGCCGCCCGCCTTCATCCGGCTGCCCGACGGCCGGGTGATCGGGGTGCCGCAACCGGCCGGCGGCGAGCCGGCGATCACCAGCCAGCAGGGCGCCGGGGGATGACCCGGTGACGCCGCGGTCCGACGAGCCGCGCCGGGACGCTTCGGTGTCCCGGCGCGGCTCGTCGCGTGCCGGCCGGGACCCCGAACGCGGCGCCGAGCAGGGCGGCCGGTCCGGCTCCGGGCTGGGCGGCATCTCCGACGCACGGGCCTACACCCCGCGCGGGCGGACCGTGCGGGACACCCCGGAACTGCGGCGTACGCCCGGATCCGTCGGCGGCTCCGCTGAGCAGGGCGGCCGGTCCCGGCGTACCCCCAGAACCGGACGGTCGGCCGACCCGTTCCGGCCGGCGTTGCAGGTGCTCGACGGCGGCCGTGCCGGCGCGACCCGGACCGGCCGGCGCAGCGCGCCGACCGGCACCGGCCGCACCATCACCCCGCGCCCGGTCCGGGGCGCCGACGTCGCCAAGCCGGTCCGGCGGCGAACGCCCGACCCGGCCGGCGGCCCGAACCGGACGCCCGCCGGGGCGCCCGCCCGCCGCCCGGCCCGGCGACCCCGCCGGCCACCCCGACTGGCCGACGCGCACCGGCGACTGAGACTCGGCACGCTGCTCGCGCTCGCCATGTTCACCACCATCGGCATCCGGCTGGTCGCGCTCCAGGTCGTCGACGCCCCGGAGTACGACGGCGGCGGCGTCGGCGACCGGCTGCGCACCGTCGTCCTGCCCGCCCCCCGGGGAGCCATCTACGACCGCTCCGGGGCGGCGCTGGCGCAGAGCGTCGAGGCCCGCTACGTCTACGCCGACCCGGAACTCGTCGACGACCCGGTCCGGACCGCCGCGGCGCTCTCGCCGAGGCTCGGCATCCCCGCCTCGAAACTGGCCGAGGAGATGCGCAAGCGGAAGCGGCCGGACGGACGCCCGTCAAACTTCGAATACCTGGCCCGCAGCGTCGAGGTCGCCACCGCCGAGAAGATCATGGATCTGAACCTGGCCGGCATCGGCACCGGGCGGGACGAGCGGCGCGAGGTCCCCGGCGGCGACCTGGCCGCCAACCTGCTCGGCTTCACCAGCCAGGACCGGGTCGGCCTGGAGGGGATCGAGGCCCGCTACGACGAGCTGCTGCGCGGCGTGAACGGCGAGCGGGAGTACGAGGTCGGCAAGGGGGAACTGGCCGCCGAGATCCCCGGCGGCTACAGCAGGGTCACCCCGGCCCGGCCGGGCAGCTCGCTGCAACTCACCATCGACCGGGACCTCCAGTTCATGGTGCAGCGGATCCTCGCCAAGCGGATGCAGGAGGTCAACGGCACCACCGGGGCGGCCGTGGTGCTCGACGTACGCACCGGCGAGGTGCTGGCCCAGGCGAGCTATCCGACCTACGACGCCGCCGACTGGCGGAAATACAAGGCCAGCGACCGCAACGACGCGGCCACCAGCTTCGTGGTCGACCCCGGATCGGTGCACAAGGCCATCGTCTTCGGCGCCGGGCTGGAGGAAGGGGTGATCACCCCGGAGACCGCCTGGCCGACGCCGTCCAGCATCCGCAAGGGTGACCAGCCGTTCCGGGACACCCACCCGGTGCAGGGCCGCAAGCTCAGCGTCGCCGGCATGCTCGGGTTCTCCTCCAACGTCGGCACCATCCGGGTCGCCGACAGGCTCGGCGCGGAGAAACTCTACGAGTACCAGCTCCGGTTCGGGCTGGGCCGGCCGACCGGGGAAGGGGTGCTCGGCGAGGCGTCCGGCCGGGTGCTCAAACCGTCGGAATACAGCGGCTCGACGTACGGGTCGGTGCCGATCGGGCACAGCGTCGACGTCACGCCGTTGCAGATGGCCGCCGCGTACGCCGCGATCGCCAACGACGGCACCTGGATCCAGCCGCACCTGGTACGTGAGATCATCGGCCCGGACGGCAAGCGGAAGCAGGTACCCGCACCGCAGACCCGGCAGGTGCTCCGGCCGGAGACCGCCGCCGCGCTGCGTACCCTGCTGGAGGCGCCGGTGACCATCGAGGGCGGCACGGCCAGACAGGCGGCGATCGAGGGTTACCGGGTCGCCGGCAAGACCGGCACCGGATCGCGGGTGGTCGACGGCCGGTACGCCCCCGGCGAGGTCGCCTCCTTCATCGGGATGGACCAGGCGGACGACCCGCGCTACGTCATCGCGGTCTTCGCGCACACTCCGTCCGGCGGCGGCGGAGACGTCTCCGCACCGGCCTTCAAGGAGATGATGGAGTTCGTACTTGCGCACTATCGGGTGCCCGCCACCGGCACCCCGCCACCCAAGTTCGTCGTCTATCCGCGCTGACCTGCCGAAACGGGACATCATCGGTGGGTGCGGGCAAACCACCGGGGCGGCTGTGCGGGGTGGACCCCCCGACGGGGTAGGGTCTGACGCCGTGCCCGGCAATCCCCGTCCCCGCGCCGTGACGCCGGTCCGGCTCACCGACCTCGCCCTGCGAGTCGCCGCCGAGTCGCCCCCGGACGCCGCCGACCTGGCTGTCACCGGGGTGACCCATGCCAGCGGCGAGGTCCACCCCGGCGACCTCTACGCGGCGCTTCCGGGCGCCCGCCGGCACGGCGCCGAGTTCGCGGCCGCGGCTGCGGCGGCCGGCGCGGTGGCCGTACTCACCGACGCGGCCGGCGCCCCGGCGGCGGCCGAGGCGGGGCTGCCCGCCCTGGTGGTGCCGGAGCCGCGTGCGGTGCTCGGCGAGCTGGCCAGCGCGGTCTACGGCGACCCCACCGCCGGGCTGACCGTCGTCGGGGTCACCGGCACCGCCGGCAAGACCAGCACCACCTATCTGATCGAGTCGGGGCTGCGGGCCGCCGGGGAGGTCACCGGGCTGATCGGCACCGTGGAGTGCCGGCTCGGCGACCTGGTGGTGGAGAGCGTCCGGACCACCCCCGAGGCGACCGACCTGCACGCGATGCTCGCGGCGGCCCGGGAACGCGGCGTCACCGCGGTGGCGATGGAGGTCTCCAGCCACGCCCTGGCGATGGGGCGGGTCGGCGGGGTGCGGTTCACCGTCGGCGGCTACACCAACTTCGGCCACGACCACCTGGACTTCCACGCCGACGTCGCCGACTACTTCGCGGCCAAGGCGCGGCTCTTCGACGGCCGCTGCGACGTCGAGGTGCTCAACCACGACGATCCGGCGCTCGCGCCGCTGCGCAAGCCCGGCACCGTCACGTACTCGGCCGCCGGTGACCCGACCGCGACCTGGTGGGCCGACGCGGTCCGGGAGTCCGGCTACACCCAGACCTTCACCGCGCACGGCCCGGACGGGCTCGCGGTCGAGGCCGGGGTGGCGCTGCCGGGCCGGCACAACGTGGCCAACGCGCTGCTGGCGATCGCCGTGCTGGCCGGCGCGGGCGTCGACCCGGCCGTCGCGGCCCGGGGCGTGGCCGCCTGCCCGGGCGTTCCCGGCCGGCTGGAACTCGTCGCGGCGCCCGGCCCGGTGCGCGGGGTGGTCGACTTCGCGCACACCCCGGACGCGGTGGTGGCGGCGCTGACCGCGCTGCGCGACCTGACCAGCGCCGGCAACCGGCTGATCTGCGTGCTCGGCTCCGGCGGCGACCGGGACCACGGCAAGCGCTCCCTGATGGGTGCCGCCGCGTCGGCCGGCGCCGACCTGGTGGTGGTCACCGACGACAATCCGCGCAGCGAGGACCCCGGGGTGATCCGGGCCGAGGTGCGGCGCGGGGCCGAGCGGGACGCCGGCCCGGACCGGGTACGCGAGGTGGCCGGCCGGCGGGCGGCGATCGACGAGGCGGTACGGCTCGCCGAGCCCGGTGACGTGGTCGCGGTACTCGGCAAGGGGCACGAGCGCGGTCAGGAGATCGCCGGCCGGACGTACCCGTTCGACGACCGGGTGGAGTTGGCCGCCGCGCTCACCGCCCGGTTCGGCAACCTGGTGGAGGGGCGTCGATGATCCCGCTGACCCTGTCCGAGGTGGCCGATGCCATCGACGGCCGGCTGGTGGCGGCCGACCCGACCCTGCGGGTCACCGGCCCGGTCGAGTTCGACTCCCGCAAGACAGGCCCCGGCGGGCTCTTCGTGGCCTTCCCGGGGGAGAAGGTGGACGGGCACGACTTCGCGGCGGCGGCGGTCGCCTCCGGCGGCGCGGTGGCGGTGCTCGGCTCCCGGCCGGTCGACGGGGTACCGATGGTGCTGGTCGCCGACGCCCGCGCCGCGCTCGGCAGGCTGGCCCGGACGGTGCTGGACCGGCTCCCCGAACTGACCGTGATCGGGCTGACCGGGTCGTCGGGCAAGACCACCACCAAGGACCTGGTAGCCCAGCTCACCAGCCGGCTCGGTCCCACCGTGGCGCCGCCCGGCTCGTTCAACAACGAGTTGGGGCACCCGTACACCGCGTTGCAGGCCGACGCCGAGACCCGGTTCCTGGTGCTGGAGAAGGGTGCCCGGGGGCTGGGCCACATCCGCTACCTCTGCGAGATCGCGCCGCCCCGGATCGCGGTGGTGCTCAACGTGGGCGTGTCGCACATCGGCGAGTTCGGCTCGCAGGAGGCGATCGCCCAGGCCAAGGGCGAACTGGTCGAGGGGCTGCCGGCCGACGGGCTGGCGGTGCTCAACGCCGACGACGAGCGGGTACGCGCCATGGCGACCCGCACCGCCGCCCGGACCGTGCTCGTGGGCGAGGCCGCCGACGCCGAGGTGCGGGCCGAGGGGGTCAGCCTGGACGATCGCGGGCGGGCGTCGTACACCCTCGTCACGCCGGAGGGGCGGGCGGCGGTCCGGCTCGGGATCAGCGGCCGGCACCAGGTCGGCAACTCGCTCGCCGCGGCGGCGGTGGCCCGGGAACTCGGGATGCCGCTGGCCGAGTTGGCCGAGGCGCTCGGTCGGCTCGGCCTGCCCTCGACCCGCCGGATGGACGTCTTCGACCGCACCGACGGGGTGACGGTGATCGACGACTCCTACAACGCCAACCCCGCCTCGACGTCCGCGGCGTTGCGGGCGCTGGCCGGGATGGGCGAGCGGCGGCGGACCTTCGCGGTGCTCGGCTACATGGCCGAGCTGGGCGATTTCGAACGGGACGGGCACGAGCAGGTCGGCCGGCTCGCGGCCGAGTTGGGCGTCGACCGGCTAATCGTGGTCGGCGAGCCGGCCGCGCCGATCCACGACGGCGCGGTGGCGATGGCGAATTGGGGAGGAGAGTCGGTGCTGGTTACCGATCAGGCGGCGGCGGTCGAGGCGCTGCGCCGCGAGTTGCGGCCGGGCGACGTCGTCCTGGTGAAGGGCTCGCGCTACCGCACCTGGGAGGTGGCCGACGCGCTGCGCGCCGAGGCCGTCCAGCCCGGGAACGGGTCCCGATGAACGGGCCGGTGCCGGGCGCCGGGTCGGTCGTGCCGGTCACGGTGGAAGGTCTGCCGGCGTGAGGGCGGTCATCGTCGCCATCTTCGTGGCGTTCCTGATCTCGCTCTTCGTCACACCGGTCGCGATCAAGGTGTTCACCCGGCTGAAGGCCGGGCAGCCGATCCGGGCCGAGGGCCCGATCATGCACCAGGGCAAGAAGGGCACCCCGACGATGGGCGGCGTGGTCTTCATCGTCGCCACGGTGATCGCGTACGTCGCCGGGCACCTCGCCCTGACCACCCTGCCCGAGGCGCAGATCGCCCAGGTCACCCCGACCATCACCGCCCTGGTGCTGCTCGGCCTGATGGTCTTCTCCGGCGCGGTCGGTTTCATCGACGACTTCCTCAAGGTCCGCAAGCGCAACAGCGCCGGGCTGAACAAGCGGGGCAAGCTGCTCGGCCAGATACTGGTCGGCGCCGTCTTCGGGGTGGTCGCGCTCTACTTCCCGAGCACCGCGGGCGTGACGGTCGGCAGTACCGCACTCTCCTTCATCCGGGACATCAACGCGCTGGAGGTGGGCAAGGTCGCCTCGGTCGTCATCTTCATCTTCGTGGTGATGGCGACGACCAACGGGGTTAACCTGACCGACGGGCTGGACGGGCTGGCCACCGGCGCCTCGGTGATGGTGCTCGCCGCGTACGCGCTGATCGCGTTCTGGCAGTACCGGCACTGGTGCGCGGACACCGACTACGCCAGGGGCGGTGCGTACTGCTACACCGTGCGGGACCCCCTGGAGATCGCGCTGATCGCCGGGGCGGCGGCCGGGGCATGCGTCGGCTTCCTCTGGTGGAACACCTCGCCGGCCCGGATCTTCATGGGTGACACCGGTGCGCTCGGCCTGGGCGGGTTGATCGCCGGGATGGCGATGGCCACCCGGACGCTGCTGCTGCTGCTGATCCTCGGCGGGCTCTTCGTGATCATCACGATGTCGGTGGTCATCCAGATCATCTCGTTCCGGACCACGGGCAAACGGGTCTTCCGGATGTCGCCCCTCCAGCACCACTTCGAGCTGGCCGGGTGGAGCGAGGTCAACATCGTCGTCCGGTTCTGGATCATCGCCGGGATCGGCGTGGCGATCGCCCTCGGCCTCTTCTACAGCGAGTTCCTCGCCTCGGTCACCTGACCTCGGCCCGGGACACGCCGTACCGTTCCGACACGCCGGTCGGCCACCTGCGCCAGGGTGGCCGGACCAGCGCCGATGATGGGCGGATGGGGGAGGACGAGGGGACGGCGCGGTGACCGGGGAACAGCCACGACGGCCGGCGGGTCCCGCCGGCTCCCGTGCCGGCGGGCGGCCGACCGGCGGCGGTCGGTCCACTGACGACGGCGGGCGGCCGGCCGACGGCACCATGCGTGAACCGGTCGGCGGTGGCCCGGCCGGTGCGCCGGCCGGGGTCGACCTGGCCGGTGGGCTGGCCGCGCTGCGCGGGCTGCTGGCCCGGCCGCTCGCCTCCTACTACCTGCTCATCTCCAGCTCCGGACTGCTGCTGCTGATCGGGCTGACGATGGTCTTCTCGGCGACCAGCGTCCGGGCGTACGCCAGCGACGGGAACGCCTTCGCGATGCTAGCCAAGCAGGCGCTCTTCGCCCTGATCGGGCTGGTCGCCTTCTGGATCTGCCAGCGCCTGCCGGCCCGTACCTTCCGGGCGGTCGGGCTGCCGACCCTCGGCGTCGCGGTGGTACTGCTGGTGGTGCTGGACGTCCTGCACCTGTGGGACAAGCTCAACGGGGCCCGGGACGCCGTCCTCGGCCCGCTGGAGGCCCGGCTGCTCTGGCTGTACATCGGCCCGATCCAGGTGCAGCCCTCCGAGCTGGCGAAGTTCGGCCTGGTGCTCTGGGGCGCGGACATGATCGCCCGCAAGGGCGCCGCGCTCGGCTGGTGGCGGGAGCTGGCCACCCCGCTCTTCCCGGTGGTCGGCCTGCTCTTCCTGCTGGTCGGCTACAACGACCTGGGCACCATGCTCTGCCTGCTCGCCGTGGTGGTCGGGCTGCTCTGGGCGGCCGGCATCCGCAAGCGGGTCTTCGCCACCCTCTCGGTCTTCGGCCTGGTCGGGGTCGGGCTGCTGGTCGCCGCCGCCTCGATCGGCGCCGGCTCCGGCGAGGAGGACGCCAAGAACTACCGGCTGGCCCGGCTCACCATGTTCTTCAACCCGCCACCGCCGGACGAGTGCGGGCTCACCGACTGCTACCAGTACCTGCAAGCCCGGTACGCGATCGACAACGGCGGCTGGTTCGGCGTCGGGCTGGGCAAGAGCAGCCTGAAGTGGAACTGGCTGCCCGAGGCGCACAACGACTTCATCTTCGCCATCCTCGCCGAGGACCTGGGCGTGGTCGGCTGTGCCGTGGTGCTGACCCTCTTCGCGGTGCTGGCGTACACCGGGCTGCGGATCGCCCGCCGGGTCGCCGACCCGTTCCGCCGGCTCGCCGCCACCGCCGCGACCGCCTGGCTGGTCAGTCAGGCGGTGATCAACATCGGCGGGGTGGTGGGGCTGCTGCCGATCACCGGCCTGCCGCTGCCGTTCATCTCCGACGGCGGCAGCGCCCTGGTGGTGACCCTCGCCGCCATCGGCATGCTCGCCTCGTTCGCCCGCGCCGAACCGGACGCCGCCCGGGCCCTGCACGCCCGTCCGGCGCCCCGATGGGTACGGCTACTCTGGGCCCCGTTGCCGCCGCTTCCCTCGGCGCGCCGCCGTGGGAAGCCACCCGCGCCGGCCCCCCGGGAACCCGTCTCCGGGTCCGGATCGGGGAGGCGACGGGAGCCCGAGGCCGGGCCAGCAGGTGGCCGGGCGAGGCGAGGGCGCGCCGGTACGGCGAGCGAGAGGAGACGCTGATGGGTCCGCTGCGGTCGGTGGTACTAGCGGGAGGAGGCACGGGTGGGCACATCTACCCGTTGCTCGCCTTCGCCGACTGCCTGCGCCGGCACGACCCGGGAGTACGGATCACCTGCCTCGGCACCCCGAAGGGGTTGGAAAACGACCTGATCCCGCCGCACGGCTACGATCTGCGGCAGATCCCGGCCTATCAGCTCCCCCGGTCGGTCAACATGAACCTGATGCGTACTCCGGACCGGATGTGGAAAGCCGCCCGGGCCGCCGGAAAGGTGATCGACGAGGTACGCGCCAACGTCGTCATCGGGTTCGGCGGCTACGTCTCGGTGCCCGCCTACCTCGCCGCGTGGCGCCGGGAGCTGCCGATCGTGATCCACGAGGTGAACGTGCCACCGGGGGTGGCGAACCGGCTCGGCATGAAGTTCACCAAGCATGTGGCGGTCGGCTTCCCGCACCAGCCGGCCCAGGCCGAGTCGCTGCGCAACGCCCGGGTGGTCGGGGTGCCGCTGCGACGCGGCATCACCACCATCGACCGGGTCGCGCACCGGGCGGCGGCGCGCCAGCAGTTCGGCCTGCACCCGGACCTGCCGGTCCTCTTCGTGGCCGGCGGTTCGCAGGGCGCCCGCTCGATCAACCTGGCGGTCGCCGGTGCGGCCAAGGCGCTCGCCGCCGCCGGGGTGCAGGTACTGCACGTGATCGGCGCCCGCAACGAGCCGGTGCAGGTGCCGCACGACCTGCCGGTGCCGTACGTGACCCTGCCGTACCTCTCGCAGATGGAGCTGGGTTACGCCGCCGCCGACCTGATGCTGGGCCGGGGCGGGGCGATGACCTGCGCCGAGGTGGCGGCGATCGGGCTGCCCACGGTCTACGTGCCGTACCCGCACAGCAACCAGGAGCAGAAGCGCAACGCCCTGCCGGTGGTCGAGGCCGGCGGCGGGCTGCTGGTCGACGACTCGGAGATGACGGCGGCCTGGGTCGAGCAGACCGTGATCCCGCTGATCCGGGACCCGCGCCGGCTGGCCGCGATGGGCGCCGCTGCGGCCGCGTACGGCCGGCGCGACGGCGACGAGGCGCTGCTCGACTTCGTCTACGAGGCGGTGGCCCGATAATGGTGGGCGTACCCGCGGTGAGTGTGGGCAAGCCGGTGACCGGACGGATTCCGAGTGGAAGGCTGGTGTCATGAACACCGCGCAGTTCAGCCCGGTCGGCACGCTGGCCGCCGAAGACCTGGGCCGGATCCACCTGATCGGGGTCGGCGGGGTCGGCATGAGCGGGCTGGCCCGGCTGCTGCTCACCCGGGGCCTCCAGGTCTCCGGCAGCGAGTTGCGGGAGTGGCCGGCGCTGGCCGGGCTGCGGGCGCTGGGCGGCACCATCCACATGAGTCACGCGCCGACCAACCTGGACGGCGTCGACACCGTGGTCTACTCGACGGCGATCCCGCAGGACCACCTGGAGCTGGTCGCGGCCCGGGAGCGCGGGCTGCGGGTGCTGCACCGGTCGGAGGCGCTGGCCGCCGCGATGACCGGCCGGCGCACGATCGCGGTCGCCGGCACGCACGGCAAGACCACCACCACCTCGATGGTGACGCTGATCCTCCAGCACGCCGGTCAGGACCCGTCGTTCGTGATCGGCGGCGAGATCTCCGAGGTGGGTTCGAACGCCCACCACGGCAGCGGAGAGTACTTCGTCGCCGAGGCGGACGAGAGCGACCGCTCCTTCCTGCTCTACCGGCCGTACGTCTCCATCGTCACCAACATCGACGAGGACCATCTCAACACCTACGGCGACTACGCCGGCCTGGAGGAGGCGTTCGTCGACTTCGCCCGGCTGACCGACCCGGACGGGTTCGTGGTGACCTGCGCGGACGACCCCGGCACCCGACGGATGGCGGAGCGGCTGCGCGCCGAGGGACGGAACGTCTACACCTACGGTACGGCCGCCGACGCCGACCTGCGGCTGACCGACGTGGTCTCGTCGGCCGGCGGCGTACGCTATCTCGCCACCCTGCACGGCGAGCCGCTGGGCGAGGTCCGGCTGCCGGTGCCCGGCGTGCACATCGGGCTGAACAGCGCCTCGGCGGTGCTCACCGCCGGCAAGCTCGGCCTGCCGATGGATTCCGTGACCTCGACGCTGGCCTCCTTCCCCGGGGTACGCCGCCGGTTCGAGCGCAAGGGGGTGGCGGCCGGCGTCCAGGTCTACGACGAGTACGCCTACCACCCGACCTCGATGACCGCCGCGCTGAAGACCCTGCGCGAGGTGGCCGGCGACGGCCGGCTGATCGTCGTCTTCCAGCCGTACCGGGTCTACCGCACCCGGGACCTCCAGGCCGAGATGGCCACCGCGCTCGCCATCGCCGACGAGGTGGTGATGCTGGAGGTCTTCGGCCCGGGCGAGGTGCGGGCGCCCGGCGAGGGTGGGGCGGCGCTGACCGACGCGATCGACCTGCCGGCCGAGCGGAAGATCTTCCTCCCCTCCTGGGAGGACGTGCCGGCCGAGGTGGTTCGACGGGCCCGCCGGGGTGACGTGGTGGTGACCATGGGTGCGCCACCGATCTCGCTGATGGGCGACGAACTGCTCGACGCGCTGGCCGGCGGCGGCGCGGCCGACCAGCCGGCCGCGACTGCGGGCACCGCCGAGCAGGGGGCGGCGGCGACCCCGCGCGGCGCCGGGGCAGCCAGCGACGCCGGATGAGCCCGGGCACGCCCCGGGGCCGGTCCGGCGGGCCGGCTCCGGGTGGACGCTCCGGCGGTCCCGGGCAGGGTGGCCGGGGAGCCGCTGGGCGGGGCGCGGGCCGTTCGGTCCGGGGCGGTCCTGGCGTCGGCGGCGCCCGCTCCGGCACGGGCCGTCCGCCGGCCGGCCGGTCGGGTACGGGGCGTGGCGCCGGCCGGGGCTGGCGGCTGGTCCGGGCCGGCACCGACGCGGTGCCGCCGTCGGTACGCCGGTTCACCCGGCGGGCCCGGCAACGGCGGGTACGTGCGGCGCTGCCCTGGACGGTGCTCGCCGGGGTACTGGTGCTCAGCCTGGCCGGTGCGGCGGTCGTGTACGCCACCCCGCTCCTCGGCTTCCGTACGCTGCGGGTCGTCGGCACCACACTGGTCACCGACGACCAGGTACGCCAGGCCGCTTCGGTGACCGAGGGCGTTCCGCTGGCCCGGGTCGACCTCGACGGGGTCCGGGCCAGGGTCGCCGAGCTGCCGCCGGTGGCCCGGGTGACGGTCTCCCGGCAGTGGCCGAGCACCCTGCGGGTGGAGGTGGTGGAGCGCACTCCGGTCGCGGTGGTGCCGCAGAACCGGCGCTTCCTGGTCGTCGACGCCGCCGGGGTGGTCTTCCAGACCCGGTCGGACCGGCCGGCGGGGCTGCCCCTGGCCCGGCTCCGCACGCCCGGCCCCGACGACACCGCCACCGAGGGCGCGCTGACCGTGCTGGCCAACCTGACCCCGGAACTGCGGGAGCGCCTCGTCGAGCTGGTCGTGGAGGGCCCGGCCCGGATCACCGTGAAGCTGCGCGGCGGCCGTACGGTGCTCTGGGGCGACGCCTCGCGCAGCGACGCGAAGGCGCAGGTGGCGACGTCGTTGCTGGCCCGCGAGGGAGACACCATCGACGTACGGACGCCGGACGTGGTGACCATCCGCTGACCGGTGATCGGGCCGTGCGCTCCGCTCCGCCGGTCGGTCGCGTCGACACGCCGGTCGGCCTCTCGTCGGTGACGTTTGTCGGCGGGCGTGCCGACACGCCGCGCAGGTCCTTGGGTTCGGCCGCGCGTACGCATACGTTGCCCCGAGAGGATCAATGGTTGACATAACTGTAAGCCTCTAGTAGAGGGTGAGGGTTACCCTTCGCATCCTCGTACCGAATGGTTGTCGGCCTCGCTCCGGCCGGATCGCCGGGCGGGGTAGCGGCCGCCGAGATCGAAGGAAAGGACCGGCGATGACACCTCCGCACAACTACCTGGCGGTCATCAAGGTCGTCGGCATCGGCGGCGGCGGCGTCAACGCCGTCAACCGGATGATCGAGGTCGGGCTCAAGGGCGTCGAGTTCATCGCGATCAACACCGATGCACAGGCCCTGCTGATGAGTGACGCCGACGTCAAGCTCGACGTCGGTCGGGAACTGACCCGGGGGCTGGGTGCCGGCGCCAACCCGGACGTCGGCAAGAACGCCGCCGAGGACCACCGCGACGAGATCGAGGAGGTGCTCAAGGGCGCCGACATGGTCTTCGTGACCTGCGGTGAGGGCGGCGGTACCGGTACCGGCGGCGCGCCCGTGGTGGCGAACATCGCCCGCAAGCTCGGCGCGCTCACCATCGGTGTGGTGACCCGGCCGTTCTCGTTCGAGGGCAAGCGCCGGCAGGTGCAGGCCGAGGCCGGCATCGACGAGCTGCGCAACCAGTGCGACACCCTGATCGTCATCCCGAACGACCGGCTGCTCGCCCTCGGTGACCGGGGCATCAGCATGATGGACGCCTTCCGGCAGGCCGACCAGGTGTTGCTCTCCGGTGTGCAGGGGATCACCGACCTGATCACCACGCCGGGTCTGATCAACCTGGACTTCGCCGACGTCAAGAGCGTGATGAGCGGCGCGGGCAGCGCGCTGATGGGCATCGGCAGTGCCCGGGGCGACAACCGGGCGGTGGAGGCGGCCGAGGCGGCCATCTCCAGCCCGCTGCTGGAGCAGAGCATGGACGGCGCCCGTGGGGTGCTGCTCTCCATCGCGGGTGGCTCCGACCTCGGCCTCTTCGAGATCAACGACGCGGCGCAACTGGTCACCGACGCCGCCCACCCGGACGCGAACATCATCTTCGGTGCCGTGATCGACGACGCGCTCGGCGACGAGGTCCGGGTCACCGTGATCGCGGCCGGCTTCGACGGCGGCACTCCGGCGTACAAGCCGGTGGAGCAGGCCCGCAAGGTCGCCCCGCCGGCCGTCGCGCCGGTCTCGCCGCCCCCTCCGCCGCCGGTACAGGCCCCGCGTCGGGTGCTCTTCGACGACGTGGACGTGCCGGACTTCCTCAAGAACGGTTCCTGAGCCGCCAGATGACCGAACCACCCCTCCCGGCGCCGGACGACGAGCGCCGGGCAGAGCTCGCGGCCAACCTGGCCCGGGTACGTTCCCGGATCGACGCCGCCTGCTCGTCGGCGGGCCGTGATCCGGCCGGCGTCACCATGGTCGCGGTGACCAAGACCTATCCGGCCTCCGACGTGGCGCTGCTGGCGGGGCTGGGCGTGCGTGACGTGGGGGAGAACCGCGACCAGGAGGCGGCACCGAAGGCGACCGAGGTGGCGGCGACCGGTGCCCGGGTGCGCTGGCACTTCGTCGGCCAGCTCCAGCGCAACAAGGCCCGCTCCGTCGTCCGGTACGCCGACCTGGTGCACTCGGTGGACAGCGTACGCCTGGCCGGTGCTCTCGCCGACGCGGCGGCGCGGCACCGGGAGCGTCCGCTGGAGGTGCTGGTGCAGGTCAATCTGGACGGTGCCGCCGACCGGGGCGGTGCGCTGGTCGACGGTGCCGACCCGGACCGGGGGGTCGAGCAGGTCGCGGCGGCGGTCGCCGGGTCGGACCGGCTGCGTCTGGCCGGGGTGATGGCGGTCGCCCCGCTCGGTGCGGACCCGGAGCCGGCATTTGCCAGGTTGGCCGAGGTCGCGGCCAGGCTGCGGGCCGGATATCCGGAGGCGGTCGCGGTCTCGGCCGGGATGAGCGGTGACCTGGAGGCGGCGATCGCGCACGGCGCGACACATGTGCGGATCGGCAGCGCGTTGCTCGGAATGCGTAGCACGCTGCGGTAGCCTGGTAACCGGACACCAAACTACATCAGTGTTGTTTGAGGCGACATCCCCACTGGCGGGGGTCGGGGTGAGACCGGTTTCACGGTCGTGCCGGGGGTTGCCGTCTCGGGCCGGTGGGCACTGCAGTGTTCACGCGCGTGACAGGGGCACGGCACGGGGGGTGTGTGTCGCACGGCGGACGGAGGGGCGCGGGATGGGTGCACTGCGCAAGGCGGGGGTCTGGCTCGGGCTCGTCGAGGAGGACGACGAGCGGGCCTACGACGACGGTGGCTACGAGAAAAGTGGCTACCGCGAGTCGCGTTACCGGCAGAGCCGGTACGCCGACGAGTTCGCCGACGAGGACGAGGAGCAGGACGAGGCTCCGCCGCCCCGGCCCCGGGCCGGTGAGCGGACCCGGCTCGCCGAGCGCAACGTCGGCCGTTCCGTCGAGCACGACCGCGACCGCGACCGCGTCGATGGTGACCGTCCGGAGCGGACCGAGCGCGCGGAGCGATCCAGCGTACGGTCGATCAGCCGGCCGAGCAGCAGCGAGCCGTCCACCGCGTTGACTTACCAGACCCGGGACAATCTCGCGCTCGCCCCGCAGGCCCAGTTGCGGGAGCGCCCCGTGCCGGTGGAGCAGCCGGAGCAGCGCTACCAGATCACGACGCTGCACGTCACCACCTACCGCGAGGGCCGCACCATCGGCGAGCACTTCCGGGACGGCGTCCCTGTGATCATCAACCTCACCGAGATGGACGAGGCCGATGCCCGCCGATTGGTCGATTTCGCCGCCGGTCTGGCGTTCGGGCTGCGCGGTACGATCGAGCGCGTGACCAACCGGGTGTTCCTGCTCTCACCGGCTAATGTCCAGGTCACCGCGGAGGACAAGGCCAAGATCGCTGAGGGTGGGTTTTTCAGCCTGAGCTAGCCCGACCGAGGGATCCGCCTGCCGTGCTTCTGTCCATCCTGTTTCAGGTCCTCTACCTGATCGTCTACGTCTTCCTCCTGGTGCTTTTGGCCCGGTTTGTCCTAAGTGCCGTCCTGCAGTACGGCCGCCGCTGGCAGCCGAGCCGGGGGGCCTCGGCAGGAATGGAGTCGGTGTGGAGCGTCACTGATCCGCCTCTCAAGGCGTTGAGGCGTGTGATCCCACCATTGCGAATTGGTACCGTGAGCATCGACCTGGCCTCCCTTGTGCTTCTGGTTATCCTGTTCGTGCTGATGAGATTCGTGTTAGGGCCGTTGATCAACAGTTCAGCAACCTGGTGACCGGCGTGCCGCGCGGCCGCAACTGACCCGAGGAGTTTCGATGCCGCTGACCCCGGCCGACGTGCACAACGTCGCCTTCAAGAAGCCGCCTATCGGCAAGCGGGGGTATGACGAGGAGGAAGTCGACGCGTTTCTGGACGAGGTCGAGCGCGAGCTCGCCCGTCTGATCGAGGAGAACAACGAGCTGCGCGCCCAGGTGGAGCGCGGTGGCCGTGGCGGCGCACCAGCCGGCCCGGGCCCCGACCCACGACTGGCCGCCGAGCTCAACGACGTCAAGGCCCAGCTCGACCGGGTGCAGCGCGACAAGGCCGCGGCCGAGCAGGCCGCCCGGGCGATGCAGGCCGAGCTGGAGCAGGTCCGGGCCCAGGGCGGCCCGGCGGTCGGCGGCGCCGACGGGGAGCAGCAGGCACTCCGGGTGCTGATGATGGCGCAGCGCACGGCGGACGACCATGTCTCCGACGCGCGCCGGGAGGCGGACCAGCTTCTCTCCGAGGCGCGCACCAAGGCCGAGGAGGTCACCCGTGAGGCGCGGGCCAAGGCCGACGCGCTGGAGCGGGACGCCCGCCAGCGGCACCAGGAGGCGATGGGCGGCCTGGACGCCAAGCGCACCGCGTTGCAGAAGCACATCGAGGAGCTCAAGCAGTTCGAGCGCGAGTACCGCACCCGGCTCAAGGCATACCTGGAGAGCCAGTTGCGGGACCTCGACGGGCGTGGCCAGGGCCTTGAGGTGGAGATGACCCGTACCGACGGCAATCGGTCCGGCGGCAGCACCCCCGGCCTCGCCACCGCCGGCCTGGCGAACTCGTACGGCGGGAGCGGGCGCTCCGGCGCACTCGAGACCGGACGCTGATCCCCCGGCGGGGACCAGCGTGGTACGACAGGACGGCGTACGACAACCGGAACCGATGCGTCGGGGGTGAGCCGTGATAGTCGGCAGTCTGGTGCTCATCCTCGCCGCCGTCGCGCTGCTCGTGCTCGGCCTGGCGAGTGGGTCGAGCGGGCTGCTGATCAGCTCGATCGCGGTCAGCCTGCTGGCCGCCGTCGCGCTGGTGGTCGGCGCCCGGCAGGCGGCCGGGGAGCGGGGCGTGGCCAGCGGCTTCGCTCCGGACGGCCCCGACGACGACGGGCTGGCCGCGCGTGGCGGCGGCGACGGGGACGAACCGCGCCGTCGCCGGCCGCCGACCAGCACCCGGATGGCACCGACCGATCCACGCCTCGGCGGCAGCGACGCGGCCGATCCGTTCGGCGAGCGGGGGTCGGTGCTGACCGAGCCGGTGGAGGCCACGGTTCCGGCCCAGGCCACCCGGGCCGGCGCCGACAACGACGAGACCGGCTGGCGGCAACCGGCCGGCGCGTCGGAGGCGCCCGTGGCGGGTCCGGTCGGGCAGGGCGAGCCGGACGACGACGTCCCGGCGGACGAGCCGGCAGCCCAGCCGGTCTCCGAGGCCGACGCCGCGCTGGTCGCCGCCCTGCTCGACGACGTGTACGTGGTCGACGGCCGGCCGCGCTACCACCTCGCCGACTGTGCACACCTGTCCGGTCGGGAGAGCGAACCGCTTCCGGTGAGCGAGGCGGTGGAGCTCGGCTTCACCCCGTGCGGGCGTTGCGAGCCGGCCACGGCCCTGCTCACCGATGCACCCCGGGGCTGACGTCGGGGTGCCGGCGGCGTCCGGCGTGCCGGCGGCGCGGAGGGGGCCGGCGCACCCCGGCGCACCGGTGGCGTGGAAGGTTCCGGTGTGGGAGCCGTGACCGGGCCGACGGTGCTGACCGTCGCGGTCCGGGTCAAGCCCGGCGCGTCCCGGGCCCGGGTTGGCGGCCGGTTCGACGGCCCGTACGGGCCCGCGCTGGTGATCGCGGTACACCCGCCGGCAGCCGACGGCCGGGCCACCGAGGCGGCCCGGCGGGCGCTCGCCGAGGCGCTCCGGCTGCGGCCGGCGGCGGTGAGCCTGCGCACCGGCGCGGCCAGCCGCGACAAACTCTTCCTGGTCGACGGGGCCGATCCCGACGTCGACGCGCGGTTGCGCCAACTCCGCGACGGACCGGCGCGGTGAGGCCCCGGCCGCGTGTGTGGCGGCCGTGACCGATCGGCTCGACGTCGCCCTGCTGATCGGCGCGGCGGTACTGCTCATCGCCGTCGGCGCGGTCCGGCTCTCGACCCGGCTCGGCGTGCCGAGCCTGCTGGTCTATCTCGCCATCGGGGTGGCGATCGGCGAGTCCGGCCTCGGCATCCAGTTCGACGACGCCGAGCTGACCCGGGCGCTCGGCTTCTGCGCGCTGATCGTGATCATCGCCGAGGGTGGCCTGACCGCCCGGTGGAGCACCCTGCGACCGGTGCTCGGCATCTCCGTCACGCTGGCCACCGTCGGGGTGGTGGTCAGCATCGGGGTGGTCGGGGTGGTGGTGCACGCCCTGCTCGGACTGGACTGGCGGCTCGCGCTGCTCTACGGGGCGGTGCTCTCCTCCACCGACGCGGCGGCGGTCTTCGCCACGCTGCGCTGGCTGCGGCTGCCGCGCCGGCTGGTGACGACGCTGGAGGCGGAGTCGGGGATGAACGACGCCCCGGTGGTACTGCTGGTGGTGCTCCTCTCCACCTCGTCGCTGGCCGGCCACGTCTGGTGGTACGAGGTGCTGCTCGTCGGCTACGAACTCGCCGCCGGCGCCGTACTCGGCTTCGGGGTGGGAATGCTCGGGCGCTGGACGCTGCGCCGGGCCGCCCTGCCCTCCTCCGGGCTCTATCCGATCGCCGCGGTCGGGCTCACCGTGCTCGCGTACGGGGTGGCGACCGTGCTGCACGCCTCCGGCTTCATCGCGGTCTACGTCGCCGGGGTGGTGCTGGGCAACTCGCGGTTGCCGCACCGGCAGGCGATCCTCGGCTTCGCCGACGGGTTGGCCTGGCTGGCCCAGATCGGCCTCTTCGTGCTGCTCGGCCTGCTCAGCTCGCCGGGCCGGCTGGAGAATGCGCTCTGGCCGGCGGTGGTCACCGGGCTGGCCCTGACCTTGCTGGCCCGGCCGCTGTCGGTGTTGGTCAGCGCCACCGGGTTCCGGGTGGGTCTTCGGGAGCAGGCGTACCTGTCCTGGGCCGGGCTGCGCGGGGCGGTGCCGATCGTGCTCGCCACCATTCCGCTCTCCGAGGGGCTGCCCGGTGCCGACCTGCTCTTCGACACCGTCTTCGTACTCGTGGTGATCTTCACTCTGGTGCAGGCCGGCACCCTGGCGCCGGTGGCCCGCCGGTTGGGGATCATCGCCCCGGCCGAGTTGACCGAGTTGCGGGTGGAGACCGCCCCGCTGGAGCGGATGCAGGCGGACCTGCTCCAGTTGGAGATCCCGCCGGGCTCGCGGCTGGTCGGCGTACACCTGGACGAGTTGCGGTTGCCGGTGGGTGCCTCGGTCACCCTGGTCTCCCGGGACGGTGTCGGGTTCGTACCCGGTCCGGACACCCGGTTGAAGGTCGGGGACAGTCTGTTGATCGTGGCGACCGCCCGGGTCCGGGACGAGGTGGAGCGTCGGCTCCGGGCGGTGAACCGGCGCGGTCGGCTGGCCCGGTGGTTTGGGGAGTACGGCGACGATCGGGCGAAATAGTGTTATTGTTCCTTTCGCCCGGTTTACGGATTATTACGGGTTGAAATCGGTAACATCGGTGCGGCATGTTGTCGGACGTCTGTACGTTCCGTATTCTTGCCAACCTCCGGAGTGCGCGGCGTCCCGCCGCGCGCCCGTTTTTGCAATGGGGGACGTCGTGGTCGGACGGGCGAGGGTCGGAGGCGAGAAAACCGGAAAGTCCGGTTCGTCGCCCGCGCCGGACCCGGCCCGGCAGCCCCGCACCGCCGCGCGGCATCGACGTCCGGCGCCTCCGGGACCCGGCGGCGGTGGACTCCGCCGGCAGCACCCCACCGGTCGCGCCCGCCGTAGCGACCGGACCGCGCAGGACCCGCCGGACCGTCACGGGAGCGTCGGAGGTTCCTGTCCAGGCACGGCCGATCGCCGCGGAGTCCGCGGCCGAGGGAGCGACGATGGCTAAGCCAGCAGAGACCAGGACCGCCGGGCGCAAGTCGGCCCCGAAGACGTCGCGCAGCGCCGCGGAGACCGAGAAGATCCGCGCCGCACTGGCGGCCCGCCGGGACGAACTCCGTGCCGAGTACGATCAGACGCTGAGCGAGATCACCGAGCTGCAGCGCGACCGGTTGACCGACTCGGCCGGGGACGACCAGGCCGACACCGGCACCAAGACGTTCGAGCGGGAGCAGGAGATCTCTCTCGCCAACAGCATCCTGGAACGCATCACACAGGTGGAGCGGGCCCTGGAGCGGCTTGACGAGGGCAGCTACGGCTGGTGCGAGCGGTGCGGCAACCCGATCCCGGTGGAGCGGCTCGCCGCGTTCCCGTCCGCCACGCTGTGCGTCTCGTGCAAGCAGTTGGAGGAGCGCCGGTGAGCCCCACCGGGCGGTGAAGCTTACGGAAGGGACTCCTGCTGAACATCGACGACGAGCGGACGACCACCGACGACGAGCCGACCGCGCGGACCCGGGCGACCGGGTCCGGGTCGGACCGGTCCGCACCGGGGCGGACCCGGCGGGTGGCCGTCACGGTACTGCTGGCCACCGCCGTACTGGCCTGGCTCGCCGATCTCGGCACGAAGCACCTCGCCCTGGAGACCCTGACCGACCGTGATCCGGTACGCCTGCTCGGCGGCGCGGTCTACCTGACCCTGACCCGCAACAGCGGAGCCGCGTTCAGCCTCGCCTCCGACCACACCTGGGTCTTCCCGCTGGTCACCGCCGGGGTGATCGGCTGGATCGGCTGGATGGCGGTCCGGCTCCGCTCGCTGCCCTGGGCGATCTCGCTCGGCCTGGTCCTCGGCGGTGCGCTCGGCAACCTGACCGACCGGATCTTCCGGGCCCCCGGCGTCTTCGTCGGGCACGTGGTCGACATGGTCAGCCTCTTCGACCCGTACGGGCAGGTCTGGCCGATCTTCAACCTGGCGGACAGCGCCCTGGTCAGCGGCGTCGTCCTGGCGATACTGCTGGAGCTGGGCGGCCGGCAGCGGGACGGCACCCGGCTGCGCGCCCGGCCGAAGGGCGCCGACGCCGAAACCGACGCCGAGACCGGCGCCGAAACCGAGACCGAGCGACGGGACATGTCGTGACCTCCATCTCCGACGCCGGCCCGCTGCGGCCCGCCGGCGACCGCCGCTCCCTGCCGGTACCCGACGGCCTCGACGGCATGCGGCTGGACCAGGCGGTGTCCCGACTCTTCGGCCTCTCCCGCACCGTGGCGGCGGCCCTGGTCGAGGCCGGTGACGCCCTGGTCGACGGTGCCGCCCGGCCCAAGTCCGACCGGGTCTCGGCCGGCTCGTGGCTGGAGGTGGTGCTGCCGGCGCCACCCGCCGCGCCGACCGTCATCCCCGAGACGGTGCCCGGACTGAAGGTCGTCTACTCCGACGACGACATCGTGGTGGTCGACAAGCCGGTGGGGGTGGCGGCACACCCGAGCCCCGGGTGGACCGGCCCGACGGTGATCGGCGGGCTGGCCGCGCTCGGGCACACCATCGCGACCAGCGGCGCGGCCGAGCGGCAGGGCGTCGTGCACCGGCTGGACGTCGGCACCACCGGCGTGATGGTGGTGGCCAAGAGCGAGCAGGCGTACAGCCTGTTGAAGCGGGCGTTCAAGGCCCGCGAGGTGGAGAAGCGCTACCACGCGGTGGTGCAGGGTCACCTGGACCCGCTGCGCGGCACCGTCGACGCGCCGATCGACCGGCACCCGACCCACGACTACCGCTGGGCGGTGATGGCCGGCGGCAAGCCGAGCATCACCCACTACGACACCCTGGAGGCGTTTCCGGCGGCGAGCCTGCTCGACGTACGGCTGGAGACCGGGCGTACGCACCAGATCCGGGTGCACCTCTCCACCCTGCGGCACCCCTGTGTCGGTGATCTGACATACGGCGCCGATCCCACCCTGGCGGCCCGGCTCAAGCTCACCCGTCAGTGGCTGCACGCCCGTGAGTTGGCCTTCGCGCACCCCCGGACGGCCGAGCAGGTCCGGTTCGTCAGCGACTACCCTGACGACCTGGAAGTTGCACTCCGCATCCTGCGCGACTGACCGACCGGCAGGGATCACCCGACGAGGGAGTTCGTCCGTGCGCCTCGGCGACCTGTTGCGACAGTTGGACAGCCGACTGTTGCCGCCCCTGGCCCGGGGCATGGCCCGGCTCGGGCACGGCCGGCTCCGGCTCCGGCTGCTGACCACGGTGGCGCTGCTCTGTTCGGCAGCCGTACTGGTCACCGCGGTCTGGGCGGTGGACCGGCGACCGGCCGGCGACCAGACCGTCGGCGAGGTCACCCGGGTCGGGGTGATGCAGGGCGAGTCGATCCCCGGCTATCTGGAGGCGACCCGGGGAGAGCTGCGGTCGCTGGTCGCGGCCGGCGCCTCCGACCCGGCGAAGCCGACGTACGCCCTGGTCACCATGTCGGCCTACCTGGCACCGGACCGGCTGACCCCGGTGCTGACCGGGATCGGTGTCTCGGAGGTCTTCGCCCGGCTGTGGCGCCCCGGCACCCAGACCGAGATCGTCCGGATTCCGGCGCTGCGCCTCCCGGACGACGTGGTCGCCGGGATGTCGGAGGTCGCGGCCCGCAAGGAGCAGGAGGCCCGGGACTACCAGGAGCGGGCCGCCGGGGTCACCGGCGACGGCGCCGGGGAGCGGGAACTGCGCCGGTACTACTCCAGCGGTGCCCGGGTCGCCGACGAGGAGGCGACCGCGTACCGGGCCGGGTGCTCGTGCGTCTACGCCGCCGTGGTGCGGGGCGAACCGGCCGCGCTGGAGCGGATCGCCGCCCGACCCGAGGTACGGGCCGTCGACCCGGCACCGGAGGTACGCCGACTGGACCGTACCGTCTTCACCCCGCCACTGCCCGAGCAGGCCGACGTGGCCCGTCCGCCCGCCGACGCGAGCCTGCCGGCGACCGGCGGCGACGGGACCGGTGGTCCGGGCACCGAGGGCGCGTCGGACGTGGACCCGCTCAGCCCGCCGACCTCGGCCCGCCCGGCGGTCGAGTCGCCGGTCGACCCGCCGGTCACCGGGAGCGCCAGCCCGGCCGGTCCCGGCGCGACGGGGCCACCGCCCACGGTGGACTCCCCGGTCGACGACCTACCGCCGGAACCGGACCCGACGGCCGGTTCACCATCGGCCGAGATACCGTCGGACCGGCCGCCGGTCGAGGCGCCGCCGGCCGACCCGCCCACCACCAGGGCGAGCGGCGGAGCGTGACGGTGGGCGGCACGATGGACGTCTGGTCGACGGCGGGCACGCCGACGGCGGTGCTGCGCTGGCGTAGGTGGCCCGAATAGGGTTTGCTTCGTAGCCTGTCAGGGCGGGGACCGATGGTGCTGGGAGGGGCGAGCCGTGGACGGCACCGAGACCGGCTGGGGCCGGCCGGCGGAATCAGCGCCGCGTTGGCGGGCGCTGCTCGACCGGGCCCTGCACGGCGGTCGCACCGACGAGCAGCAGGTTCTCGACGAACGAGGCGGATCCGAGCCGCCCGCCGAGGGCGGCCACCCCGCCGGCCGGTACGCCGGCAACGGTTACCCCGGCAGGCCTGAGCCCGAATCCCGCCCGCCGGCCCCCGGCTACCCGGCCGGGCCCGGTCATCCGGCCGCCCCCGGTTACGGCGGCGCCGGCCATCCGGGGGAGTCCCGCTACGCGGCCCTGGAGGAGGGCTACCGGCCCGATCCCGGCTTCGGTCCCGGACGCCCGGCCGATCCGGGCTTCGGTCCCGGACGCGCGGCCGATCCGGGCTTCGGTCCCGGACGTCCGGCCGAGCCCGGGTACCGTCCCGGCCCGGGGCATCCCGCCGAGCCGGGCTACCGGCCGGGCCCGGACTACCGGCCCGGCGCCGACCGGCGGGAGCCCGGCGGCTACCGGCCCGACCCCGGCTACCGGCCCGACCCCGGCTACCGACCGGAGCCGGCGGAGCCGTACCGGCCGGAGCCGACCGGCCCGGACTTCCCCGGCGAGTCCCGCTACGCGGCGCTCGGCAGCGGCTACCAGCCCGCACCGCCGGTGGTGCCGGCACCGCGCCCCGCCCTGCCCAGCCCGCCACCCCCGGTCCGGCGCACCGACCCGCCCCCGGCGCAGCGGCCGCTGCCGCCTCCCGCCACCGGCCGGTCGGTTCCAGCGCCGCGCAACTCGCTGGCGCCGCCGCCGGTGACTCCGACGCCGCCGGCCGCCCCGCCCGTCGCCCCGCCGTCCGGCCCGGCACCGGCGCATCCGCCGCCCGCCGGCTATCCGGCGGTGGACGTCGGGTACGCCCCGGTCTCCCGCCGGGCCAGCCTCGACCCCTATCCGGGCCGGCAGCAGCGGTCGGCCGACCCCGAGGTGGAACGCGCCCGGAACGTGCTCCGCCGCGAACTCGGCTCCCCCCGGGTGGTCGCCTTCGCCAACCCGAAGGGCGGCGTGCACAAGACCACCGCGACGGTGCTCGGCGCGGCGACGGTGGGCAGCGTACGCGGCCGTGGCGTGCTCGCCTGGGACGACAACGAACTGCGCGGCACCCTCGGCCTGCGGGCCGGCAGCGCCCGGCACGCCCGGACGATCCGGCATCTGGTCGCCGACCTGATCGAGATCGAGGCGCTGCCCAGTACCCAGCTGATCGAACGGCTCGACGACTATCTCCGGCACGCCTCCGACGGCTCGTACGACGTGCTGGCCGGCGAGGAGAGCCCCCGGTTCGCCCAGCGCCTCGACCAGCACACCGTCCGGCGGGTGCTGGAGCTGCTCCGCCGCACCCACGACGTGATCTGTGTGGACACCGGCAACAACGTGGAGAGTTCCAACTGGCAGACGGTGCTGCGCGCCGCCGACCAGCTGGTGGTCACCACGGTGCCCCGGGAGGACGCCGCCTTCACCGCCGACTGGATGCTGGACCTGCTGCACGACATCGGGATGGGCGAGCTGGCCGACAACGCGGTCACCCTGCTCTCCTGCCCGACGCCGGGCCGGTCGCCGCTGCTCGACGACCTGAAGCGGCACTTCGCCACCCGGACCCGCGCGGTGGCGGTGGTGCCGTACGACCCGGCGCTGGAGACCGGGTCGTCGATCGAGTACGCCCAGCTTGCCCAGGAGACCCGGGACGCCTGGCTCCAGGCGGCGTCGATGATGCTGGAGCCGTTCGCCCGCTGAGGGGTGTAAGGAAGGGCCCCCGCTTATCGTTTTCTGTCGTACAAGGGCCCCTTCCTAACGAGCATGGGGTCCGGGGCGTGCGGGGTGTGGGGCAGGTCGCCGAGGGAGTGTCAAGCCTGGAGACCTCGCGGCCCTGGGACTAGGCTCGGGGACCGGCGGTCGCGCGTCGGGGTACGCGCCCTGCCGTCGGGGCACGGATCGTGCCGTCCGGCCTGCGCTCGCCAGGCGGCGCTGCGCGGTGCCGTTTGGGGGATGCGTCGCTGGGTGACCGGCAACCGCCGTCGAGTGTTCGTCGGCGTGCCGGCCGGCAGCCGCGTGAGGGAAGGGGGCCCTGGGTGTCTGACTCGTTCGTGCACCTGCACGTGCACACCGAGTATTCGATGCTCGACGGGGCGGCCCGGCTCAAGGAGTTGTTCGCCGAGACCGACCGGCTGGGCATGCCGGCGCTGGCGATGACCGACCACGGCAACCTCTTCGGCGCGTACGACTTCCACAAGCAGGCCAAGGCCGCCGGAGTGAAGCCGATCATCGGCAGCGAGATGTACCTGACCCCGGGGACCGACCGGCGGGAGCGGACCCGGGTCCGCTGGGCCGACGGTGGCGAGAACGACGTCTCCGGCGGTGGCGCGTACACCCACATGACCATGCTGGCCGCGGACGCCGACGGGCTGCGCAACCTGTTCCGGATTCAGTCCCGGGCCAGCCTGGAGGGCTACTACTTCAAGCCGCGGGCCGACCGGGAGCTGCTGCACCAGTACGGCAAGGGGATCATCGCCACCACCGGCTGCCCCTCCGGCGAGGTGCAGACCTGGCTGCGGATCGGGAACTTCGACAAGGCGTGCGAGTCGGCGGCGGAGTTCCGGGACATCTTCGGGGCCGAGAACTACTACCTGGAGGTGATGGATCACGGGCTCGACATCGAGACCCGGATCCGTCAGGACCTGATCCGGCTGGGCAAGAAGCTCAACCTGAAGCCGGTGGCCACCAACGACCTGCACTACACCTACGAGAAGGACGCGGACGCGCACGAGGTGCTGCTCTGCGTGCAGTCCGGCTCGACGCTGGCCGACCCGAAGCGGTTCAAGTTCGACGCCCGGGACTTCTACCTGAAGTCGCCGGCCGAGATGCGGGCGCTCTGGGACTCGGAGGTGCCGGGGGCCTGCGACAGCACGCTGGAGATCGCGGAGCGGATCGGCGACTACTCCGAGCTGTTCGCGCCGCGCAACCTGATGCCGCAGTTCCCGGTACCGGCGGGGGAGACCGAGGAGACCTACCTGCGCAAGGAGGTGATGCGCGGGCTGGAGCGGCGCTTCCCGGGCGGGGTGCCGGAGGACCGTCGGCGGCAGGCCGAGTACGAGCTCGACGTGATCCTCAAGATGGGCTTCCCGGGCTACTTCCTGGTCGTCGCCGACCTGGTCGCGTACGCCAAGCGGGAGGGGATCCGGGTCGGGCCGGGGCGTGGTTCGGCGGCGGGCGCGTTGATCGCGTACGCGCTCGGCATCACCGAGCTGGACCCGATGGCGCACGGCCTGCTCTTCGAGCGGTTCCTCAACCCCGACCGTGTGTCGATGCCCGACATCGACATGGACTTCGACGAGCGTAGGCGCGGCGACATGATCCGCTACGCCACGGAGAAGTACGGCGAGGAGCGGGTCGCGCAGATCATCACGTACGGCACGATCAAGGCGAAGGCGGCGATCAAGGACGCGGCCCGGGTCCTCGGCTACCCGTTCGCGATGGGTGACCGGATCACCAAGGCGATGCCCCCGGCGGTGATGGGCAAGGACATCCCGCTCGGCGGCATCTTCGATCCCGGCCACCCCCGTTACCAGGAGGCGGCCGAGTTCCGGCAGCTCTACGACGGCGACGGCGAGGTGCGCAAGGTCGTCGACACCGCCAAGGGCCTGGAGGGGCTGAAGCGGCAGTGGGGGGTGCACGCGGCCGGGGTGATCCTGTCCCGGGACCCGCTGGTCGACGTGCTGCCGATCCAGAAGCGGGAGCAGGACGGCTCGATCATCACCCAGTGGGACATGGGTGCCTGCGAGACCATCGGCCTGCTCAAGATGGACTTCCTGGGCCTGCGCAACCTGACCATCATGGACGACGCGCTGGAGGCGATCCGGGAGAACCGGGGCGAGGACCTGGTGCTGGAGGACCTGCCGCTGGACGACAAGGCGACGTACGCCCTGCTCGGCCGGGGTGACACCCTCGGGGTGTTCCAGTTCGACGGCGGCCCGATGCGGGCGCTGCTGCGCTCGATGGCGCCGGACAACTTCGAGGACATCTCGGCGGTCGGCGCGCTCTACCGGCCCGGCCCGATGGGCGCGAACGCGCACAACGAGTACGCCGACCGCAAGAACAACCGCAAGCCGGTGGTACCGATCCACCCCGAACTCGCCGACTCCCTCGCGGAGATCCTCGGCGACACCTACGGGCTGATCGTCTACCAGGAGCAGGTCATGGCGATCGCCCAGAAGGTGGCCGGCTACTCGCTCGGCAAGGCCGACCTGCTGCGCCGGGCGATGGGCAAGAAGAAGAAGGAGATCCTCGACAAGGAGTTCGCTCCGTTCGCCGCCGGGATGAAGGACAACGGCTACAGCGACGCGGCGATCAAGACCCTCTGGGACATCCTGGTCCCGTTCTCCGACTACGCGTTCAACAAGGCGCACAGCGCGGCGTACGGCGTGGTCTCCTACTGGACCGCCTACCTGAAGGCGAACTATCCGGCGGAGTACATGAGCGCGCTGCTCACCTCCGTCGGCGACGACAAGGACAAGTCGGCGGTCTACCTGGCCGAGTGCCGGCGGATGGGCATCAAGGTGCTGCCGCCGGACGTCAACGAGTCCAGCGCCCGGTTCGCCGCCGTCGGCACCGACATCCGGTTCGGGCTGGCCGCCGTCCGCAACGTCGGGGCGAACGTGGTCGAGTCGATCCGCCGCGCCCGCAAGGAGAAGGGCAACTTCACCGACTTCTACGACTACCTGCGCAAGGTCGACGCGGTGGCCTGCAACAAGAAGACGATCGAATCGCTGATCAAGGCGGGCGCGTTCGACTCGCTCGGGCACACCCGCAAGGGGCTGCTCGCCGTACACACCGACGCGATCGACTCGTTCATCGCGCTCAAGCGCAACGAGGCGGTCGGCCAGTACGACCTCTTCGGCGACGCGTTCGGCGGCGGGGACGACGGCGGGGGCGGCGGCATGGTGGTGACCCCGCCGATCCCGACCGGCGAGTGGGACAAGACCGACCTGCTCACCTTCGAACGCGAGATGCTCGGCCTCTACGTCTCCGACCATCCACTCTTCGGCGTCGAGCACGTGCTTGCCGCCGCCGCCGACATGTCCATCTCGGCGCTGGCCGAGGAGGGCGGGGTCGCCGACGGGCAGGTGGTCAACCTCGCCGGCATCCTCTCCGGGGTGCAGCGCCGGATCACCAAGCAGGGCCGGGCATGGGCCTCGGCCACCCTTGAGGACCTCGGCGGCGCGGTCGAGGTGCTCTTCTTCCCGAACACCTACGAGGTGGTCGGGCAGTACATCGCCGAGGACGCGATCGTGGTGGTCAAGGGCCGGGTCGACCGCCGCGACGACCAGCCCCGGCTGATGGCGATGGACCTGTCGATGCCGGACATCACCGCACCGGACGAGGTCAAGCCGGTGGTGCTGGCCCTGCCGCCGTCCCGCTGCACGCCGCCGCTGGTGGAACGGCTCCGCGAGGTACTGGCCAGCCATCCCGGCTCGGCCGAGGTGCACGTCAAGCTCGTCAACGGCTCCCGGGCCACCCTGCTGCGGCTCAGCCCGCTCCGGGTGGCTCCCACCACCGCGCTGATGGCCGACCTCAAGGCGCTGCTCGGACCGAGCGCCGTCGCGGGCTGACCGGGGCACCGGCCGGCCGTCGGCGCCGGACCGGTCCCGGTCGTCGCGGTGGGCGTGGACAACTCCGGGTCGGGCCCTCGGAGGGCGGCCGGGCCTGAGAGGATCATCTCGTGAGTCCGGCAACCTCCCCTTCCGACGGCCCGCTCGGCGACGACGACCACGGGGGTCCCGCCGTACCGCCGGCACCTGCTCCGGCGGCACCGAGTCCGCCGCCCGCCGCACCGGCCGGGACAGCCCCGGGCATGTCCGGCGGGCTGGTCACGGACGCGCCGGGCCGAGCCGACCCGGGTACGCCGAGCCAGCCGGCCGGGGTCGGACCGGACCCGCTGGCCCCGCCCGGGCCCGATCCGGCCGCCGCCGGACACGGCAGTTGGCCGGTGCCGACGGACCCGCCCGGTGCGCCGCCGGCCGGTGGTGAGCCGGCCCGGCGGCTGCTCCGGGACGGGGCGGCCAACGTCGGCGCGCTGCTCGCGCTGATCCTGTCGGGGATTCCGTTCGGCCTGCTCTGGTCGGCCGTGTCGCCCGGTGTGCCGGTGGTGCAGACTGCGGACGGCGCGCTGCTGGCGGCGCCGCAGCCGGAGGAGTTCATCGCCGCCGACGGCTGGTTCAGCGTGCTCGGGTTCGGCCTGGGGGTGCTGGCCGCGATCGCGATGTGGCTGCTGCTGCGCCGCCACCGGGGCCCGCTCGGCATGCTGGTGGCGGTGCTCGGCATGCTCGGCGCCGCCGTACTCGCCTGGCAGCTCGGCCGGCAGATCGGCCTTACCGGCTACGAGCGGCTGCTGGCCGGCGCCCCGCCCGGGGCGACGTTCAGCAAGCCGCCGGACCTGTACGGCGGGCAGTACGACCTGCTGCTCGGGTTCATCCCGGCCATCGGTGACCTGCTGGTGCCGGCGTTCGGCGCGGCGGTGATGTACACCCTGCTCGCCGGCTGGTCCCGTTACCCCGGACTGCGGCCCGAGGCCGAGCCGGTGTTCCGGCCCGAGGCCGAGCCGGTGTTCCGACCCGAGGCGGGGCCGGCATCCCGGCCGGTCAGTTGGGACTTGCCGGTACCGCCAGATCCGTCAGCGGCACCGGCACCGCCCGTACCTGGCGCAGCAGAGCCGCCTCGCGATTGAGCAGCCGGAGTTCGGCGCTCAGCCGGCCGGCGGTGTCCGGCGTCGCCAGCAGCCGCTGCCGGTCGGTCAGGGTGAGCGCGGCGGTCGCGGCGACCAGGTGCGACAGCACCGTGGGGTCGTCCGGCAACTGCTCGGAGAGTTCCTCCGGATCGTCCCGGACCAGCGTGAGATAGCGCCGGAAGACCGCCAGCACCCGGGGCGCCAGCAGGTCGGCGAGCTGCTCCTGCCCGGCCGGCTCGGGCAACCACTCCACCTCGGCGGTGAGGTACGGCGTGGCGCCCGCGTCGACGCGGGCGATCCGGAACCGCCGCCGGCCGACGGTGACGATGTCCAGCCGACCGTCCGGCAGCTCGGTGACCTGCCGCAGCTCGGCGGTACAGCCGACGTCGTGCAGGGTGACCGGCGAACCGTCCGGGCGCCGGTCGGTCAGCTCCGGCTGGCCCGGCCGCGACTCCGGCCCGGTGCGGGACTCCGGCTCGGGGCCGGCGGAGACCGACGCCGACCCGCCGCTGCGGATGGCGACCACGCCGAACTCCCGGGGCGTCCCCTCCGGCAGGGCGCGCAGGTGCCGCATCAGGTCGAGATAGCGCGCCTCGAAAATGTGCAACGGCAGGACCAGGCCGGGAAAGAGCACCGTCCCGAGCGGAAACACCGGCAGCCGCGCGTCCACCGTCCGAGCCTAGCCCTTCGGCACCGGTGGCGACCCGCCCCGCCCGGGGAGATCCTGCCGCCGGTCGGCCCGCTCCACCGGCCCGTCCGGCACCGGGTGCTACCGGCTCACCCGACGCGGCGTGGCGCCGCCGCGGCGCCGGGTGTCTGCGGCGTCCCCGACCGGGTGGCCCGGGTCACCGTCCCGCCGGCTGGGCGGACGCGGACCGATCGGCGGGTGCCGAATAGACTGCCAAGGGTGTTGAACCGGATCGACCTGCGCGGCGGTTGGCGCGACCCGCGCGCCCTGCTGCCCCGTGCCCAACTCGACGTCTCCGTGGCGGTGGAGAAGATCCGCCCGATCGTGGAGGCGGTCCGCGAGCATGGTTTCCCGGCGATCCAGGACGCCACCCATCGGCTCGACGGCCTGCGGCTGGACCGGTTCCGGGTGCCGGTCGACGTGATCACCCAGGCCGAGTCGACGCTCGAGCCGGAGGTCCGGACCGCGCTGGTCGAGGCGATCGACCGGGCCCGCCGGGTGCACGCCGACCAGCGGCGGGCCGACGTGACCACCGAGGTGGTGCCGGGCGGCACCGTCACCGAGCGCTGGGTCCCGGTCGACCGGGTCGGGCTCTACGTCCCCGGCGGCCTTGCGATGTACCCGTCGACCGTGGTGATGAACGTGGTGCCGGCCCAGGCGGCCGGCGTCCGCTCACTGGTGGTGGCGAGCCCGCCGCAGCAGGAGAACGGCGGCCTGCCCGACGCCCGGGTGCTGGCCGCGTGCGCGCTGCTCGGTGTCGACGAGGTCTACGGGGTCGGCGGCGCCCAGGCGGTCGCCATGCTGGCGTACGGGGCGGCCACGGACGCCGACGGGCAGACCCGGTGCGAGCCGGTCGACATGATCACCGGACCGGGCAACATCTGGGTCACCGCCGCCAAGCGGCTGCTCCGGGGCGTGGTCGGGATCGACGCCGAGGCCGGTCCGACCGAGATCGCCGTACTCGCCGACGAGACGGCCGACCCGGTGCACGTGGCGGCCGACCTGATCAGCCAGGCCGAGCACGACCCGCTGGCCGCGAGCGTGCTGGTCACACCCTCGGTGGAGCTGGTCGAGGCGGTCGACCGGGAGCTGCGCCGGCAGGTGCCCGAGGCCAAGCACGCCGACCGGATCGGCACCGCGCTCGGCGGACCGCAGAGCGGTGCGGTGCTGGTCGACGACCTGGAGGCGGGGCTGCGGGTGGTCGACCTCTACGCCGCCGAGCACCTGGAGATCCAGACCCGGGACGCCCGCGCCTGGGCGATGCGGGTACGCAACGCCGGGGCGATCTTCGTCGGCCCGTACGCGCCGGTCTCGCTCGGCGACTACTGCGCCGGCTCCAACCACGTGCTGCCGACCGGCGGCTGCGCCCGGCACTCCTCGGGACTGTCGGTGCAGTCCTTCCTGCGCGGCATCCACGTCGTGGAATACGACGAGGCGGCGCTGCGGGACACCGCCCGGCACGTGGTGACGCTGGCGGGCGTGGAAGACCTGCCCGCGCACGGCCAGGCGGTGCGGGTCCGGTTCCCCGAGCGCACCGACGGGGTGGCGACGTGACCTCGCTTGCCGACCTGCCGATCCGGGACGACCTGCGCGGGCGCAGCCCGTACGGTGCGCCGCAGCTCGACGTGCCGGTGCGGCTGAACACCAACGAGAACTCGTACCCGCTGCCGGAGCCGGTGGTGGAGGCGATCGGCAAGGCGGTCGCGGCGGAGCTGCGGGACCTGAACCGCTATCCCGACCGGGACGCGGTGGCGCTCCGGGCCGACCTCGCCGACTATCTCGGGCACGGGCTCGGCACCGCCAACGTCTGGGCGGCGAACGGCTCCAACGAGGTACAGCAGCAACTGCTCCAGGTCTTCGGCGGGCCGGGGCGGACGGCGCTCGGCTTCACCCCGGCGTACTCGATGCACCCGTTGCTCGCCACCGGCACCGGCACGACGTGGCGGGACGGCGAGCGGGGTCCGGACTTCGGGCTGACCGCCGCCGACGCCGTCGCGCAGGTCCGCGAGCACCGGCCCGATCTGGTCTTCCTCTGCTCGCCGAACAACCCGACCGGCACCGCCCTGGACCCGGCGGTGCTGGACGCGGTGCTGGCCGAGGCGCCCGGGATGGTGGTGGTGGACGAGGCGTACGCCGAGTTCGCCCGCCCCGGCACCCCGACCGCGCTGGCCCTGCTGCCCGGCCACCCCCGGCTGGTGGTGACCCGGACGATGAGCAAGGCCTTCGGCTTCGCAGGTGGCCGGCTCGGCTACCTCGCCGCCGACCCGGCGGTGGTGGACGCGGTGCAGCTCGTCCGGCTGCCCTACCACCTCTCGGCGCTCACCCAGGCCGCCGCCCGGGCGGCCCTGGCCCACCGCGACCGGCTGCTCGGCACCGTCGAGGCGATCAAGGAGCAGCGGGACCGGATCGTGGCCGGCCTGCGCGCGACCGGCCGGCCGGTCGCCGACAGCGACGCCAACTTCGTGCTCTTCTCCGTCGGCGGCGACCAGCGGGTCGCCTGGCGGGCGCTGCTCGACCACGGGGTACTGGTCCGCGACGTCGGGCTGCCCGGTTGGCTGCGGGTCACCGCCGGCACGCCGCAGGAGACCGACGCCTTCTTCCGCGCCCTAGAATCGGTGCCGACCGGCTCCGATCCGACCGGCTCCGATCCGACCGGCTCCGATCCGACCGGCTCCGATCCGACCGGCTCCGACGCGGGTCCGGACGGCTCGGGTGCGGCACCGGCGCCCACCGGCCCAGCGCCGACCGGCTCGGGGACGGCGTGATGCGTTACCGAACAGCAGGTCGGCCGACCCGGACAACCGGTCGGCCGCCCCGGACAGCGAAAGGTCCTACCGTGAGCAGAACCGCCCGGGTCGAGCGGACCACGGCCGAGACCAAGGTGCTCGTCGAGTTGGATCTCGACGGCTCCGGACAGGCCGACATCACCACCGGGGTCGGCTTCTACGACCACATGCTGCACCAGATCGCCCGGCACGGCGGTTTCGACCTGACCGTGCACACGGTCGGCGACCTGGAGATCGACGCACACCACACCATCGAGGACACCTCGCTGGCGCTCGGTACCGCGTTCGACGAGGCCCTCGGCAACAAGATCGGCATCCGGCGGTACGGTTCGGCCACCATCCCGATGGACGAGGTGCTGGTCCGGGCCGCCGTCGACCTCTCCGGCCGACCTTACGTCGTGCACGACGAGCCGGCGCTCGCCCCGTACATCGGGCCGGTCTATCCGACCAGCATGACCCGGCACATCTGGGAGTCCTTCGGCCAGTCCGCCCGGCTCACCCTGCACGTCTCGGTGCTCCGGGCCGCCCGGCCCGGCGGGCACCCGGACGCGCACCACGTGGTGGAGGCGCAGTTCAAGGCGGTCGCCCGGGCGCTGCGCGAGGCGGTGGCGATCGACCCCCGGTCGGCCGGCGCGGTGCCGAGCACCAAGGGGCTGCTCTGATGGACAGCGTCCTGCCGGTGGCGCTCTTCGCGCTGGGTGGCGTGCTGATCGGTGGCGCCTGGTCGCTGCACCGCCAGGGCGCACCGCAGCGGGTGCTCTGGATCGTGGGCCTGCTCGCCCTGCTCGCCACCGCCGGTGGCGTGCTCTGGCTCGTACCCGGAGAGGGCGGATGACCGCCGAGGCGCCGCCGCTGCCCCGGGTGGTGGTGCTGGACTACGGCTCCGGCAACCTGCGCTCCGCGCAGCGGGCGGTGGCCCGGGCCGGCGCCGAGGTGACGGTCACCGACGACCTGGACGCGGCGGCCGCCGCCGACGGCCTGGTGGTGCCCGGGGTCGGCGCCTACGCGGCCTGCATGGCCGGGATCGAGGCGCTGCGGGCCGGTCCGGTGATCGCCGAACGGGTCGCGGCGGGCCGCCCGGTGCTGGGCATCTGCGTCGGCATGCAGATCCTCTTCGAGTACGGCGAGGAGCACGGCCTCGTCACCAAGGGGCTCGGGCTGCTGCCCGGCGGGGTGACCGGGCTGGCCGCCCGACGGGTGCCGCACATGGGCTGGAACACCGTGGCGGCACCGCCGCAGTCCCGGCTCTTCGCCGGCCTGCCGGCCGACGCCCGCTTCTACTTCGTGCACTCCTACGCCCCGACCGACGCGGCCGGGCTGGCCGCCGCCGGTGCGCTGCCGACCACCGCCGAGCACGGTGGACGGTTCGTGGCGGCGGTGGAGCGCGGCCCGCTGTCGGCCGCCCAGTTCCATCCGGAGAAGTCCGCCGAGGCCGGCCGGATCCTGCTGCGCAACTGGCTGGCCACGCTGTGACCGCGCCCCGGGCCGGGGCCGCCCCGGAGTGCCGCGCCGGGGCGGGTGTCGCCCGGTGAGCAAGGAACGGGCCCGCCGCCGCGCGGTCCGGCTCGCCGAGGCGGAACGGGAACGTGCCGCCCGGGCCCGCCGGATCGCCCGCCGGCAGCGCCGCCGTACCCTGCTGCGCCGGCTCGCCCCACGACTGCCGGACCGGCGTACCGGGCGGCTGTTCGCGCGACGCAGCCGGGGCGAGCGGGCCGGAGTGGTCGCACTCTCGGTGGCGGCGGTGATCGTCATCTGGCTGCTCGTCGACGACCTGGCCCTGCGGCTCGCCCTGATCGCGCTGCTGCTGCTCGTACTGCCGGCGGTCGTGGTGATCGCGCTGGGCCGCCGGACCTGAGCCACCGCCGTCGTTCCGCCAATCGAGGAGAACACGTTGAGCCTGACCCTGCTTCCCGCCGTCGACGTCGCGAACGGCCAGGCTGTCCGCCTGGTCCAGGGCGCCGCCGGCAGTGAGACCAGCTATGGCGAGCCGCTGGAGGCGGCCCTGGCCTGGCAGCGTGACGGCGCCGACTGGATCCACCTGGTCGACCTCGACGCCGCGTTCGGCCGGGGTTCGAACGCCGAACTTCTGGCCGAGGTGGTCGGCCGGCTCGACGTCAAGGTCGAACTCTCCGGCGGGATCCGGGACGACGGGTCGCTGCGGGCGGCGCTCGGCACCGGGGCGGCCCGGGTCAACATCGGTACCGCCGCCCTGGAGGACCCGCAGTGGTGCGACCGGGTGGTCGGCGAGTACGGCGACCGGGTGGCGATCGGGCTGGACGTGCGCGGCCGTACCCTCTCGGCCCGGGGCTGGACCCGGGACGGCGGCGACCTGTTCGAGGTGCTGGAGCGGCTGGACAAGGCGGGCGCGGCGCGTTACGTGGTGACCGACATCACCAAGGACGGCATGATGCGCGGCCCCAACCTCGACCTGCTGCGCGAGGTCTGCGCCCGTACCGACGCCCCGGTGATCGCCTCCGGCGGGGTCTCGACCCTGGACGACCTGCGGGCGCTCGCCACGCTGGAACCGATCGGGGTGGAGGGCGTGATCGCCGGCAAGGCGCTCTACGCCGGTGCGTTCACCGTCGCCGAGGCCCTCGCGGTGCTGCGGGCGGCGTGACGCGGCGGCGGCCGGCGTGCGGTCACCGGCGACGGTGGCCGGCGCCGCCAGCGGCTAGGCTCGGGCCCATGACGGTGGCGGTACGGGTGATCCCCTGTCTCGACGTGGACGCGGGGCGGGTCGTCAAGGGGGTCAACTTCGTCGACCTGCGGGACGCGGGCGACCCGGTCGAGCTGGCGTCGGCGTACGACGAGGCCGGTGCCGACGAGTTGACCTTCCTCGACGTCACCGCCTCCTCCGACGACCGGGGCACCATGCTCGACGTGGTACGCCGGACCGCCGAGACGGTCTTCATCCCGCTCACCGTCGGCGGCGGCGTACGCCGGGTCGCCGACGTCGACGTACTGCTCCGGGCCGGTGCGGACAAGGTGGGGGTGAACACCGCCGCGATCGCCCGGCCGGAGTTGATCGCCGAGATCGCCGAGCGGTTCGGGCGGCAGGTGCTGGTGCTCTCGCTGGACGTGCGGCGTACCCCGGCCGGCACCCGTACCGAGAGCGGGTTCGAGGTGACCACCCACGGCGGCCGGCGTGGCACCGGGATCGACGCGGTCGGCTGGGCCGCCCGGGCCGCCGAGTTGGGCGCCGGGGAGATCCTGCTCAACTCGATGGACGCCGACGGCACCAAGGCGGGATTCGACCTGGAGCTGATCGGCGCGGTGCGGCGGGTGGTGGACGTACCGGTGGTGGCCAGCGGCGGGGCCGGCGCGGTTGCCCACTTCCCCCCGGCGGTGGCGGCCGGCGCGGACGCGGTCCTGGCGGCCAGCGTCTTCCACTTCGGTGAGCTGAGCGTCGGCGAGGTCAAGGATGCGCTGCGCGGCGCCGGACATCCGGTCCGCTGACCCCGTCGCCCCTGGCCCGTCGCCGCTGACCTGCCGCCGCTGACCGCCGGAGCGCTGCCGGCCGGTCGGTCCCGGTGGACTATCCGCCGTTCTCCGGTGAGCGGCGCGGCATCGGCAGGGTGAACCGGGCGGCGTACTCCTGAATCGCCGCGGCGTGCTCGTCCTCGGCGAGTTCCCAGTCGTGGCTGCCCGGGGAGTGCCGGCGGGTCAGCACCCCGTGCACCGTTTCGACAGTGGTGGCGAGCCCGCCGTGCGGCCGGGTACGCCACAGGTGCTCACCGGCGGAGGTGACCCGGAACCAGCCGTCGGAGACGGTGATCAGGCCGGCGCCCACCAGGCGGCGCACCGCGGCCTCGATCTCGTGCCGGGCCGGGAGGGCCCGGTTGAGATGGTCGGCGGTGGAGAGCACGTCAGCGAGCCGGACGCCCTCCGGCCGGCGGGTGCTGCTCGACCGCCGGTGCCGACCGGCACCGCCAGCGATGATCAGCGATACGAAGATCCATGCGTCGGACCAACGCCATCCCTCATCCCCCATGGGGGAAATGATGCCGTGCCGCGCCATCCGACGGAACCGTTGTGCACCGGTTCATTCCGTCGAACCATGGACACCCGCGCTCCACGTGGGACGATCCGAACCAGATCGACGATCTTTTTCGGCCGCACCGCCGGGCTCCGGCGCAGCGGCGCCGGGGTGCGGAACGGCTGCGGGCTGCGGGACGGGGCCGGGCTGTGCCGGCGGCACCGTGAACATCGGGATGAAGGCGTGCACCAGCGGGCCGATGGCCAGGGCGTACGCGACCGTGCCGATCCCGACCTGGCCGCCGAGGGCGAACCCGATCGCCAGTACGGCCAGCTCGATGACCGTACGGACCAGCCGGAGCGACCGGTGCGGCCGGCGGGCGACGTACCCGGTCATCAGGCCGTCGCGCGGTCCGGGGCCCAGCCGGGCGCCGATGTAGAGCCCGGTCGCCATGCCGTTGAGCAGGATGCCGGCGACCAGGAAGCCGATCCGGGTGGGCAGTGCCTCGACGGTGGGCAGCAGGGCCAGTGCGAGGTCGACGGCGAGCCCGATGACGACGACGTTGCTCACCGTGCCGAGGCCGGGGCGCTGCCGCAGCGGGATCCACAGCAACAGCACCAGGGCGCCGACCGCGATGGTCACGGTGCCGATCGACGCCCCGGTGAGCCGGGAGAGCCCCTGGTGGAAGACGTCCCAGGGGTCGAGCCCGAGGGACGCCTCGACCATCAGCGCCATGCTGACGCCGTAGAGCGTCAGGCCGACGTAGAGCTGTCCGAGACGCCGGGCGAGCCGGTCGCCACGGTTGCCAATTTTTGCCATGCATGCCACTCTGAGGGCCAATCCAGCGGTCATGAAGGGCCAATCGAGGTGAAGTGGCTATGACCAGCCTCGTGCGAGGGGCACAGCTCGGCCGGATGCTCGGGCAGTGGCACGCACTTCCGGGACGCCGGCGCAGCCCCGACTACGTCGCCCTGGCCGGCGCGGTGCGCGGGCTGCTCGCGGACGGCCGGCTGCCGCTGGGCGTACGGCTGCCGGCCGAGCGGGAACTGGCCGAGGCCCTGCGGGTCAGCCGGACCACCGTCACCGCCGCATACCGGGAGCTGCGGGAGAGCGGGCACCTGAACAGCCGCCGAGGGGCCGGCAGTTGGACCACCCTGCCGGGTGGGCACCGGGTGGCCAGTTCGGGACTCTGGACCCCGCAGGACGACCTGGACATGATCGACCTCGGCTGCGCCGCGCTGGCCGCCCCGGCGGAACTCGCCTCGGCCGCCCGGGCCGCCGCCGAGGACCTGCCCCGCTATCTCGGCGGCGCCGGCTACCACCCGACCGGGATCGTCGAGCTGCGCACGGCGGTGGCCCGGGGATACACCGAGCGGGGCCTGGCCACCAGCCCGGAGCAGATCATGGTGACCAACGGGGTGCAGCACGCCCTGGACCTGGTGCTCCGGCTCGCGCTGCCGACCGGCGGCAGCGTACTCGTGGAGTCGCCGACCTATCCCAACGCGCTCGCCGCGCTCGCCGCGCGCCGGGCCCGGATCGCCACCCACGGCCTGGCCACCGAGGGTACGGGCTGGGACGCCGACCTGCTGCTGGGCAGCCTCCGGCAGACCCGCCCCCGGCTGGCCTACCTGATCCCCGAGTTCCAGAATCCCACCGGTCACCTGATGCCGGCCGAGCTGCGCGAGCGGGTGGTGGCGACCGCGCACGCCAGCGGCACCGACCTGGTGGTCGACGAGTCCTTCGTGGACCTCGCGCTGGACGGCACCGAGGTGCCCCCGCCGACGGCCGCCTTCGACCGGCACTCCCGGGTCGTCACCATCGGCGGGATGAGCAAGCCGTACTGGGGTGGCCTGCGGATCGGCTGGATCCGCGCCTCGGCACCCCAGGTGCAGCGCCTCGCGGCGGCCCGGGTCGGGGTGGACATGGCCGGCCCGGTGCTGGACCAACTGGTCGCGGTTCGGCTGCTCGCCGCCGCCGAGACGATCGTCGGCGCTCGCCGCGCGCAGCTGGCCGCCCAGCGGGACGCCCTGCTCGCGGCGCTGCGGACCGAGCTGCCGAACTGGCGGGTGCGGACCCCGGCGGGCGGGGTGACGCTCTGGGCCGAGCTGGACGGCCCGATCGCCAGCGCGCTCGCCCGAGCCGCCGAGGAGGCGGGAGTACGGCTCGCGCCCGGGCCGAGGTTCGGCCTCGACGGCACCCTGGAACGCTTCCTCCGGCTGCCGTTCACGCTGCCCGCCGCCGAGCTGACCGAGGCGGTACGCCGGATCGCGGCCGTCCGGTACGACATCGACCGGGCCGAGCGCCCGCTCTGGCGGGAGCCGGTGGTGATCGCCTGAGCCGGCCCCGCCGGGGCGTCCGGGCGGCCCTCCTGCGATCATCGGCCCGGTGACGATGATCGACAAGATCGCCTGGATCCGCCTGGAAGAGGGGCGGATCCTCAGCTCCCGCTCGCACGGCAAGGACGTCTACTACCTGCCGGGCGGCAAACGGGAGCCCGGCGAGACGGACCTCGAAACCCTGGTACGCGAGATCGGGGAGGAACTCAGCGTCGCCGTCGTCGCCGGTACCGCCGAACCGGCCGGCGTCTTCACGGCGCCGGCGCACGGACATCCGGCCGGGACGGTCGTCCGGATGACCTGCTACGCGGCCGAGTACCGGGGGGTGCTGCGCCCCGCCAACGAGATCGCCGAGATCGTCTGGCTGGGGTATGCCGACCGGCACCGGGTCTCCCCGGTCGACCAGGTCATCTTCGACCACCTCCACGGCACCGGCGAGCTGCGCTGAACCGGCCGCCGCGCCCGGTCCGACCCGGACAGCCGGCGCGCCCGGTCAGGCTTGATAGCCGGCCCGGGGGATGGTGGCCAGGCTGGGCAGGCGCAGCCGGGGCGTCGGAGTGGCGGCCAGGCTGGCCCAGACGATCTTGCCGTCGCTGCCGGGCAGTACGCCCCAGTTGGCGACCGACCGGGTCACCATGGCCAGCCCGCGACCGCGCAGCGCGAGCGGCTGCCGCGGATCCGGGGCCGACTCCCGCCGGGGCAGCGCCGGTACGCCGGGGTGCCGGTCCGCCACCGCGATCCGCAGCCGCTGCCGGTGGTGGCAGAGCGTGAGGTCGATGTCGGTGCCGGCGTGCTCGACGGCGTTCGCCACGAGTTCGGAGGCGACGAGTTGGGCCTCCTCGGCGACGTCGGAGAGCCGCCACCGCTCGCAGCACTCCCGGACCAGTCCGCGCGCCGCGCTCACCGCCTGGGGCACCGGCGGCAGCCGACGGTGGGCCTGCCGGGCGCGGGCCGACACGGGATAGGGCCGGATCCGGCTGAGCGCGTCGCCGAGCCGGGGGTAGAGCCGGACCCGCCGGGTGGGCAGGCGGCGCAGCAGCGTGGTCAGCGCCGAGGCCGGTGCGCAGACCAGCACGGTGATGCCGCGCCGGCACGACTCCCGGAGCATCACCATCGCCGGCAGCAGGGTCGGCAGCAGCTTGTCCGGGGCGATCCGGGTGCAGTCCACCGCCACGTACGGCGGGTGGTGCGCGGCGCAGCGCGAGAGCGCCCGTTGCAGTGTGTATGCCTGAGCCACGCTCCACCGGCCCGCCAAGGTGATCACCAAGGCGCCGGTCTCCACGTGCGCTGCCACCGTGGCCACCATCACCCGAACCCCCCTCACCGCGCGTACCGTCACGACCGGGCGCCTGACTTCGTGTCCGCCGTGCGCCTGAACCCTGCTCTTACCCAGGTGGCGGGTCGGTGAAGCCGCCCGATGTCACCTTGTCGGTCGGTAGTCGAGCCGGGACCGGCGGTAGTGCTCCGGGCGGCCGGGCCCGGCCGGAGGGTGGCCGCCCGTCGAGTGGCCGCCCGCACACTCCGGACAGCACCGGACCGCCGGGCGATCGCGGGTCGCACGGCGGTCCGGTGGAGGTGCCGGATCCGGTCCCGAGGGGGAGGAACCGGATCCGGCACGGGCTCAGATCTGGGCGAGCGTGCCCTGGTACATCTGGTCGATCTCCGCCTTGAAGTTGCTCTCCACGGCGCGACGCTTCACCTTCATCGACGGCGTCATCTCGCCGTCCTCGACGGTCAGGTCGCGGGTCAGCACGGTGACTTTCTTGATCGTCTCCCAGCGGTTGAGCTTCTGGTTCAGTTCGGCGACGTAGTCGTCGACCATGGCCCGCACCTCGGCCGAGCCGACGATCTCCGCGTACGGCCGGCCGGCGAGCGGACCGCCGGCTGCCCAGGTGCCCATCGCGTCCGGGTCCAGGGTGACCAGCATCGTGCAGTAGTTGCGGGCCTGCCCGATCACCACCACCTGCGAGGTGTACGGGCAGAGCGCCTTGAACATGCCCTCGATGTGCGACGGCGAGATGTACTTGCCACCCGACGTCTTGACCAGGTCCTTCTTCCGGTCGGTGATCTTCAGGAAGCCGTCGGCGTCGAGTTCGCCGATGTCGCCGGTCCGGAAGAAGCCGTCCGAGGTGAACGCCTCGGCGGTCTCGTCGGGCAGGTTGTGGTAGCCGCGCATCACCGGCATGCCCCGGAGCAGGATCTCGCCGTCGGAGTCGATCCGGCACTCCAGGTCGCCCATGGCCTTGCCGACCGTACCGATCTTGAGGGCGCCGGGGCGGTTGACGAAGTTGCCGGCGCTGGTCTCGGTCAGCCCGTACCCCTCGGAGATCGGCAGGCCGGCCGCGGCGAAGAAGTGCGCGATCTCCTGGCTCAGCGGCGCGGCGCCGGAGACGAGTACCCGGATCCGGCCGCCCAGCCGGGCCTGGAGCTTGCTGAAGACCAGCTTCTCGGCGAGCCCGTAACGCAGCCGCAGCCCGGCCGAGACGGGCTGGCCGGCCTGCTCCAGCGCCACCTTGTGCTTGCCGGTACGGACCGCCCAGGCGAAGATCTTCGCCTTCGCGCCGCCCGCCGTCTGCGCGGTGGTGACCGCCCGGTTGTAGACCTTCTCGAAGATCCGGGGCGCGCCGCACATCAGCGTCGGCCGGACCACCCCGAGCAGCTCGACCAGCCGGTCCAACCGGCCGTCGACGTAGGTGGGCATGCCGACGTGGATCACACCGCAGATCAGCGTCTTGCCGAACGAGTGCGACAGCGGCAGCCAGAGGTATTGCAGGTCCTCCGCCTTGATCAACCCGAGCTGTGCCTGTGCCACACCCTCCCAGCACCAGCCGGCGTGCAGCAGCTCGACGCCCTTGGGTCGGCCGGTGGTGCCGGAGGTGTAGATCAACGTGGCCAGGTCGTCCTGGTCGATCCCGGCGACCACCCGGTCGATCAGTTCCGGGTCGCGCTCCAGGGCCAGCGCGCCCTGCACCTCCAGGTCGGCGAGGGTGAGCTGCGGCGGGGTGGCGCCCGGGTCGGCCGGCCCGTCGATCAGTACCACGTGGGTCAGCGCCGGCAGCTCCACCCCGGCGATCTTGGCTGCCTGCTCGGCGTTCTCGGCGATCAGCACCTTGGAGCCGGAGTCGGCCAGGATGTAGGCGGTGTCCTCCGGCTCGGTGGTCGGGTAGACCGTGGTGGTCGCGCCGCCCGCGCACATGATGCCGAGATCGGCGAGGACCCAGTCGAGCCGGGTGTTGGCCAGGATCGCCACCCGGTCCTCGGAACCGACGCCGAGGCCGCGCAGTCCGGCCGCGATCGCCTTCGCGCGCTGGCCGACCTGCGCCCAGCTCAACCAGACCGGGCCGGAGTCGTCCGGGGCGGGGTGGGCGAAAGCGTCCCGGTCGGGGGTGGCCGAGACACGCTTCAGGAACATGTCGGGGATGGACCGGTAGGGGACGTCGAGTGACATGGCGGGGGGTGCCTCCGGGATATCGTCGCGTGACGGTGATCACGTTAAATCGCGGTTACCGTACGGTATTGGCTCCCCAGGCGCCACGGCTAGTCCCGATCGGTCGGGCCGCCCGTGCCGATCGGACCAGGTCGACCGCCCCCACCTGGCGGTTCCGGCCCGGTACGCCGGATCGGGTCCGAGTGGCAAACCCGAAATTTCCGGGTACGTCTGGCAAGCTATCGAGGCGTTCGGCCCAGGCCGGCGGGACAGAGAGCGCCGCCGGGCCAGGCGCGGAGGTCATCAACCACTGGGTGAGGGTCATCAACCATGGGTCATGCAGGACCGGTCATGGGAAGTCCCGGTCGCGGCGACGCGGTCCCGGGCCACGTCATCCACCTTCCGGTTGCCGTACACACCCTGCACGCCGCCACCGAACTGGCGGCGAGGCTGGCCGAGTCGCTGGCGTTCCTGCCGGAACTCGATGCCGGCGAGGTCACGGTCTCGGCCGAGGACGCGCAGCACGAGCGGTACCGGGTCTTCTGCGATCGGCTGCTCTTCGGCAGCGGTCGCTGTGGCGAGCGGGAGGGACACCGGGGCCCCTGCGTCGCCGGCCCGCCGGCCGGGGCGGCCGGGGCGGCCGGCGGGCGCCGGACACTGATCGACGCGACCTCCGGCGGGGCCGGCGCGGTGCCGCCGGCCGGCTGACCCTCCCGGGGACCGCCGACGGTCACCCCGCCCACCGACCGGCTCAGTCGTCGTCGCGGTCGTCGTCGTCCTCGTCGCGGTCGTCGTCCTCGTCGTCCTCGTCGTCCTGCTCGGTCTTGACGATCTCGCCGGTGGTCGCGTCCACGTCCACCTCGACCTCACGGCCGTCCTTGACCAGCTCGACGCTCCACACCTCGCGCCCATGCTCCTGCTCCCGCTCGACCTCGTCGAGCTGGCCGCCACCGGCGCTGGCCAGGGCGATCTCGACGGCCCGCGCCGAGTCGACCGCTCCGGCCGGCGCCGTGCCGGTCGGTGCGGGGGAGCCGGTCGGTGCACCCGACGGCGTGCCGCTCGGCGTACCCGTCGGACCACCGGTCGGTCCGGCGCCGGGCGTACCCGTCGGGTCGGCACCGGGCGTCGGCGCAGCGGGCGCGGTGGTGGCGACGGCGCCGAACCCCTGCCGCTCGCCCTCCGCCGCGCTGGCCCCGATCGCGGTGCCGACGACGGCGGCTGCCGCCAGCACGCCACCGACGCTCAGGACCAGAGTCTTTCGCCGCATCGCTGTCTCCTCCATCGTCGCGAACACCCGGTTCCGGGGTTCTCGGCACCGAGGTTCGCGCGGGGCGGGATAGCGGCGCGCTGTCCGAACGCTAAACAAAGGTAAAGAGCGTGCAGCGGCGGCAGGGAGGGTGAACCGGACCGGGCGGTTCAGTTCGGGGCCACTCCGGACGGCGTACCCCGGCTGGCCAGCGGTGGTCCGAGGGTGACGGCGACCCGCGCCCCGCCGCCGTCGGCATCCGACAGCTCGAACCGGCCGCCGCTGGCCCGGGCCGCCCGGCGGGCGATGTCCAGGCCCAGCCCGGTCGAGCCGGCGGCGCTCGCCCCGCGCTCCACCAACCCGGCGGGGGCGGGTCCGACCAGGGCCGGCGGCAGCCCGGGGCCGCTGTCGGCGACGGTCAGCAGCGCACCTCCGGCGGGGCGGGGCGCCAGCGCGACGGTGAAACCGGTGCCGTCCGGGGTGTGCGCGAAGACGTTGCCGAGCAGGGCGTCCAGCACCGCCGCCAGCTCGTCGGCGGGCAGCCGTACCGGTAGCGGCCGGTCGGCCAGGTCGAGTCCGACGTCCCGCCCGGTGTCCTCGGCCAGTACGGTCCAGAACGCGACCCGGTCCCGGACCACCGCCGTGGCGTCGCAGACCGGCTCGGTACCGGTGTCGGTGCCCCGCCGCCGGGCCTGCCGGATCAGCCCGGTCACCGCCCGCTCCACCGCGTCCACCCGCTCGGTGATCCGGGCCGCCTCCCGGGGGTCGGCCAGCGACTCCGACTCCAGCCGCAGCGACGTCAACGGGGTACGGAGCCGGTGCGACAGGTCGGCGAGCTGCTCGCGTTCGTCCCGCAGCAACTCCTGGATCCGGGTGGCGAGATGGTTGAGCGCGCCGGCCACCGCGCGCAGCTCCGCCGGACCGGAGGGGGTGGCCCGGGCGGTCAGCTCCGCCCCGGCCAGCCGGTGCGAGACCGCCGACAGTTCGGCGATCGGGGCGGTCAGCGACCGGGCCAGCCGGTCGGCGACGGCGAGGCCGAGCAGCAGCAGCGCCACCCCGAGCCCGGCCAGCACCAGCCAGGAGCGGTAGACGCCGTGGGTCAGCTCCTCGTCCGGGACGAAGGTGCGGATCACCGCCGTACCGTCCGGGCGGCCCTGCACCGCGACCAGGATCTCCCGGCCCTCCTCGCCCGCGACGGTGAGGCTCTCGCCCCGGGCGGCCAGCTCGACGCCGTCCGTCCGGGGCGCGCCGTCGCCGAGGACCGCGCCGTCGGGCAGGAAGACCGTGACCGGCCGGTCGGCCGCGGCCCCGACCTGCTCGGCGGCGAGCCGCAGCCCGTCCTCGCCGGTCGTGCCGACCAGCGGGACCAGGGCCTGTACGTCGGCGGTGGCGGCCACCACCGCCCGGTCCGCGGCGACGCCGCGCAGCAGCATCGCGAGCGGAACCAGGAAGGCCAGCAGCACCAGGCCGGTGGTGGCCGCGACCAGCAGGGTGAGCCGGCGCCTCACGGCCGGGTCCCGGGTACGTCGAGCCGGACCCCCACCCCGCGCACCGTGTGCAGGTAGCGGGGCTGTTGCGCCGTCTCGCCGAGCTTGCGACGCAGCCACGACAGGTGTACGTCCACCGTCTTGTCCGCGCCGCCGTAGGGAAGCTGCCACACCTCGGTCAGCAGTTCCCGCTTGCTCACCACCCGACCGGCCCGGGCGGCCAGATAGTGCAGCAGGTCGAACTCCCGGGGGGTCAGTTCGAGCGGTGTCCCGGCCAGGGTCGCCTGCCGGGCCGCCGGATCGACCCGCAGCTCGCCGACGGCCAGTAACGCCGGACCGTCGGCCGGGCCGGCGCCGCGGCGCAGTACCGCCCGGATCCGCGCGTCGAGCTGGGCGGCGGTGAACGGCTTCACCACGTAGTCGTCGGCGCCGGCGTCCAGCCCCCGGATGATCTCGACCTCCTCGTCCCGGGCGGTGGCGATGATCACCGGGGTGCTGTTCACCGCCCGGAGCATCCGGAGCAGCTCCAGCCCGTCCAGGTCGGGCAGGCCGAGGTCGAGTACGACGAGGTCGGGCCGGTCGTCGAGGACCCGTTGCAGCCCGGTCATCGCGGACTGCACGGCGGCCACCGCGTGTCCCCGGTCGCGCAGGGCGTGCAGCAGCGGGGTACGGATGGCCGGGTCGTCCTCGATCAGCAGTAGGCGCGCCACACCCGGCACGGTAACCCGGAAATGCCCATCGGCACCCGGTTGGCGGGCGGCCCGGGTCCTGACTCGCCCCCACCGGCCGGCAGGGCCGACGAACCAGCTACTATCTTAGGGTCATTAAGTTTCTGCTTAGAGGCTGAAAGGTCGGTATGCCACGCCAGGGTCTGACGAGTGAGCGGGTCTCGGACGCCGCCGCCGAGCTGGCGGACGAGATGGGACTCTCCCGGTTGACCGTGGCGGCGGTCGCCCGGCACTTCGGGGTCTCGGACGCCGCGCTCTACGCACACGTGCGCGGCCGGGACGCCCTGATCGAGCAGGTCGCGGTCCGGGCGGCGGCCACCTTCGCCGACCGGCTCGGCCTCGCCGTGGCCGGACGGGGCGGCCGGGAGGCACTGCTCGGCTTCGCCGACGCCTACCGGGCGTTCGCGGTGGCCCACCCCGGGCAGTACGCCGCGACCCAACTGCCGTTGCCGGCCGAAGTCGGCACGAACTCGGCGGGACACCTGCGCATGATCGAGATGAGTTACGCGATGCTGCGCGGGTACGGGCTGGCCGAACCGAGGCTGACCGACGCCCTGCGTTTCGTACGCAGCACCCTGCACGGCTTCGCGACGCTGGAGAGCGCCGACGGGTTCGGCCATCCCCGCGACGTCGACGCGTCCTGGAGCAACATCCTCGACGCGGTCCACGCGACGCTGTGCAACTGGCCCACCGGAACGGAGGAGAGTGGAAATGCCGAGTCGTGACAGCCACGACCTGGAGGTCGAGTCAACGGACGGCACCCGACTGGCGGTCCGCCGGACGGGTTCCGGCGACCCGGTGATCCTGGTGCACGGCTCGGGAGGCGGGCTGCACTCCTGGGCCGGCGTCGCCGAGCTGCTCGCCGACGACCACGAGCTGTGGCTGCCGGCCCGGCGCGGTTACGGCCCCAGCGACGTACCACCGACGGTCAAGTCCTTCAAGGACGAGGCCGCCGACCTGGTCGCGGTGGCCGAGGCGGCGTACGCGTCGTCGGGCCGGCGGGTCCATCTGGTCGGCGCCTCCTACGGGGCGACCCTGGCCCTGCACACCGCCTCGGCCGAGCCGGCCCGGCTATGCTCGCTCGCGCTCTTCGAGCCACCGCTCTTCGCGGCGGGGGCGGAGCTGGTGCCGCTGCTCGACCGGTACCGTGCCGCCTTCGACCAGGACGACGCCGTGGCGATGGCGGCGGTCTTGAACGAGGTGACCCGGGTCCCGGCGGAGGTCGTCCGGGCGTTCGCGGCGGCGGCCGGTGACCGCAGGCCCGACCCGGCCGAGGCCCGCCGGTCGGCGGTCGGCTGGCTGCACGACCTCGAAGCGCTCGCGACCGACAGCACGGACGTCGCCCGCTGGTCGTCGGTCGGCCTGCCGACCCTGCTGATGCAGGGCGCCGACACCTGGGAGCCGATGCCCAGCGCGATGGACGCGCTCGCGGCGGCGATCCCGCGACTGCGCCGGGTGGTCTGGGCCGGGCAGTCGCACTTCGTGACCGCCACGGCGCCGGCACTGGTCGCCGACGCCCTGCGCCGGTTCTTCGCCGAGGTCGACCAGTAGCGGGCCGGGATGGGCCGGGGCGTGCGTCGTTAACGGTTCCTTAGGGTCCGTCGGCACCCGCCTTAACGGGTCGGCGGGCATCATCGGAGGATGCGTCGACGTACCCTGCTCGCCGTGGCCGGCTGGCTGCTCGCCGCACTGGTCGCGACCGGGACCGGGCTGGCCGCCGTACAGGTGATCGGGGCCGGGCTGACCGGGCCGGCGGGTGAGGTGCGCAGCCCGGACGAGGTGGCCCGGGCGCTGGCCGCCACCCCGCCGCCGGCCGCTCCGGGCGCGGCGCCCTCCGGCGGCACCGCCAGCCCGGTGCCGACCACCTCCGCCACCCCGCCGGGCGGTGCCGACGACTCGCGCCGGCTGGTCTCCACCCCCGGAGGTACGGTGCTGGCCGAGTGCGCCGGCCGGCGGGTCTGGCTGAGCGCCTGGACGCCGGCCCAGGGTTACCGGGTCGGCGAGGTCGAGCGCGGTCCGGACGACGACGCCGAGGTGACCTTCCACGGCTCGGGCGGGCGGATCGAGGTCGAGGTCGAGTGCGTCGGCGGCCGGCCGGTGCCGACCTGGAAGGCGCACGGCGGCGACGACTGACCCGGCCGCCACACACCGGTCAGGGGTGCCGGCGCCGGTCCCGGCGGGTCGGCTCAGTGGTAGCGGCCCGCGCCGAGGGACCAGTCGAAACTGCCCCGGATCCAGGCCCGGCGGGCGGTGACGAACCGGAGGGTGTCGGGGTCGCCGCCGGCCAGCAGCGCAGACTCCAACCTCAGGTACGCCCGCAGCCCGGCGTTGAACCGGCGGGCCGCGTCGAGGAGTCCGGCCTGCTCCTCCCGCCCCGCCTCGCGGGCCAGTACGACGATCAGGTTGTGCCCGTCCCGGCCCTGCCGGCGTTCCTTGGCGTACGAGAAGACGTCGTTGCACCAGCAGACCAGGTCGGCGGCGAGGTCGTCCAGGTGGGACGCCTCCAGGTCGGCCCGACAGATGACCTCGGCCAGTCCGCCGTACGCCAGGTCGGTCAGGGTGAAGCTGGGGCGTACCGCACCGGTGTGCCGGCGCATCTGGAGGTACTCGGCCACCGCCGGTACCCGGTCCCGTTCCCGGTTGGCCGCCTCCCAGAGCAGCGCCAGCAGGTAGTCCCGCATCTGGGCGGCGAACCGGAGCAGCAGCCGGGGCGGGCCGTGCGCGCGTACCCGTCGGCAGAGGTCGTGCAGGCCGGCGGCGGTCGGGCCGGCGGCGGCGGTCGAGCCCGGCGGGGCCGGCCCGCCGCGCAGGTCGAGGACGTCGAGTAGCTGCCCGACGACGGGAGCGAGCCGGGCCGGGTCGTCGCCCAGGCCGTCGTCGTCGCAGCGGTCGTCGAAGGTGAAGAGCCAGCTGAACAGGTCGGCGAGCAGCCGGAGCTGCTCGGGACGGGCATCCGGGCAGGTCCGGCCGGCCAGTTCGGCCGCGTTCGCCCGGTCCAGCCGGTGGGCCGCGGCGGGGCTGCCGACCAGGCCGAGTTCGCTGGCCCACCGCGCGGTCTCCGGCCCCACCTGCCCGACGTGCGCGCTGATCCGTTCCGGGAAGGGTGGCCGGGTCAGCCACGCCAGGGCGAGGGTGCGCATCGGCAGGACGGCGGGTCCCGGTTCAGATCCCGAGTTTCGCGGTCCGCAACCGCTCGGTGAGCGCGGTCGGACCGACCAGTTGCACCCGGGCGACGCGCTGCCGGCCGAAGAGGAACATCATCAGCTCGCCGGGTGACCCGACCATCCGGAGCTGCTCGCCGCCGGCCCCGGCGGTGGTCTCGCCGTGCTCGGGCGCCTGGATCAGCAGCGCGGCCGGAAACCGGCGCAGCGACATCCGGGCCATCGCCGGGATGCGCTTCCAGAGCGCGGCCTGCTGCCCGGCCGGAAGTTTCCGGGGCTGCCAGTCGGGACGGGCCCGCCGGACGTCCTCGTGGTGCACGAAGTACTCGATCAGGTTCGCCAGCTCGTCGATCGGTGGCAGCGTCAGCGGGCTCCACCGGGGCGGACGCCGGACCAGCTCGACCAGGGCCGGGTAGGGCCGGTCGGCCATCGCCGCCTGGACCCGCTGCCCGTGCGCCCGCAGCGGCGGGAGGAGCAGGCCGGCCGCCGCGTCCGGGCGGCGTTCCCGGACCACCAGGTGGGCGGCGAGGTCTTTCGCGGCCCAGTCCGGGATGATCGTGGGCCCGTCCGGCCCGATCGCCAGGAGGAGATCGGCCAGCGACTGTCGCTCCGTGTCCGCGTAGCGGGGCATGTCTTGATCGTAATCCCGATCCGGCCGGCCCGTGCGGTACGGCGGAGCCGTATCCGTCCCGCGCGTGGTCCGGCAGCCGGGAACAGGCTGTGACAGCAGACACAATCAGGGCCGAGTCGGTATCACCCACGCCAATCGGTTCGTCAAGCCCGTGCCTGATCAGTAAGGATGAGCTGGACGCAGGATGCTTACGGCGGGGGATAGCGTGGCGGGCAAGACAAGCCGGGACATACTCGTGCGGGGGATCAGGGTCCTCGGCTACGCGGTCCGCGAGGAGCCACGGATCTTCGCGGTGGCGGTCGGCGGCAGCGTTCTGTACAGCCTGTTGATCATCGCGAGCGCGTACGTGGTCGGCGCCGTCGTCGGCGAGGTGGTGGTGCCGTCGCTGGAGACCGGCCGGGTCGACCTGGCCGCGGTACTCCTCGGCGCCGGTGCGCTGTTCGCGGTCAGCGTCGGCCGGGTACTGGGCATGTTCGGGCGCCGGCTCGGCGCCGGATTCATGCAGTACCGGTTGCAGGCCAGCTACCGGCGCCGGATCACCCGCCGCTACCTGGAGCTTCCGCTGGCCTGGCACCACCGGCACGCCACCGGCACCCTGCTCTCGAACGCCAACTCCGACGTGGAGGCGGCCTGGTTCCCGATCGCACCGCTGCCGTTCGCGGTCGGCACCCTGGTGATGCTGGTCGCGGCGATGGGCTCGCTCTTCGTCACCGACTGGGTACTCGCCCTGGTCGGCGTGGCGATCTTTCCCGCGCTCTTCTCCCTGAACGTCGTCTACTCCCGGCGCATGGCACCCCGGCAGGCTCGCGCGCAGCAGATGCGCGCCGAGGTCAGCGCGATCGCCCACGAGAGCTTCGACGGGGCGCTGGTGGTCAAGACCATGGGCCAGGAGGCCCGGGAGACGACCCGGTTCGCCGCCCAGGCCGGTGAGCTGCGGGACGCGCTGATCTCGGTCGGCCGGCTCCGGGGCGTCTTCGACCCGATGCTGGAGACCCTGCCCAGCCTCGGTACCCTGGCGGTGCTGCTGGTCGGCGCGGTCCGGTTGAGCCAGGGCGCGGTCACCATCACCGAACTGATCAGCGTGGCGTTCCTCTTCACCGTGCTGGCCTTCCCGGTCCGGGCGATCGGTTGGGTCCTCGCCGAGCTACCGCGCAGCGTCGCCGGCTGGGACCGGTTGCAGAACGTGCTCACCGCCACCGGCGAGATGCCGTACGGCGACACCACGCTGGACCGCCGGGACGGCCGTCCGGCCACCCTCGTCTTCGACCGGGTCAGCTTCGGGTACGCCCCGGCCGAACCGCCACCGCCGACCGCCCCCGCCGAACCGGGCCTGGCCATCGAGGAACCGGAGGCCGCGGCGAGGCCGACCGAGGTGGTGCCACCGACCGAGGCGGCCCCGGTCGAGCCGGCTCCCGCCGTACCGGCCGCACCCGGGCCGGTACCGGTGCTGCACGGCGTCTCGTTCACCGTTCCGGCCGGCCGCACCGTGGCGCTGGTCGGGCCCACCGGCTCCGGCAAGTCGACGATCGTCTCCCTCGCGGTACGGCTGGTCGACCCGGACGCCGGCACGGTGACCCTGGACGGGGTCGACCTGCGCTCCCTCACCGCCGCCTCGCTCGCCGGCAACACCGCGCTGGTCGCCCAGGTGCCGTTCGTCTTCGACGACACCATCCGGGAGAACATCACCCTCGGCCGGGACGGCATCACCGACGACGACGTCTGGTCGGCGCTGCGGCTGGCCGAGGCGGACGGCTTTGTGGCGGCGCTGCCGGACGCCCTGGACACCCTGGTCGGCGAGCGCGGCGCGGCGCTCTCCGGCGGCCAGCGGCAGCGACTCACTCTGGCCCGGGCGCTGGCCGGCCGGCCCCGGCTGCTGGTACTGGACGACGCCACCAGCGCCGTCGACCCGAGGGTGGAGGCGGCGATCCTGGCCGCGCTGCGCGGCGGGCGGTCGGAGTCGACCGACGCCGACGGCCCGCCGGGACCGGGGGCGTCGATCCTGGTGGTGGCGTACCGGCGGGCGACGATCGCGCTCGCCGACGAGGTGGTCTACGTCGAGCACGGCCGGGTGGTCGGTCGGGGCACCCACGCCACGCTGCTGCGTACCACGCCCGGCTACGCCGCGCTGGTCACCGCGTACGAGCGGGCCGAGGCGGAGCGGGAACGCGAGCGGGCGTACGAGGATCCGGCGACCCGCCGGGGCGAAGAGGTGGACGCGTGAGCACGACCACGGCCGGGGCGGTACCGGAGCGGGCCGAGAGCGCCTGGGGGACGTTCCGGCGGGGGCTGGCGCTCTCCCCGGAACTGCGTACCGGACTTGCCGGCACCCTCGCGCTGGCCCTGGTCTCGATGGTCGGCCGGGCCGCCATACCGGTCGCGGTCCAGCAGGGCATCGACCGGGGGCTGCGTGCGCCCGGCGGGCCGGACATCGGGGTGGTCGGCATCGTGGTCGGGGCCACCGCGGCGGTGCTGGTGGTGACCACCATCTGCGGCTACCTGATGATGCGCCGGCTCTTCACGGTCAGCGAGACGGCGCTGGCCGGGGTGCGGGTGCGGGCCTTCCGGCACGTGCACGACCTGTCGACGCTGCACCAGCAGGCGGAGCGGCGCGGCTCGCTGGTCTCCCGGGTCACCAGCGACGTGGACCAGATCACCCAGTTCCTCCAGTGGGGCGGGGTGATCCTCCTGATCAACCTCGGTCAGGTGGCGGTGACCACCGTGGTGATGGCGGTCTACTCCTGGCAGTTGACCCTGGTGGTCTTCGCCGCGTTCATCCCGGCCGTGGCGGTGATCCGGATCTTCCAGAAGCGGCTCGCCGCCGCGTACGGGTTGGTCCGGCAGCGGCTCGGCGCGATGCTGGCGGCGATATCCGAGACCGTGGTGGGCGCGCCGGTGATCCGGGCGTACGGGGTGTCGGGCCGGACCGCCGAGCGGCTGGACCGGAGCATCGACGCGCAGCGTCGGGCCCAGCAGCGGGCCATCCGGACCAGCGTGGTCAGCTTCTCGACCGGCGAGATCGCCGCCGGGCTGGCTCTGGCCGGGGTGGTGGTGCTCGGCGTCCGGCTGGGTGTGGACGGGTCGCTCGGCATCGGCGAGCTCACCGCCTTCCTCTTCCTGGTCACCCTCTTCATCCAGCCGGTGCAGATCGCCACCGAGGTGCTCAACGAGGCGCAGAACGCGGTGGCGGGCTGGCGGCGGGTGCTGGACGTACTCGACGTGGCGCCGGACGTGGCGGACCCGGGCGAGCAGGGCATGGACCTGCCGCCGGGGCCGATCGACATCCGCTTCGCCGGCGTCGAATACCACTACCCGGGCGGCCCGCCGGTGCTGGTCGACGTCGACGTGGACATCCCGGCCAAGACCCGGGTGGCGGTGGTGGGCGAGACCGGCAGTGGCAAGACCACCTTCGCGAAGCTGTTGACCCGGCTGATGGACCCGTCCGGCGGGACGGTGCTGCTCTCCGGGGTGCCGCTGGACCGGGTCCGGTTCGGCTCGCTGCGCTCCCGGGTGGTGATGGTGCCGCAGGACGGCTTCCTCTTCGACTCCACGGTGGCGGAGAACGTCCGCTTCGGCCGGCCGGAGCTGACCGACGAGGAACTGGCGTCGGCCTTCGCCGAACTCGGTCTCGGCGACTGGGTGGAGGGGCTGCCGCTCGGGCTGGCGACGCCGGTGGGTGAGCGCGGCGAGGCGCTCAGCGTGGGCGAGCGGCAGTTGGTCGCGCTGGCCCGGGCGTACGTGGCCGACCCGGACCTGCTGGTGCTGGACGAGGCGACCAGCGCGGTCGACCCGGCCACCGAGGTACGCCTGCAACGCACCCTCGACGCGGTGACCCGGGGCCGGACCACGGTGGCGATCGCGCACCGGCTCTCCACCGCGCAGGCCGCCGACGAGGTGATCGTGGTGGACCGGGGCCGGATCGTGCAGCGCGGTCCGCACGAGGAACTGGTCAGCGACCCGCAGTCGGTCTACGGCCTGCTCTACGCGTCCTGGTTGGAGCAGACCCGGTAGTGGCGGCGGGGGGGTCGGCCGGGAGATGGACGCCGACCGCCCGATAAGTTAGCCTGCCCTTACTAAGGACAGGCTAACTTCGCCGGAGGTCGACGTCATGCAGCCCAGCTCCGCGGAGGTGGCCCGTACCCTGGCCGCCGGCCGGCTCGCCGGCACCGCCCAGCTCGCCTACCGGCCCGGACCGCACCAGGTCCGGCACGCCACCGACGCGGCGGGCCGGATCCTGCTGCTCGTCTCGATCGTCAGCGACCTGGCCGCCGCACTCCGGCCGACCGGCAGCAGCCGGGGCACCGCGCTCGTGCTCGACGTCCGCGACCTGCCGCCGGCCGCCGGGGCGCCGCCGCTCGGCCGGGTCTGGATCTCCGGCTGGCCGGAGCCGCTGGCCGGGATCGAGGCGCGGCAGGCCGCCATCGACTTCGCCGAGGTGGTGCCGACCGGAGACCTGCTGGACGTAGGCCGGGGCTTCACGCTGTACCGGTTCGAGCCGGCCGAGATCCGGCTCGAACGTGCCGGCACCGTGCGGCACGTCGAGCCGGCCGAGTACGCCGCCGCCGAGCCGGACCCGCTGCACCCGCTGGAACGTGACCTTCTCGCCGACCTCGCGGACCACCACGGGCCGGAGATCGCCGCCTTCCTCCGGCGCCAGCTCGGCGACCTCGTACCGCCGGACGGGGCGGACGAGCCGCCGCCCCGGGTGGTCCGGCTGGACCGGTACGGCATGGTGGTGGCCCTCGGCGGACGCGGTACCCGCTGCCGGGCCCGGCTCGCCTTCCCCCGCCCGCTCGCCGACCAGGCGGAGCTGGCGGAGCTGCTGCACCCCGTGCTCTGCCGGCGGCGGCACCAGGCACAGCGCCCCGACCAGGAGTGGCCGGTCGGCAGCACTCCCGACCAGGTCTGGTCCGACCGGTAGTCCTCCCGGGTCAGCCGTCCCGCCGCGCCCCGCCCGGCGTGTCGGGACGCGCCCCGCCCGGTGTGGCCGGATCGGCCGGCCGGCCGGTGAGCCGGGTGACGTCCCCGGTCAGGTAGCGCTGGATGGTCGGCCCCACCGCCGCGACCACGACGTCCGGCGGTGCCGAGGCGAGCGGCTCCAGCCGCAGGATGTAGCGGACGATGACCATGCCGGCCATCTGGGTGGCGACCAGCGACGAGCGCAGCGGTGCCTCGGCCGGGTCGATCTCGAGGAGCCCGGTCGCCCGACGGAGCACCTGGGTCTCCAGGAACTCCCGGAGCAGCCGGGCGGTCCACTCGTTGTTCATCGCGGACCGGAACAGCGCTACCCCGGCGGTACCGGCGGGGGAGTCCCAGACCCGCAGGAACGTCCGGACCAGGCGTTCACCGATCCCGTCGAGCCCACCGGCGGCGATCTGCGGCAGCAGCTCCTGCGGATCGAACGGGATGTCGATGGTGGCGAGGAAAAGTTGGTCCTTGGTGCCGAAATAGTGGTGTACCAGTGCCGGGTCGACTCCGGCGGCGGTCGCGATGGCCCGGATCGAGGTGTGGTCGAAGCCGCGTTCGGCGAACGCCTCCCGGGCGGCTCTCAGGATGCTCTCCCGGGTGTCGGGGTTGCCCGGTCGCCGTCCGCTCCGTCGTGCCATCGCCGTCCTCGTGCTCGTTCCTCCGGCACCGGTCGGCGCCTCCCGCGATGCGCCGACCGGTGACCCGGACCCTCAGCCGGTACGCCGCCGGAGCGTCGCCGCCGCGAGCACCAGAGCGACCACCACCGCCACGGCCACCACCGCCACGTCCCGCCACATCGTGCCGGTCGGCTCGGCGTGCGCGCCGACCTCCTGTAGCGCCCCGACCGCGTACGACAGGGGCAGCGCGTCGCTGATCGCCTGTAGCCAGCCGGCCATCTGGTCGCGGGCGACGAACAGGCCGCAGAGCAGGATCTGCGGGATCACCACGACCGGCATGAACTGTACGGCCTGGAACTCGGTCTGGGCGAAGGCGCTGCAGAAGAGTCCCAGCGCGACCCCGAGTACGGCGTTGACGACCGCGATCAGCACCACCAGCCCGGGGTTGCCGGCGGTGGAGAGGTCGAAGAGCCAGTACGCCGCGCCGGCCGCGACGCCGGCCTGGACCGTGGCGGCCAGTCCGAACGCGAGGCCGTAGCCGAAGAGCAGGTCCAGTTTGCCCAGCGGGGTGGTGAGCAGCCGCTCCAGCGTGCCGGAGGTGCGCTCGCGCAACATGGCGATACTGGTGACCAGGAACATGATCACGAACGGGAAGACGCCGAGCATGACCAGTGCGATCCGGTCGAAGAGGGCCGGTTGTCCGGGCGGCGCCGGCTGGTCGCCGTACATGTGGTAGAGCAGGGTGAGCAGCACCACCGGCACCACCAGCAGCATCGCCACGGTACGCCGGTCGTGGCGCAGCTGGCGCAGGATGCGGCCGGTGGTGACGGCCAGGATCCGCAGGTTCACCGCCCCGCCCTCCGATCGCCGCTGCCGGCCAGCCGGTCCTCGCCGGCCAGTTCGTTCGCCCGGATCAGCCGGAGGAACGCCTCCTCCAGGTCGTCGGTGCCGGCCGCCGCGCGTACCGCCGGCACGGTGTCGTCGGCGATCAGCCGACCCTCCCGGATCAGCAGCAGCCGGTCGCACCGCGCCGCCTCGTCCATCACGTGGCTGGAGACCAGCAGCGTGGTGCCCTCGGCGGCCATCGCGTGGAACCGCTGCCACAGCTCGGCCCGGAGCACCGGGTCCTGCCCGACCGTCGGCTCGTCGAGGATCACCACCTCGGGGCGGCCGACCAGGGCGCAGGCCAGCGAGGCCCGGCTGCGCTGGCCGCCGGAGAGGGTGCCGACGAGCTGGTCGGCCGCGTCGGCCAGGCCGACGTCGGCGATCGCCCGGTCGGCGTCGGCCCGGCCGAGGCCGTAGAGCCGGCCGAAGTAGCGGGTGTTCTCCCGGACGGTCAGGTCCGGATAGACGCTCGGCGCCTGGGTCAGGTAGCCGACGCGCCGCCGCAGGCTCCGGGCGCCGGCCGGCTCGCCGAGCACGGTGACGGTGCCGCCGGACACGACCTGCACGCCGACGATGGCCCGCAGCAGGGTGGTCTTGCCGCTGCCGCTCGGGCCGAGCAGGCCGGTGACGCTGCCGCGCGGGACGGTGCAGCCGATCCCGTGCAGGACCTGCCGTCTCCCGCGCGTCACGACGAGGTCGCGGACCTCGATCGCGGATTCCATGGTGCCTCCCTCCAAAACTCATCAACTGTTGAAATCAACGCTAGATGAAATCTTGTCCGGGGACAATCGTCCATCGGGCCGGCCGGTTTCCCGGCGGGTGCGGAGCGGGTACCGGTCCCGGATGGCCCGCTCGGCGGTGAGGTGGAAACCTGGGACCGGGCAGGGCGGAACGTACGGCGGACGGAGCGGAAGCGATGCACAAGCGCAGGATCGGTGCCATCGGACCGGAGGTCTCGGCCATCGGGCTCGGCTGTATGGGGATGAGCATGGCGTACGGGACCCGGGACGACGAGGAGTCGACCCGGACCCTGCACCGCGCCCTCGACCTCGGGATCAACCACCTGGACACCGCCGACATGTACGGGCGGGGGCACAACGAGGAACTGCTCGGCCCGGTGGTGCGCAAGCGCCGCGACGAGGTATTCCTGGCCACCAAGTTCGGCAACCGGTTCACCGGCGAGGGGAGTACCACCGCCTCGCCGGGGGCGTACGTCGACAGCTCCGGGGCGTGGGCCCGCCAGGCCTGCGACGCCTCGCTGGCCCGACTCGGCGTCGACACCATCGACCTCTACTACCTGCACCGGCGCAACCCGGAGACACCGATCGAGGAGACCGTCGGGGCGATGGCGGAGCTGGTGGTGGACGGCAAGGTGCGGTTCATCGGGCTCTCCGAGGTGAGTCCGGCGACGCTGCGAGCCGCGCACGCCGTGCATCCGGTGGCGGCGGTGCAGATGGAGTACTCGCTGTTCAGCCGGGACGTCGAGCGGGAGATGCTGGCGACCTGCCGGGACCTCGGCGTGGCGCTGGTGGCGTACTCGCCGGTGGGTCGGGGACTGCTGACCGGGACGATCAACAGCCGGGAGCAGCTCGACGCCGAGGACTTCCGCAACCGGGCACCCCGGTTCGCCGAGGAGAACCTCGGCACCAACCTGGAGCTGGTCGCCCGGGTCCGCGAGGTGGCCGCCGAGATCGGCTGTACGCCGGCCCAGGCGGCGCTGGCCTGGCTGCTCGCCCAGGGCGACGACGTCCTGCCGATCCCCGGCACCAAGCGGGTCGGTTATCTGGAGGAGAACGCCGCGGCCGTCGACCTGCGGCTCACCGGCGCGCAGGTGGCCCAGCTCTCCGCCGCGGTACCCGTCGGCGCGGCGGCCGGCGAGCGCTACCCGGAGCAATCAATGCGATTTATTGGCAGATAACGGACGAAACGCCCAGGCGAAGCATGATCGGGCGTTGCGTCATGATCGGACCTGCGGCACGATGACGCCGTGGATCACGGTCCGTTACGGCAACTCCGGTTTCTCGACGACTGGACGGACCGGCTGCGCCGAATGCCCGGCCCGCCCGTCGTCGGGGTGCTGCTGCGCGGCAGCTATGCCCGGGGGGCCGCCACCCCGTACAGCGACGTGGACATCGATGTCCTGGTCAGCGGGGGACCGTACGCCGCGTACCCGGCGTTCCTCGTGGAGACGGGCGACCGGCTGACCCACCTGTCGGTCGCCGTCCGGGACGTCGAATCCTGGCTCGAACGGCTCGACCGGCCCGCCGAATGGTCCTTCGGACTGCCGGTCGTCGCGCCCGTACGGTTACTCTGGGCACACGGCGCCTGGCGATCTTCCGTCGACGTCACCGAGATCCGCCAGCGCCCCGCCGAGCCGGATCTGGAGGAACTCGTCGCCGCGCTCGGCAAGGTCGGCGGCGCCTGCGCCAGCGGTGCCGAGTACGAGGCCCGGCTCGCCGCCGCCGAACTGGCCCGGCGCTGCCCCTCGGTGCTCCGGCTCGCCAACCCGGCGGTCACGGTGGCCAGCCGGCGGGACGCGCTCGCCGCCGCGCTCGACCTGCCGGTCGCACCGGAGCGCTACCGCGACGACATGCTCACCTGCCTCGGGCTGCGCCCCGACACCCTGCCCCGGCTGCACTCCGCCGCGCACCGCCTGGTCGCCGGCACGGTGGCACTGGCCCGCCCGTACGCCGAGGAACTGGCCGGGGTGGTCGGGCCGGACCTCGCCACCGCCCTGCGCGACGGCCGGCTCGACCGCTACGTCGACCAGCTCGTCCGCCCGGACCGGACCGGGACGATCACCCCACCGGGGACGGACGGCACCCGGGGCGGCGTGGCCCGGGCCACTTCGGCGGGCGGGAGCGGGGACGGGTCGACAGTTCCGGCGCCGCGTGCGAAACAATCGGGAACTATGCCCGTACCCGATCTCTCCCCGGTGACCGCGCCCGGGCCGGCGCGCAGCGGCCCCGCGCGACCCTCGGCCCTCGACCCGGCGATCGCCGCGCGCCTGCGCCGCAACCCCGACGGACTTGTCACCGCGGTGGTCCGGGCGCACGACACCGGCGACGTGCTGATGGTCGCCTGGATGGACGACGAGGCGCTGCACCGCACCCTCACCACCGGCCGGGCGACCTACTGGTCGCGCAGCCGGCGGGAATACTGGGTCAAGGGCGACACCTCCGGCCACCACCAGTACGTCCGCTCGGTGGCGCTGGACTGCGACGGCGACGCCCTGCTGGTCAGCGTCGACCAGGTCGGCGCGGCCTGCCACACCGGGAGCTGGACCTGCTTCTCCGACGAGCTGCCGGTCACCGGGGCGACCTCCACCGGACCGACGACATGACCGAGGCTGGGGCGGTGACCCGATGACCACCGGAGCGGTGAGCCCGGACGAGGCGACCTTCCGCGAGCTGGCCCGGACCCGGCGGGTGGTGCCGGTGGTCCGGCGGCTGCTCGCCGACGGGGAGACCCCGGTCGGGGTCTACCGCAAGCTGGCCGGCGGCCCGGGGACGTTCCTGCTGGAGTCGGCGGAGCAGGGGGCCGGCGCGGCCGGGATCGCCTGGTCGCGCTACTCCTTCGTCGGGGTACGCAGCGCCGCCACCCTGGTCGAGCGGGACGGCCAGGCGCACTGGCTCGGTACGCCACCGGCCGGGCTGCCGAGCGGTGGCGACCCGATGGCGGTGCTCCGGGCGACCGTGGCGGCGCTGACCGGGCCGGACGCGACCGGCCCGGTCGGATCCGGGCACGGCCCCATGCCACCGCTGCTCGGCGGCATGGTCGGCTACCTCGGCTACGACGTCGTACGCCGGTTCGAGCGGCTGCCGTCGCTGACCGAGGACGACCTGCGCCTGCCCGAGCTGGGCATGATGCTCGCCACCGACCTGGTCGTGCTGGACCACTTCGACGGCTCGGCGATCCTGGTGGCGAACGCCCTGCTGCCGGCACCGCCGGCCGGCGTCACCGAGGGCGGGCCGGCCGGTGCCGCCGGGGACGACCCGGAGCGGGCGGCCCAGGTGACGGCGGCGTACCACCAGGCGGTCGGCCGGCTGGACGCGATGACCACCGCGCTGTCCCGGCCGATCCCGCCGATGATCGCCACGGTCGGCCGGCCGTCACCGGGCGAGGTGCTCAGCCGGACCGCCGACGGGGAGTACCCGAAGGCGGTCGAGGTGGCCAAGGAGGCGATCCGGGCCGGCGAGTGCTTCCAGATCGTGCTGGCCCAGCGCTTCGAGCGGGAGACCCGGGCCGACCCGCTGGACGTCTACCGGGTGCTCCGGGCGACCAACCCGAGCCCGTACATGTACCTGCTCCGGTTCGACGACTTCGACATCGTCGGGTCGTCCCCGGAGGCGCACCTGAAGGTCAGCACCGGCGCGGACGGCCAGCGCCGGGCGATGCTGCACCCGATCGCCGGCACCCGGCCCCGGGGCGGCAGCCCGGCCGACGACGGCCGGCTCGCCGCCGAGCTGCTCGCCGACCCGAAGGAGCGGGCCGAGCACGTGATGCTGGTCGACCTGGGCCGCAACGACCTGGGTCGGGTCTGCCGGCCGGGCACGGTCGAGGTGCCGGAGTTCGCCACCATCGAGCGGTACAGCCACGTCATGCACATCGTCTCCACCGTGGTCGGGACGCTGCGGGAGGACCGGACGGCGTTCGACGCGCTCGCCGCCACCTTCCCGGCCGGTACCCTCTCCGGCGCTCCGAAGGTGCGCGCGATGGAGATCATCGAGGAGTTGGAGCCGACCCGGCGCGGCCTGTACGGCGGCACGGTCGGCTACTTCGGCTTCGGCGGCGACCTGGACATGGCGATCGCGATCCGGACCGCGCTGATCCGCCGCGGCCGGGCGTACGTGCAGGCCGGTGCCGGGATCGTCGCCGACTCCGACCCGGCCGCCGAGGACCGGGAGACCCGGAGCAAGGCGGCTGCGGTACTGGCCGCGATCGCGGCGGCCGAGACGCTCCGGCCGGCCCGGTGAACCCCGACCGACCGCCGGAGGCAACTCCGGTACCCGCCGAGCGACCGGCCCCGGCCGATCCACCCGGCGCCGACGCCGCACCGGGCTCCGCGGCGGCACCGGGCGGCGTGGCACGGGTGGCGGGACGGCGGGAGTTGGCGTACGCGGTGCTGTTCTGCCTGGTCGGCGCCGGCCTCGCGGTTTTCGCGGCGACCCGGACCTGGTCGGTCGAGCTGACCGCCCGCCCGGCGCCGCTGCCGCCCGGGCGGGTGACCCGGACCGGCGGCGACCTGCTCCCCTGGCTGCCGGCGCTGGCCCTGGTCGGGCTGGCCGCCGCCGGAGCGGTGCTCGGCACCCGGGGGATCGGACGCCGGCTGGTCGGCGGAGTGCTGGCGCTGCTCGGCATCGGGGTGGCGGCCGGTGCCGGCTACGCCGGGTTCGGCGCCGGCGGCGAGCTCAGTGCCGGCTGGCCGCTGCTCTGCGCGCTGGGCGGCCTGCTGGCCGGGGCGGCCGGCGGCCTCACGGCCGTGCGGGGCGGGGGGTGGCCGGTGATGGGTGCCCGCTACGAGCGGGCCCGGCCGGCCGGGCCGGGCCGGGCCGGTGCGGTGGTCGCCGCCGACGGCCGGGTGGACGCCCGGCGCACGACGGCCGCCTGGGACGCGCTGGACCGGGGCGAGGACCCGACGGTCAGCTGACCGGCTGGCGGGCGGCGGTCGAGCCGCGTGGCGCGGCGGCGGTGCGGGCGGCGGTCGAGCCACGGGCGGCGACGGTCGCGGGCCCGACCGGCGGCGCGGCGGCGAGGGACGCCACCAGGGCCCGGATCTCGTCCCGGCGCAGTGCCCGCTCCCGGTCCGCGCAGATCGCCTCCCAGGCGTTGCCCCGGGCGGTCCGGATCCGGGCGTCGCCGATCACCGCCCGCTCGACGCTGTGCACCATGCCGACCGCGACGGAGAGTACGGCCCGGGGAATGCTGGTCAGGTCGATGGTCGAGTCAGGCTTCGCAGCGCTCATGGTCTTCCCCGCACGAAATCGATCCGGCTGGCCGGCGGCGGTCCCGCGACCAGTGTGCCCGAGGTTGATGGTGCCCATCCGGTGTTTCCGGCCGGTCACCCCCGGATCAACGGTTCCTCCGGGGCCCGGTTCACCATCCGGGACAACCTCCGGTGCCGCGCGGCGCTTCCTTGATCTCGGTCACAGCCGGGCGAGACCCGAGCCGCCGGAGATGGCGCAGCGTGATAGTCCGCTCACAGGGCCGGCCATTATGCCCCAGCCCATCTCGTGAAGCACGCCATACCCCCGAGGGCGTCCGCCCCGTGGCGACGCCTAGCATCGGCCCATGACACCCGGAGAGGGGAGTCCGTTGGTGACTGCTGAGCATCCGCACGCGGCGGGAGACGAAGCCGGATCGGCCACGTCCGCCAATGTGCTCGACGAGATCCTCGCCGGAGTCCGCGAGGACGTCGCACGGCGGCAGGAACAGGTGCCGTTGGAGCAGATCAAGGAACTCGCGGCGGCGGCCGCGCCACCCCGGGACGCGTACGCGGCACTGCGCCGCCCGGGCGTCGGAGTGATCGCGGAGGTGAAACGCTCGTCGCCGTCCAAGGGACAGCTCGCCGAGATCGCCGACCCGGCCGATCTGGCGGGTGACTATGCCGCCGGTGGGGCGCGCTGCATCAGCGTGCTCACCGAGGGACGGTGGTTCGGCGGGTCGCTGGAGGACCTGGCGGCGGTCCGGAGCGCGGTGGACATTCCCGTGCTCCGCAAGGACTTCGTCGTCTCCAGCTACCAGGTGCACGAGGCGCGGGCGCACGGTGCCGACCTGGTCCTGCTGATCGTCGCCGCGCTGGAGCAGAACGTGCTGGTCGGCCTCCTGGAGCGGATCGAGTCGCTCGGGATGACCGCGCTGGTCGAGGTGCACGACGAGGAGGAGGCGGACCGCGCCCTGGAGGCCGGCGCCCGGGTGATCGGGGTCAACGCCCGCAACCTGCGGACCCTGGAGGTCGACCGGTCGGTCTTCGAGCGGATCGCCCCGGGCCTCCCGAACAACGTGGTCAAGATCGCCGAGTCCGGGGTACGCGGCCCGCACGACCTGATCCGGTACGCCTCGGCCGGCGCCGACGCCGTACTCGTCGGCGAGGGGCTGGTCACCCAGAAGAGTCCCCGCGAGGCGGTGGCCGAACTGGTCAACGCCGGGAACCATCCGGCGACTCCCCGGCCGGTCCGATGAGCGAACGAAGCGGAGTGCCGACATGAGCGCCCCCACCCTGCCCGACCTCGCCGGGCACTTCGGCCCGTACGGCGGCCGGTTCGTCCCGGAGGCGCTGGTCGCCGCGCTCGACGAACTCGACACGGCGTACCGGGAGGCGCTGGCCGACGAGACGTTCAACGCCGAGTTCACCCGGCTGCTGCGCGAGTACGCCAACATCCCGTCGCTGCTCTACCGGGCCGAGCGGCTCTCCGCCCGGGTCGGGGCGCGGGTGCTGCTCAAGCGGGAGGATCTCAACCACACCGGCGCGCACAAGGTCCGCAACGTGCTCGGCCAGGCGCTGCTCACCAAGCGGATGGGCAAGCCCCGGGTGATCGCCGAGACCGGTGCCGGCCAGCACGGTGTCGCCAGCGCCACCGCGGCGGCGTACCTGGACCTGGAGTGCGTGGTCTACATGGGTGAGGTGGACACCCAGCGGCAGGCCCTCAACGTCGCCCGGATGCGGATGCTCGGCGCCACCGTCGTCCCGGTGACCGCCGGCTCGCGCACCCTCAAGGACGCGATGAACGAGGCGATGCGGGACTGGGTGGCCAACGTCGACCGGACGCACTACCTGATCGGCACCACCGCCGGCCCGCACCCGTTCCCGGCGATGGTCCGGCAGTTCGTCCGGGGCATCGGAGTGGAGGCCCGGCAGCAGTGCCTGGAGCTGACCGGTGCGCTGCCGGACGCGGTGACCGCCTGCGTCGGCGGCGGCTCCAACGCGCTCGGCATCTTCCACGCCTTCGTGCCCGACGCCGACGTCCGGCTCTACGGCTTCGAGGCCGGCGGCGACGGGGTCGAGACCGGGCGGCACGCGGCGAGCATCACCGGTGGCTCCTCCGGGGTGCTGCACGGCACCCGCACCTACGTGTTGCAGGACGAGGACGGGCAGACGATCGAGTCGCACTCGATCTCGGCCGGGCTGGACTATCCCGGTGTCGGCCCCGAGCACGCCTGGCTCAACGACGCGGGGCGGGCCCGGTACGCGCCGGTCACCGACGCGGAGGCGATGGCGGCGTTCCAGTTGCTCTGCCGGACCGAGGGGATCATCCCGGCGATCGAGAGCGCGCACGCGCTCGCCGGTACGCTCAAGATCATCCCTGAGCTCACCGCCGAGCTGGGCCACGAGCCCACCATCGTGGTCAACCTCTCCGGCCGGGGTGACAAGGACGTGCACACCGCCGGGGAGTACTTCGGCATCCTCGACGGGGACCAGAGGTGAGCGAGATGGCCACCACGGCCGAGCGGGGCATCGGGGTCGTCTTCGAGAAGGCCCGGGCCGAGGGGCGGGCGCTGCTGGTCGGCTGCATGCCGGCCGGCTTCCCGACCGTGGACGGCAGCATCGCCGCGATGCGGGCGATGGTCGACGCCGGGGTCGACGTGATCGAGGTGGAGATCCCCTACTCCGACCCGGTGATGGACGGGCCGGTCATCCAGCGGGCCAGCGACATCGCGCTGGCCGGCGGGGTACGCACCCGGGACACGCTGCGCGTCATCGAGGCGGTGGCCGCGACCGGGGCTGCGGTGGTCACCATGACCTACTGGAACCCGATCGAGCGCTACGGCGTCGACGCCTTCGCCCGGGACCTCGCCGCCGCCGGGGGCACCGGCCTGATCACTCCGGACCTGATCCCGGAGGAGGCCGGCGAGTGGCTGGCCGCCTCCGACGCGTACGGGTTGGACCGGACGTTCCTGGTCGCGCCCTCCTCGACCGACCGGCGGCTGTCGATGACCCTCGAACACTGCCGGGGCTTCGTCTACGCCACCGCGCTGATGGGGGTGACCGGCGCCCGGGAGAAGACCTCGGACGCCGCACCGACCCTGGTCGGCCGGATCCGGAAGATCAGCGCGCTGCCGGTCGGGGTGGGGCTCGGCGTCAGCACCGGCGAACAGGCCGCCGAGATCGGTCGGTACGCCGACGGGGTGATCGTGGGCAGCGCCCTGGTCCGCTGCGTGCTGGACGCACCCGACGAGGCGGCCGGGCTGGCCGCGCTGGGCCGGCTCAGTGCCGAACTCGCCGAGGGCGTCCGCGCCGTCCGGCGCTGACCGGGTAGTCGGCGCGGCCGAGGACCGGTGAAGTTCACCGCGAAAAAGGACGACATGCCAGTTCGCGGTACGTATCAGGACGAAGCAGGCGGGAATCGCCTGGGGTACGCAACCGGACCGGGGTGCCGCCGGCAGGGGTTGCGACGGTAGCCTGTGCACCCGTGACCCTCGCCTCGCTCTCTCCTCAGGCGGCCCTGCCGAGCCCCGCCACCGCCGTGTGGCAGCTCGGGCCGGTGCCGATCCGGGCGTACGCACTCTGCATCGTGCTCGGGATCGTGGTCGCCTCCGTGGTGACCGAGCTGCGACTGCGCCGCCGTGGCGTCGCCCCCTGGGCGGTGCTGGACATCGCCGTCTGGGCGGTGCCGTTCGGCATCGTCGGTGCCCGGATCTACCACGTGATCACCTCACCCGGGACCTACTTCGGCGAGGGCGGTGAGCCGGTCAGGGCCCTCTACATCTGGGAGGGCGGGCTCGGCATCTGGGGCGCCGTCGCGGGCGGCGCCGTCGGCGCCTGGCTCGCCGTGCGGCAGCTCGGCCTGCCGTTGACCGTGGTGGCCGACGCCCTCGCCCCGGGTCTGCCGCTGGCCCAGGCCGTCGGCCGGATCGGCAACTGGTTCAACAACGAGCTGTTCGGCGGGCCGACCTCACTGCCGTGGGGCCTGGAGATCCACCGGATGGACCCGGTCAATCCCGGGCACGCGCTCCGCGACGACAGCGGCAATCCGGTCCTCGAACCCGGGCTCTTCCACCCGACCTTCCTCTACGAGGCGCTCTGGAACGTCGGCGTCGCCGGCCTGGTCCTGCTGCTCGACCGTCGATTCAAGTTCGGCCGGGGCCGGGCGTTCGCGCTCTACGTGATGGGTTACACCGCCGGCCGGTTCTGGATCGAGATGATGCGTACCGACGCGGCGACCGAGATCCTCGGCACCCGGCTCAACGTCTGGACCGCCGTCCTGGTCTTCCTCGGCGCGCTGGTCTACTTCGTCCGGGTCCGGGGGCCGCAGGAATACCTCGTGCCGGTCGGTGGCGTGCCCGCCCCGCTGGGCGCGGGTGACGCCGCCACCAGTGACGTCTCGCAGGTCGACGTCTCCCGGGAGCCGGCCGCGGTCGGTGCGCCGAGCGCGTACCGGGTGGTGACCGAGGAGCAGTACCGGCGCTTCCAGTCCACCGGTGAGGTCCCGCCGCCCGAGCAGCCGGGCGGAGTCGAGGGGCCGGACGGTGCCGACGAGCCGGATGGACCGGACCCGGCCGGGCACGACGACTCCGGGCACGACGACTCCGGGCACGACGACTCCGAGGGCGACCGCGCGGCCCGGCCGCAGGCTCCGGCCGGATCGTCCGAGGCTTCCGTGGAGCCGGCCGTCCCCGCAGAGCCGGCCGCCGCGCGGGACGGCGAGCCCGCCGACGCCGGTGCCGCGCCGGGGACCGCCGACCGGGACCGTTGAGCGGGGGAGCCGGCCCGATGCGTACGGCCGTGGTGGTGGGCGCCGGAATAGGCGGGCTGGCGACCGCCGGTGCACTGGCCCGCTCCGGGTGGCAGGTGACCCTGCTGGAGCGGGACGACCGGGTACGCGCCGAGCGCACCGCACTGGTGCTCTGGCCCAACGGGGTACGCGCGCTGCGCGCCCTCGGCCTCGGCGAGGGGCTGGCCGCGATCGCGACGCCGCTGCCCGACGTCGGGGTTCGGCGCCCCGACGGGCACTGGCTGGTGCAGCCCCGCCCCGGGCTCGGTGAACGCGCGCCGGTCGTCGTACACCGGGAGGACCTGCACGACGCGCTCGTCGCCGGCCTCGGCGACCGGGTGGAGATCCGCACCGGCGTCGAGGTCCGGACCGTCCGGGCCGGCGACGGCGACCGGCCGGTGGTCGGCGACGGGCGCGCCAGCTACGAGGCCGACCTGGTCGTCGCCGCCGACGGCATCGACAGCGCGGTCCGCCGCCGGTTGGCGCCGGAGGCCACAGTGGTCAGCTCCGGCTGCGCGGCGTGGCGGGCCGTCATCCCCTGGTACCGGGCGCCTCAGCTTCCGGCCGACCGGCCGGTGGACGGCGAGACGCTCGGTGCCGGTTACCGGTTCGTCGCGGCCTCGCTGGGCGACCGTGGCGACTCCGGCGGCTCCACCCGGGGCGGGATCTACTGGGTGGCGACGGCGGCCGGCGCGTCCCGGCCCGAGCCGCCGGCCACCCAACTCGCCCTGCTCCGCCGTTGGTTCGCGAACTGGCCGGCGCCGATCGGTGAGCTGCTCGCCGCCACGGAGCCGGAGGACCTGGTCCAGCAGGAGGTACGCGAGCTGCGCCCGCTGCCCCGCGCGTACGGCTTCCCGGCCGGCACCGGCGGAGTGGTGCTGATCGGCGATTCCGCGCACGCCATGCCGCACCACCTGGGGCAGGGCGCCTGCCTCGCCCTGGAGGACGCCGCGACACTGCGTTCGGTACTCCGGGAGGCGATCCCGGGTGCACCGCTGCGCGAGGCGGTCGAGTCGTACAGCCGGCTGCGCCGTCCCCGGACCGTGACCGTGGTCCGGCAGACCCGGCGGATGTCGGCGGTGTTGCAGGCCCGGGGGCGGCTGGCGCTGCGGGCCCGGGACGCCGCCCTCGGCACCATCACACCCCGGTTGTTGGGCAGCGCGGCGAGCGTGGCGGCCCAGTGGCGGCCACCGGAGTGATCGACCGGGGGTCGGCCGCCGGCCGACCCCCGACGGATCTTCGGTTGCCGGCTCCGGCTCGGGTCGACCGGCCGATATCCGAATCGAAGGGGGCCGCTGCCCGAGCGGGTCGCGCCGGACCCTCCGGTTCGTCGGCTAACCGACCGATCGGGAGGATGCCCCGCAGGACACCGCGTCGCGCACACTACCCGGGAGCGAAGGTGAGGGCTCCCAGTTGCGGCACAGCGTGCCTGATCAACAGACTTGTACCCAGCGGCGGCACGCCACCCCGGGCGAGGTACGGCTGCTCGGACCGGTCCGCCTGATCGGGCCCCGGGGGCCGGTCGCGCTGCCGGACGGCGCCGGTGCGCTCCTCAGGCTGCTGGCGCTGCGGCCCAACGAGCCCGTCCCGGACGCCGAGTTGCTGGCCGCACTCGCCGGTCGGGACGCGCTGTCCCGGACCGGTCCCCGTCCCCTGGACCGGGCGGCGACCCTGCTGGCCACCGCGCTGGCCGACAGCGGGTCACCGGGCGCGCTGGAGGTCCGACCCGGCGGATACCTGCTCCGGATACCCTGCGACCGGATCGACGCGAGCCGGTTCGGCCGGCTGCTCGATCAGGCGCGGCGTCGGATGGCCGGCGGTGAGCTGCGGGCCGCCGCCCGGCTGTTCCGGGCCGCCCTGGCCGTCTGGACCGAGCCGCTGGTCCCGGACGAGGAGGGCCGGGCTGCGATCTCCGGACCGGTGGCCGCGGACGATCCGGTTCCGGTCGAGGAGGGCCGGGCCGTGGTCTCCGGACCGGTGGCCGCGGACGACCGGTCGTACCGGTCTGCCGGGCCGGGAACGGACTCCGGTGTGGACGACCGGGACGCGTACCGGCTCTGCCCGTTCGGCTGGGGCGCGGCGGAGCTGGGTCGGCTGCGGCAGGCCCGGATCGGCGCCTTCGAGGACCGCTGGGCGTGCGTACTGCGGCTGGCCGTGGCGGCGTACACCGCCGCCGGTGGCCCGGTCGCCGACCGGGCGACGGTGGCCGCCGGGGCGACCGCCGCGCGGGTGGCCCGGGCGGCCGTCGCCGAGCTGACCTCGGCGGTGGCGGCCCATCCGCTGCGGGCACGGCTGTGGGAACTGCTGCTCGTCGCCGGGTACCTGCACCGGGGGCGCCGGGGCGCGGCCGAGGTGCACCAGCGGGCCCGGGAGGTCTTCCGGGACCAGGCGGGCGTCGAGCCGGCCGGCCGGGTCTGCGTACTCGCGGCGGCGGTGCGCGGCGGTGAACTGCCCGAGGACTGGGCGACCGGTCCGGCGCCGACACCTGCCCCGGAGGTCGCCACCGGCTCGTCGGCGTCCCGACCGCGTCCGGCCGCCCGGCTGCCGGTCCCGCTCACCGCCCTGGTCGGCCGGGACGAGCTGCTCGAGGTCGTCGCCGAGCGGCTGGACCGGCACCGCCTGGTCACGCTCACCGGAACGGGCGGGGCCGGCAAGACCCGGCTGGCGCTCGCGGTGGCGGCCGCCCGGACCGACCGGCCGGTCTGGTTCGTCGACCTGACCCCGGTGGAGAGCCCGGTACGGGTACCGCAGGCGGTCGCCGCCGCGCTCGGCGTACCGGATCTGGGGCGGGACATGGTCGAGGCGCTCGCCGCCGACCTGGACCAGGTCCGGGCGCTGCTCGTGCTGGACAACTGCGAGCACCTGGTCACCGGCTGCGCGGAGCTGGTGCAGCGGTTGCTGTCCCGCTGCCCGGGACTGCGGGTGCTGGCGACCAGCCGGGTGGCGCTGCGGCTGCCCGCCGAGTCGCGGATCCGGGTGCCGGCGCTCGCCGTACCCGAGGTGGGCACCGGGCACAGCCTCGCGGCGCTGGCCGCGCATCCGGCCACCCGGCTCTTCCTCGAACGGGCCCGGGAGGTCACCGGGCGGCCGGTCCCGGAGGCCAGCGCCGACGCGGTCGTCCGGCTCTGTGCCGACCTGGACGGGCTGCCGTTGGCGATCGAGCTGGCTGCGGCGCGTACCCCGATGTTGACGGTCGACGAGATCGTCGCCCGGCTGCGGACCGACGTACGGCTGCTGCGCAGTCCGGACCCCAGGCCGCCGGACCGGCACCGGAGTGTCGCCGCCGCGGTGGAGTCGAGCCTGGCCGTGCTGGATGCGGACGCCTGCCGGCTCTTCGATTGGCTGTCGATCTGTGCGGGCGGGTTCGACGCCGAGGCGGCCCGGGTGCTGGGTGGCCCGTCCGCGCCGGCCGCCCTCGCCACGCTGGTCGAGGCGTCCCTGGTGGAGCCGCTACCCGCCGGTGGTCCGGCGCCGGCGCACGCGTGCGCCGCGGCCGAGCCGGGGCAACGGTCCGGGCCGGTCGAGCCGGTGGGCTGGTCGGGGCCGGCCGAGCCGGTGGACTCGTCCGGGCCGGCCGAGCCGGTGGACTGGTCCGGGCCGGCCGAGCCGGTGCAACGGTGCGGCCCGGAGAGCCGGGGCGGGGTGGCCGGTGCGGGCGAGAGTGCCGGGACCCGCTACCGGATGCTGGAGCCGGTCCGGCGGCACGCGCTGGCCCGGCTGCTCGACTCCGGTGCCGAGGTGGCCGCCCGGCAGGCGCTGGCGAGCTACTGCCTGGACCTGGCCCAGCGGGCCGACGCCCGGCTGCGCGGCGCGGCCCAGGACTGGTGGCTGGCCCGGTTGCGCGCCGAGGAGCCCAACCTGCGGTCCGCGATGACCTGGCTGGCCGAGGCGGGTGCGGGTGGACCGGCACACGGTGACCTGCGGCTGGCCGCCGCCCTCGCCGTGTACTGCCGGCTGGCCGGGAACTACCGGGAGGGGCACGGCTGGCTGTCGGCGGCGCTGGCCCGGCATCCCGACGCTCCGGCCGAGCTGAGGAGCCGGGCCGGGATCGGCGCGGCCATGCTGGCGATGCTCTCCTGCGACTATCCGGCCGCGATCCGGCACGCGGAGCTGGCCCGGGCCGCCTGCCGGGTCACCGGTGACCGCCGGGCCGAGGCGCGGGTGGAGCAGATCCTCGGCTCGGTGGCCCGGGAGCAGGCCAGGTACGCCGACTCCGCCGGTCACCTGGCCACCGCCGGTGCCATCTTCGCCGACTGCGCCGACGAGTGGGGCGAGGCGCAGATTACCGAGCTGCGCGGCTTCACCGCCTGGCTCGCCGGTGACCTGGACCGGGCCGACTCGCGGCTGTGGGCGAGCCTGCGCCGGCACGAGCGGCTGGGTGACCCGCTGGCGGCGGCGAGCGCGCTGATGAACCTCGGTGCGGTGGCGCTGTACCGGGGTGACGTCGACCGGGCGTCGTCGCTGGTGGACGCGGCTCTGCAGCGGTACTCCACCGTCGGCTTCCCGGAGGGGGTCGGCTGGGCGCACAACCTGCGCGGGCTGGTCGAGCTGCGCGCGGGGCGTACCGGTCGGGCCGCCCGGCACCTGCGGCTGAGCCTGGCCGCGCACCGTCAGGTCGGTGACCGGTGGCGTACCGCCAGCGTGCTGGAGGCGCTGGCCGAGGCGGCCCGGCTGGACGGTGACCCGGTACGCGGGGCGGAGCTGCTCGGCGCGGCCGACCGGATCCGGGAGGAGATCGGGGCGCCGGTGCCGGCCTGTGAGCGGGCCGACGCCGAGGCGACGAGGCGGGCCCTGCGCGCCCAGTTGGACGCCGCGGTACGCCAGCTCGGCGGCACCGGCACGGGTACCGGCGGAGCTGCCGGCGGCGGCTTCGCGCTGGCCCACCGGTACGGCCGGGAGGCGCCGCTGGACGTCGTGCTGGCCGGCGGTGCGGGCCGAGACCGGCGCCCGGCGCCCTGACCCGGGTCGACGGAAGGTGTCGACGGAAGGTGTCGACGGGAGGTGTCGACGGACGGTTCAGTGCCCGGAGCCGGCGTTCGGGTCGAAGGTGGTCGGCAGCTTGCCGAGTACCCCGTTGACGATGTGGATCCGGCCGCCCGCGACCCGGTAGTCGGCACAGACGCTCTGCACCTGCTCGCCGATCCGGGCCATCGGCCCGGCCGCGCTGACCGGCACCGTGCTGCCGTCGAGGGTGCGCACCGTGCCCTCGGCGACGAGGTCGGCCAGCGGGTGGGCGCCGGCCACCAGGTGGGCCCGGACCAGGTCCCGCAGCTCGTCCCTGCGGTGGATCATGAGGTCGTCGAGGTTCTCCTCGGAGAACTTCTTCCCGAACGCGTCGTCGGTCGGGGCCAGGATGGTCACCCCGCCCGGGGCGCGCAGTTCGGCGGCGAGGTCGGCGGCGCGGACCGCCGCCTCGAACCGGGTCAGCACCGGGATCCACTGCAATGCCACGTCGCCGGGCTGGTCGGCCAGCGCGTCCGGGTTGCCGGGGTCGGTGCCGGAGGGCAGCGCGGCGCAGAGCGGACCGCTCACCCCGGAGCCGGCCGCCGCCGCGTCCCGGTCGTCCGGACCGTCGTCGGTGCAGCCGACGGCCGTGCCGGCGAGCAGCGCGGTGGCGGCCAGCGCCAGCGCCGCCCGGAACCGGGTACGGCCGATCCGGGTACGGCCGGCCGGTCGCCGCCGGACGGGACCGCCGGCCGGGGAGGGTGGGATGGACGGCTCGGACACGACAACCTCCACGACTGACGGGGGTGCCGTACCGGTGGACCGGGCCTGCGCGGCCCGACCCACCGGTACGGCGGATGGTGCCTGGTTCAGCGGCGCGCCGGCTGGGTCACAGCGCGGCGCACTGGCCCACCTTCGGGCCCTGCACCGAGTTGGCCACCTCGATGTTGGTCGGTGCCGGGCTGTTGACCGCACAGCTCAGCGGACCGTTCACCGAGTTGCCCGCGACCAGGGCCGGGCCGCTGTCGGTGTTGTTCACCGCGAGCGAGACCGGGCCGGAGATCGTGTTGTCGACCAGCGAGACGGCGCCGGTGGTGCCGGCGACCGAGACCGGGCCCCGGACGGTGCTGTCCGCCAGGAAGACGCCGGCGGCGCCGGCCGCGCTGACCGGGCCGCTGATCGTGCTGCCGGTGGCGACGAGGATGGCGCCGGGCCGGACGGTCACCGGGCCGTTCACCGTCGCGTCCGACAGGCAGGCGAAGCCGGAGATGGTCAGCGGCCCGTTGTGCCGGCCGGTACGGGTCGGGTAGACCCGGGTGCCGTCGACCAACTCCTCCGCGCCCTGGGCGTCCAGCAGCAGCGGGATCAGGCCCCGCTCGGGCTGGGCCAGCGGCACGTAGTACCCGTCGCTGCCCTTGACGACCTTCCAGCCGTGCGCGGCGATCCGCTGCGCCACCGTGGCGCCGACCCCGTTCGGGCCGTCGGTACGCGCCCCGTTGTACTGCTCCTCGGTGAGCTTGTACGCGCACGGCGCGTCGTCGAGGATCATCTCCGGCACCGGCAGGTCGTCCCGGGGTCCCGCCTCACCCGGGTGTGGCGCCGGGTGCAGCGGGATCGGCCGGGAGCCCCGGAAGACGAGCCGGCCGGTGTTGGAGGCCTGGAACTCGATCGCCTCGGTGCGGGCCTTCCGGATCGCCGGCAGGTTGGCCCGGTGGTAGTCGAGGAACTGGCTGAACGTCCAGAGCGCCGAGTACGTCTTGCGGCGCCGGTTGTTCGCCGAGTTGCCCTCGTCCGGCCGGGTCTGCCCGCCGGAGCTGCGCAGCTCCAGCAGCGAGTTGACGGTGTTCTTCAGCCCGAGGGTGTTGCGCAGGATGGTCTCCTCGCTCAGCCCCACGCCGCTGCCGCCCTGGCAGCCGTACGGGCAGGCCCACCAGCCGTCCTTGGCGCCCTCGACGTACATGTGGCCCTCGATCATGTCCATCGACTCGTCGAAGATCTGCTTGGCCACGTTCTGGTGTCGCGGCGGCAGCATCGGCAGGTCACCGGCGGTCGAGTTGCCGTACTCGTGACCGTCGTAGCCGGCCACCGGCCGGTAGTCGCGGACCATCTTCACGTACGCCGCGGTCTCCGGCTGGCGGATCAGCGAGTAGTCGCGGTTGAGGTCCTGCCCGGTCGAGTTGCCCCGGGTGTTGGCGGCCCGGCCGTCGCCGTTGATGGTCGGCACGATCAGCACGGTGGTGTGCTTGAGCAGGTCGATCGTCCTGGCGTCGGTGCCGAAGGCCAGCTTGCGGGCCAGCACCAGGCAGGCTTCCCGGTCGCCGGGCTCGTTGCCGTGCACGTTGCAGTTGATCGCCAGCGGCGAGGTCGCGGCGACCGCCGCCGGGGTGGCCGGCGGTGCGGGGTAGCCGATCACCAGCATGTTGATCGGCCGGTTCAGCACGGTACGGCCGATCTCCACCACCCGGACCCGGTCGCTGAGGCGGTCGATCTCGGCGGTGTAGGCGTACTCGTCGACGTCGCTGGTGTACTGCGCGGCCTTGGTGGTCTCCCACTGGGTACGCAGGTTCTCGCCGGGAACGGCCGGGTTGCCCCACGGCGCCTGCGTGCTGCCGGTGACCGGTGCCGAGTACGGCTGCTCGGCGGTGCCGATCCGGGCCCGTACCCGCCACTGGAACCGCAGGCCGGGGTCGAAGCCGGCGTCGGCGAAGGTCGGCGACTCGTTGTTGATCTGACGGTTCGGCCGCCAGACGCCGACCACCACCGCCGGGCCGGTGGCCGCGCCTGCGGCGTCGACCGGGGTGCGCTCGATCTGGTAGTCGGTGGCATCGGGGACCGGCGTCCAGGCGACCGTGGCGTACCCGTCGGCCTGGGTGACGGTGAGTCCGGTGACCTGGTTCGGCTCCGCGGCCGTGGTGCCCGGCACCGCCGAGGTCGGCTGGCCGAAGGCCGCCGAGGGGGCGGTGACGGTGCCGAGGCTGGCCACGAGCAATGTAGACAGTACGACTACCGTCGGTTTCCTTATTCGCATGTGAACTCCGAGGGGGAGGAGTCGGGGGGACAGCACTGCCGGTCATCATGATCCCTGACGTGCGGCGATGCAATGATCTTGAGGATGTCTTGAGCGTCCTCGCCCTCGGCGGTGCAAGGAAGGGCCCCTTCTTATACAAAAAGCGATAAGAAGGGGCCCTTCCTTGCAACTGGGCTCAGCGCAGCCGGGCGGGTTCGGCGATGCAGGCGGTGCCGATCCGGCGGAAGCCGACCCGCAGGTAGACCCGGGCGATCTCCTCGCTGCCGGCGGAGAGGAAGACCAGGCTCGTACCGTCGTCGAGCAGCCGGCGGGCGAGTGCGGCGGTGACCGCGGCGCCGAGGCCCCGGCGGCGGGCGGTGGGCAGGGTGGCGATGCCGGCGATCTCGGCGACGTCGTCGACCCGCAGCGCCATGCCGCTGGCCACCGCGCCCTGTCCGGGCAGCTCGACCAGGGCGGAGATCCGGCGGCCGGCGGCCGTCCGGGTGCGCTCCTCGTCCAGCGAGTCCACCGGCAGTTCGACCAGGGCGGTGTCCCGGGCCGCCGGGCCGGCCGCGCCGACCTCGGTGCCGGGTGCGGCGAAGCCGACCGCCGCGACCGCCCGCCGGGCCGCCACGTCGGCGGCGAACGTCGGCGCCGCCGGGTCGAGGATCCGCACCGGCGTCGCCGTGAACTCCTCGGGCGGGGGGAGGGCGGCCGGGTCGAGCACCATCAGCGGTGCCTCGAGCACCGCCAGTCCCGCCGACCGGGCCACCGGGAGCAGGTCCGGGTGGTTCTCGTGTACCCACTCGAACGCCTCGGGCAGGCCGAGGTCCCGCTGCCGCTGGCGGACGGCGGTCACGTCGGCGGCCGACGGCGGCTCCGTGGCATCCAGCCTGGGACGGGCGTAGAATGGCCATCCCGCACCATCGCGGACGAAGAGCACCAGCCCGCCGAAATCCTCCGTGTGTGCCCCGTCACGCGGCACCGCATCGTAAAAACGTTCCAACCGGTCAAACGGCTCGTCTCGTACAGATGCCACCGGGGGAGCGTACACGTACGGGGCCCGGGCCATGTGATCAATTCCGCTGCCTGTGATCGGTTCGCCCCTGGTGGACCCCGCCGGACCCTAACGTAGACTCGAGAGACCCAGCAGGGCCGACGTCGTCCCGACCTAATGATTGAACGTGAGTGACGACAGGAGCCCCGGTGGCCTTTCCGTACCCCCAGGAACCGCACCTCTCCTCGTCGGCGGGTGCCGACTCCGCGTCGACCGGCCCCGCCCGCGTCCCGGAGCACCCCGGCCGGACAGCCCGGGCACCCGAGCCACAGGGGCTCTACGACCCGGCCACGGAGCGGGACGCCTGCGGGGTGGCCTTCGTCGCCGACCTGCACGGGCGCCGCTCGCACGACGTCGTCGCCAAGGGCCTCGCCGCGCTGTGCCGGCTCGACCACCGGGGTGCCCGGGGCGCCGAGCAGAACACCGGCGACGGCGCCGGGATCATGCTCCAGGTGCCGGACGAGTTCCTCCGGGCGGTCGTCGACTTCCCGCTCCCGCCGGCCGGGCAGTACGCCACCGGCCTGGTCTTCCTGCCCACCGACCCGGCCGACGAGGCGCGCGCCCGCACGGTGCTGGAGAAGTACGCCCTGGTCGAGGGGGCCGAGATCCTCGGCTGGCGGGACGTACCGGTCCGCCCGGACGACCTCGGTGAGACCGCGCTGGCGGCCCGGCCGGTGATCCGGCAGGTCTTCCTGGCCGCGCGGCGGCTGACCGGTTCGCCGGCCGGCCGGGCCGGCACCCCGCTGACCGGCATCGACCTGGACCGGGTCGCGTTCTGCGTCCGCAAGCAGGCCGAGCGGGAGACCGCCGAGCGCGGCATCCCCGCCTACTTCCCGTCGCTGTCGGCCCGGACCATGGTCTACAAGGGCATGCTCACCCCGGACCAGCTCCCGGAGTTCTTCCCGGACCTGACCGACCCCCGGGTGGCCAGCGCGATCGCCCTGGTGCACTCCCGGTTCTCCACCAACACCTTCCCGTCCTGGCCGCTGGCCCACCCGTACCGGTTCATCGCGCACAACGGCGAGATCAACACGATCCGGGGCAACAAGAACTGGATGCAGGCCCGGGAGGCGCTGCTGCGCAGCCCGAGCATCCCGGGGAACATCCGGCGACTCTTCCCGATCTGCACCCCGGCCGCCTCCGACTCGGCCAACTTCGACGAGGTGCTGGAACTGCTGCACCTGACCGGGCGGAGCCTGCCGCACGCGGTGCTGATGATGATCCCGGAGGCCTGGGAGAACGACCCCGACATGACCCCGGCGAAGCGGGCCTTCTACCGCTTCCACGCCAGCCTGATGGAGCCGTGGGACGGTCCGGCGGCGGTCGCCTTCACCGACGGTGCGCTGGTCGGCGCGGTACTCGACCGCAACGGACTGCGTCCGGGCCGGTGGTGGCTCACCTCGGACGGCCTGGTGGTGCTCGGCAGCGAGGCCGGGGTGCTCGACCTCGACCCGGCGACCGTGGTCGCCAAGGGGCGGCTCCAGCCGGGCCGGATGTTCCTGGTCGACACGGCCGCCGGCCGGATCGTGCTGGACGACGAGATCAAGTCCGAGCTGGCCGCCGAGCACCCGTACGACGAGTGGCTGCACGCCGGCCTGATCGACCTGGCCGACCTGCCGGCGCGCAAGCACATCGTCTACACCCACCACTCGGTACGCCGCCGGCAGCAGACCTTCGGCTACACCGAGGAGGAGCTGAAGATCCTGCTCGGCCCGATGGCCCGGGCCGGTGCCGAGCCGGTCGGCTCGATGGGCACCGACACCCCGATCTCGCCGCTGTCGACCCGGCCCAGGCTGCTCTACGACTACTTCCACCAGCTCTTCGCCCAGGTGACCAACCCGCCGCTGGACGCCATCCGGGAGGAGCTGGTGACCAGCCTCCAGGCGACCATCGGGCCGGAGGGGAACCTGCTGGACCCGAACCCGGCGAGCTGTCGCCAGGTGGTGCTTCCCTACCCGGTGATCGACAACGACGAGCTGGCCAAGATCCTCTCCATCGACGAGGACGGCGACCTGCCCGGCTTCAAGGCGGTCCGGGTCTCCGGGCTCTACCGAATCCGGGACGGCGCGGCCGGGTTGAAGGCCCGGCTGACCGAGATCTGCCGGCACGTCTCGGAGGCGATCGAGGACGGGGTACGCATCCTGGTCCTCTCCGACCGGGACTCCACCGCCGACCTGGCGCCGATCCCGTCGCTGCTGCTCACCGCCGCCGTGCACCAGCACCTGGTGCGGGAGCAGACCCGCACCCAGGCCGCACTGATCGTGGAGTCCGGCGACTGCCGGGAGGTGCACCACACGGCGCTGCTGATCGGGTACGGCGCGGCGGCGGTCAACCCCTATCTGGCCTTCGAGTCGGTCGAGGACCTGATCAACACGGGTGCGCTGACCGGTGTCGAGCCGGCGAAGGCGATCCGCAACTACGTCAAGGCGCTCGGCAAGGGCGTACTCAAGATCATGTCGAAGATGGGCATCTCGACGGTCTCGTCGTACTGCGGTGCCCAGGTCTTCGAGGCGGTCGGCCTGGACAACCGACTCGTGCAGCGCTACTTCGCCGGCACGCCGGGCAAGATCGGCGGCATCGGGCTGCCGGAGATCCACGCCGAGGTCGCCGCCCGGCACGCCCGGGCGTACGCCGAGAACGCCGGCCAGCGCGCCCACCGGCCGCTGGAGGTCGGCGGCGAATACCAGTGGCGCCGCGAGGGCGAGCTGCACCTGTTCAACCCCGAGACGGTCTTCCTGCTCCAGCACGCCACCCGCAGCCGGCAGTACGACGTCTTCCGGGAGTACACCGCGAAGGTCGACGGGCTGGCCGAACAGGCCGGTTCGCTGCGCGGGCTGTTCCGGCTCCGCACCGGGGTACGCGAGCCGGTGCCGATCGACGAGGTCGAGCCGGCCAGCGAGATCGTCAAGCGCTTCGCCACCGGCGCCATGTCGTACGGGTCGATCTCGGCCGAGGCGCACGAGACCCTCGCGGTCGCGATGAACTCCCTCGGCGGCAAGTCCAACACCGGCGAGGGCGGCGAGGACGTCGAACGGCTCTACGACCCGGCCCGGCGCTCGGCCGTCAAGCAGGTCGCCAGCGGCCGGTTCGGGGTGACCAGTGAATATCTGGTCAACGCCGACGACATCCAGATCAAGATGGCCCAGGGCGCCAAGCCGGGCGAGGGCGGGCAGCTCCCCGGCAACAAGGTCTGGCCGTGGATCGCCCGCACCCGGCACGCCACCCCCGGCGTCGGGCTGATCTCCCCGCCGCCGCACCACGACATCTACTCCATCGAGGACCTGGCCCAGCTCGTACACGACCTGAAGAGCGTGAACCCGGCCGCCCGGGTGCACGTCAAGCTGGTCAGCGAGGTCGGGGTCGGCACCGTCGCGGCCGGGGTGGCCAAGCTCAAGGCCGACGTCATCCTGATCTCCGGGCACGACGGCGGCACCGGCGCCTCCCCGCTCAACTCGCTCAAGCACGCCGGCACCCCGTGGGAGCTGGGCCTGGCCGAGGCGCAGCAGACGCTGCTGCTCAACCGGCTCCGCGACCGGGTCACCGTGCAGGTCGACGGCCAGCTCAAGACCGGCCGGGACATCATCGTCGCGGCGCTGCTCGGCGCCGAGGAGTACGGCTTCGCCACCGCCCCGCTGATCGTCGCCGGCTGCGTCATGATGCGGGTCTGCCACCTGGACACCTGCCCGGTCGGCATCGCCACCCAGAACCCGGTGCTGCGGGAGCGTTACACCGGCCGCCCCGAGTTCGTGGAGAACTTCTTCCTCTTCCTCGCCGAGGAGGTCCGGGGCTACCTCGCCGAGCTGGGCTTCCGGTCGCTGGAGGAGGCGATCGGCGCCACCGAGCTGCTCGACTTCGCCCCCGCGCTCGACCACTGGAAGGCGCACGGGCTCGACCTGCGGCCGGTGCTGCACGTGCCCGAGCTGCCGGCCGGGGCGGCCCGGCGCGGCGTACGCGCCCAGGACCACGGGCTGGACCGGTCGCTGGACAACGAACTGGTCGCCCTGGCCGAGCCGGCGCTGCGCGACGGCACCCCGGTCCGGGCCGAGGTGGCGGTACGCAACGAGCACCGCAGCGTCGGCGCCATGCTCGGCGGCGCGGTCACCCGGCGGTTCGGCGGGGCCGGGCTGCCCGCCGACACCGTCGAGTTCGACCTCACCGGCACCGCCGGCCAGTCGTTCGGCGCCTTCCTGCCCAGCGGCGTGACGCTGCGGCTGGCCGGCGACGCCAACGACTACGTCGGCAAGGGACTCTCCGGCGGGCGGATCGTGATCCGCCCCGATCCGGCGGCACCGTTCGCGAGCGGCCTCGACGCGCCACCCGGGCCGAACGGCCGGGCCGAGGACCAGATCATCGCCGGCAACACCATCCTGTACGGCGCCACCGGCGGGGAGCTGTTCCTGCGCGGCCGGGTCGGCGAGCGGTTCGCGGTGCGCAACTCCGGCGCGGTGGCCGTGGTCGAGGGGGTCGGTGACCACGGCTGCGAGTACATGACCGGCGGCGTCGTGGTGGTGCTGGGCCAGACCGGGCGGAACTTCGCCGCCGGCATGTCCGGCGGTACGGCCTTCGTCTGGCAGATGGACCGGCGCCGGGTCAATCCCGAGCTGGTCGACCTGGCCCCGCTCACCGACGACGAGCGGGTCACCCTCTACGACCTGGTGCAGCGGCACTTCGCCGAGACCGACTCGTCGGTGGCGGAGGGGCTGCTCAAGCGCTGGCCGGAGGCGGTGCGGGAGTTCACCGCGGTGGTGCCCCGGGACTACAAGCGGGTCATGGAGATCATGCGGGTGGCCCGGGCCGAGGGCCGGGACGTGGACGAGGCGGTGATGGGCGGGCTCGCGACGCCGGGCGTACCGGCACAGCCCGCTACCGCCACACCGTCGCCGCCGGCACCGACTCCGCCCGCGTCCCCGGCCCGGCCGGTCGCCCCCGGTTCGCGCCCGTCCCAGGAGGTGGCTCGTGCCTGACCCGAGTGGATTCCTCAAGCACGACCGGAAGCTCCCGGCCCGCCGCCCGGTACCGGTGCGGATCTCCGACTGGCGCGAGGTGTACCCGAGCGCCGACGAGGGTCTGATCCGCGACCAGGCCACCCGGTGCATGGACTGCGGCATCCCGTTCTGCCACGACGGCTGCCCGCTGGGCAACCGCATCCCGGACTGGAACGACCTGGTCCGGACCGGCAACTGGGCGACCGCGATCGAGTCGCTGCACGCCACCAACAACTTCCCGGAGTTCACCGGGCGGCTCTGCCCGGCGCCGTGCGAGGCGGCCTGCGTACTCGGGATCAACGGTGGGGCGCCGGTCACCATCAAGCAGGTCGAGGTCGAGATCGTCAACCGGGCCTTCGACCTTGACCTGGTGGCCCCGCAGGAGGTGCCGGCGCCGACCGGCCGCTCCGTCGCGGTGGTCGGCTCCGGCCCGGCCGGACTCGCCGCCGCCCAGCAGCTCGTCCGGGCCGGGCACGCGGTGACGGTGTACGAGCGGGACGACGCGATCGGCGGGCTGCTCCGGTACGGCATCCCGGACTTCAAGCTGGAGAAGGAGCACATCGACCGACGGCTGGCCCAGCTCAGCGCCGAGGGCGTCCAGTTCCGCACCGGGGTGAACGTCGGCGTCGACGTCACCGCCGAGCAGCTCCGGGCCGAGCACGACGCCGTGCTGCTGGCCTGCGGGGCGCTCGCCGGTCGGGACACCCCGGCGACCCCGGGCCGGGCGCTGCGCGGCGTGCACCAGGCGATGGAGCATCTCGTCGCCGCCAACCGGGTGGTGAACGGGCGGGAGTCGTCGACCCCGATCGACGCCGCCGGCAGGCACGTGGTGATCATCGGTGGTGGGGACACCGCCGCCGACTGCCTGGGCGTGGCGCACCGGCAGGGCGCGGCCGGCGTACACCAGCTCGACCTCTATCCGCGCCCGCCGCACGAGCGCGACGAGGCCCGCGACCCGTGGCCGACCTGGCCGTGGGTGCTGCGCGAGTACCCGGCGCACGAGGAGGGCGGCGAGCGGGTCTTCGCGGTCGCGGTGCAGGAGTTCGTCGACGACGGCACCGGCCAGGTACGCGCGGTCCGGATCGCCGAGGTGACCGTCACGAAGCGGGACGGCCAGCGGTTCCTGACCGTGCTGCCCGGCACCGAGCGGGAGTTGCCGGCCGACCTGGTGCTGTTGGCGATCGGTTTCGAGGGCACCGAGGAGCAGCCGCTGCTCGACCAGCTCGGCGTGGTACGCAACCGGCGCGGCGCGATCGACGCCGATCCCGAGTGGCAGGCCGGTACGCCGGGCGTCTTCGTCGCCGGTGACATGCACCGGGGTGCCTCGCTGATCGTCTGGGCGATCGCCGAGGGCCGGGCCGCCGCCGCCGCGATCCACCGCTACCTGGGCGGAGACAGCCAGCTCCCGGCTCCGGTGGCGTCCTCCGCGCAGCCGTTGGCGGTCCCGGCCCGCTGAGCCGGCCGACCCCTGCCTGGGCGGGGCACCGCCCCGTCCAGGCCGCACCGCGGCCCCGCAGACCATGCCGAGGCTGGTGTGTGCCGGACTGCTGCTCTCACCGCCGACCTGCCGCCGGTCAGCGTCGACACACGATTTCACCGTGCAGCACGACGAACCACCCGTCCGCGTCGGCGGCCCACCGTAGCCAGCCCCGCGAGATCCGGTCCAGGTCGTCCTCCGTGGCCATCCCCGCCGTCACCAGTTGCCGGGCCAGGTCCGACCGTCGGATCCGCTCCGCCCACATCCCGCCCCACCACTGCCGGTCCTTCGGGCTGCCGAAGCACCAGGTGCCCGCCGTCGCCGTCACCTCGGTGAACCCGGCGGCGTGGGCCCAGGACAGGAGGCGCCGGCCGGCGTCCGGCTCGCCGCCGTTGGCCCGGGCGGCCCGCTGGTACAGGGCGAGCCACTCGTCCAGTTCGGGCAGTCGGGGATACCAGGTGAACCCCGCGTAGTCGCTGTCCCGGGCGGCGACGATGCCGCCGGGCCGGCAGACCCGGCCCATCTCGCGCAGCGCCTGCACCGGGTCGGCGACGTGCTGGAGCACCTGGTGGGCGTGCACGACGTCGAAGGCGTCGTCCGGGAGGTCGAGCGCGTGCACGTCGGCGACGGTGAAGTCGATGTTGCTCCGCCCGCGTGTCTGTGCCTCGGTCCGGGCGAGTTGCAGTGCGTCGTCGGTGATCTCCACGGCGGTGACCCGGCCGGGCGCCACCAGGGCGGCCAGGTCGACGGTGATCGTGCCCGGTCCGCAGCCGACGTCGAGTAGGGCCATCCCCGGGGTGAGGTGCGCAAGCAGATGGCCGGCCGAGTTGTCGGCGGTACGCCAGCGGTGTGACCGCAGCACGGACTCGTGGTGCCCGTGGGTGTAGACGTTCCGGGCCCGCGTCATCTCGCTCCACCCCCTGACCGACCGGCCGTCCGGCCGACGGTCCGAGCCTAGGTCGCCGCCCAGTATCTGGAAAATACCGTCCGAATCATGAGACGCGGAGTCATGATCCCGACGTGGTGACCCTGCGCATGACGACAGATCCCCCGGGCGCGCACCGTGCTCGTGCTGCCTGGCTGCCGGTGCTGGAGCACCTGTACCCGCGCTGATGCTCGTGGCGCTGCTGTGGTGACCGGCCGGACGCCGGTCCCGACGACCGAGTGGTCTTTCGAATCGCGGGATAGGGCGGCCGGTCCCCGGTCGAGTGTCTGGTTCGGAGCCTGTCGAGCTGCCCCCGCCGGTGCGCCCACCGGGCCCCGTCGGCCAGCTCGCGCCGGCCAGCGCCGGTGCCCCGTTCGTGCGCCCAGCCCGACAGGACGCCCAGCAGACCCTGCCGGCCGACACCGGCCGGACCCCTGACCCGACCTTGACCCTCGACTCCGACCTGACCCCGTGCCCGACCTGACCGCGCGCTCACCGGCCGCCTCGGCTGCCCCGCTCAGGCGGCGAGGACCGCCTGCGTCTCGTGCCGGCGACCGGCGGCCAGTTCCGTCAGCAACGTGGGCGCCCCGTCGAACGGCACGACCGCCGAGACCAGGTGTTCGCGTACCAGATCGCCGTAGTCGCGGAGCAGGGCGATCGTCTCCGCCGACAGGCGGTCGCGGTCCCAGGTGGGGGCCAGCCCGCGCGGTACCCGGCCGATCTGCGCGCAACGCAGCGACAGCCCGTTGTGGTGGAACTCCTCGCCGAGCCGCACCAGCTCGGCACCACCCTGATAGAAGGCGAGGTCGACGACGGTGCCCTGCGGGCGGAGCAGCCGCAGCGCCAGATGCAGCGCCGACGCCTGACCCCGGCACTGGAAGACCACGTCGGCGCCCCGGTCGTCGACCGCGTGTCGCCAGCGCGTCTTCAGTACCACGGCCGGATCGTCGGCGGTCGGGTCCAACGTCTCCAGGCCGAGCGCCTCGGCCACCGCCCGTCGCTGCGGGGTGGGATCGAGTACCACCACCGAGGCGGCACCGGCCCGCCGGGCGAAGAGCGCCGTCAACAGCGCCACCACCCCCGCCCCGGTCACCGCCACCCGGCGCCCCCGTACCCCGTCGCCGAGGTCCCGCACCCCGCTGCCGTACAGGTCGGCGGCGGCATGCAGCAGCCCGTTGGCGCAGATCGGCCCCATGTGCGCCACGTAGATCCCGAGCAGCGGATCCAGATCGGCCGGCATCGGCACCACCCGGTCGAGGCGCGGGTCGCCCCGGTACGCCGTCCGGTGCCCGTACGTCATCGCCACCACCGCGCCCTCGGCGACCGCCGGGGTACGGCTGCGGGTCACCCGGCCGACCTCCATGTAACCGAGCCGGGTCACCGGGTACGGCGTCGCCGGCGCCCCCTCGACGAAGAGCCCGAGGGTGCCGTCCCAGGCGGCCGACAGGTAGGGGTTGGTGCCCTTGACGTAACTCAGCTCGGTGCCGGCGGAGACCCCGCTGAACAGGGTCTCGACCCGGAACGTGCCGTCGGTCAGCGGCTCCGGCTCCTCGTGGCGGAACGCCACCTCGTGCGGACCGGTGACCACCAGGTTCCGGTCCCGCTCAGACATTCGCCGGCTCCAGCGGCGGTACCCGGACCGGCGCTCCGGTCGCGGCCGACTCGGCGACCGCCAGCGCGAGCAGATGGGTCCGGAGCGCTTCCGGGTAGGGAACCCGGATGTCCGCGCCGATTCCGCGGACCGCGTCGACGAAGGCCCGGTCGACGTCCCGCCGACCCTGCTCCGGGTCGCCGGCGATCCGGCTCTCGCCGTCGCCGTCCCGCACCAGCAGGCCGTCCTCACCGACCGAGAGTGCCAGGCCGTCGGCGTACACCTCCAGGCCGGCCCGGTGCTTCCAGCCCAGCGCGCAGGTGGTGCCGAGCGTGCCCACCGCGCCGGTCGCGAACCGCAGTGCGGCGACGGTCGCGCCGTCGACGTCCGCGTCGGCCACCTCCGGGGGCGTGCCGTTGCCGGCGGCCCAGACCTCCGTCACCTCGCCGACGAGATGCCGGGCCAGGTCGAGCACGTGGGTGGCCTGCTCCACCACCGGCCCGCCGGACCGGTCCCGCCGGGGCCACCAGGCGACCGGGGGTACCTTGTCCAGCCAGCTGCCGGCGACCAGCCGGACGGGCCGGTCGGCGAGGATCCGCCGGGCCTCGTCGACCACGCTCAGGTAGCGCCAGTGGTGGCCGACCGCCGTCACGGCGCCCCGCTCGTCGACGAGCCGGTTGATCCGCAGCGCGGTCTCCCGGTCCAGGGCGAGCGGCTTCTCCACGAAGAGGGCCAGCCCGGCGGCCAGCACCGCCTCCTCGGCCGCACCGTGCGCGAAGGGCGGCACGCAGACGTAGGCCGCGTCCAGTTCCGCCGCGAGCAGTGTGTTCACGTCCGGAAAGAGCCGCGCCCCGGTCGACTCGGCCAGCCGCGCGGCCACCTCCGGCAGCACGTCGGTGACCCCGACGATCCGTACGTCGTCGAAACCCGAGAGCACCCGCGCGTGCCGCTGCGCCACACCGCCCGCACCGATCAGCCCCACCCGGCAGACCCGCATCCTCGACCTCCCACTCCCCGGTCACACCAGATCTTCGCCTTCTCCGGCCCCGGCCAGCGGGAAACCTCGAAGCGGCAGCCGAAACGAAGCGTTCACCGACCCGCCTCGGGACGCCGCCATTTGGAGATCAAGCTGTTAGCCGATCTCGGGTTTGCCCGAGCGGCCCCGGGAAACTGTTCGGCCCGGTGCTCCGGATCGTGACATTGGGGGGTGTGCCCGTGCGGCACTCAGCAGGGACCGTTCCACCCGTCGTGGAGGCGTGGACCACGTACCGTACCGGGAACTCGGCGAAGTGGACGGCACGCCGGCTGCTGAAGATCAAGGGTGCGCAGCGGATCAGCGTGGTGCTTCCGGCCCGCAACGAGGAGGCCACCGTCGGCACGATCGTGGGCACGCTGCGGCGGCACCTGGTCGAGAAGGCCCCGGTCATCGACGAACTGATCGTGGTGGACTCCCGCTCCACCGACGCGACGGCGGCGGTGGCCTCCGCCGCCGGGGCCCGGGTGGTGAGCCAGGACGAGATGACCCGGGGACTGCCCCGGCTCGACGGCAAGGGCGACGCTCTCTGGGCCGGGCTGGCCGCCGCCAGCGGTGACGTCGTCGTCTTCGTCGACGCCGACCTGCGCCGCTTCTCGCCCCGGTTCGTCACCGGGCTGGTCGGGCCGCTGCTCGCCGACCCGAGCGTCGCGTTCGTCAAGGGCTTCTACCACCGTCCGCTGGTCGGCGTCGGCACCGTCGAACCCGACGGTGGTGGCCGGGTGACCGAACTGATGGCCCGCCCCCTGATCAGCATGTTCTGGCCAGAACTGGCCGGCTTCGTCCAGCCGCTCGCCGGGGAGTACGCCGGCCGCCGGGAGATTCTCGAACAGCTCCCGTTCGTCTCCGGGTACGGCGTCGAGATCGCCATGCTGATCGACCTGCTGGACCTGGTCGGCCTGGACGCACTGGCACAGGTCGACCTCGGCGAGCGCCACCACCGGCACCAGGACACCGAGGCGCTGGGCCGGATGTCGGCACAGATCCTCTACACCGTCTGGTCCCGGCTGCACCGGCGCGGACTGGTCGCCGAGCCGGTGCCACCGGCCGCCGCGCTCACCCAGTTCCGGCGCGGCGGTGACCACGCACTTCCCAACCTGGACCGGGAGATCGTCGTCACCGACGTGACGGTCGCCGAACGGCCACCACTGGCGAGCCTGTCCCGGCGGACGCGGATCGCCCGTGGTCGGGCCCGCCGGCTGGCGCCGGCCGTGGCCGGGGCGGTGAACGGCGCGTGAGCCTCACCGTACTGGTCAACGCCGGCCCCTGGCTGCCGGTGCCGCCGAACGGGTACGGCGGGATCGAGAACGTGATCGCCACCCTCGTACCCGAACTGCGCCGGCTCGGCGTACGGGTGGTGCTGGCCACGGTCGGCAGCAGTGAACTGCCGGTGGACGAGCGGCTCGCGGTCTTCGCCGACGGCCAGTTCGGCAGCCTGCAACGGCCGTACAACCAGGCGTGCGGGGTGGTGCAGAGTCACCTGCACGCGGTGGTACGCACCCTGCGGGAACGCGACGACATCGACCTGGTGCACGACCACGTGGAGGCGGCCGGCCTGGCCACCCTGGCCGCGCTCGGCCGGGACGCCCCACCGGTGCTGCACACCCTGCACTGGGACCTGGCCAAGCACCCCGAGCTGTACGGCAACTTCGACGGCGCTGACCGGGTGCGCGTCAACGGCGTCTCCGCCTCGCAGCTCGCCCGGGCTCCGCAGGCGCTGCGCGACCACTCGGTCGGGTACGTCCACCTGGCCACCCCGCTGGCGACCGGTGCGGACCGGCGCAGCCCCGCCGACAAGGGCGGGCACGTCGTGGTGCTCGGCCGGATCAATCCGGGCAAGGGCCAGGACCTGGCCGCCCGGCTGGCCCACCGGGCCGGGTTCGACCTGGTTCTCGCCGGTCCGGTCGGGCCGTACCGGCAGCCGGCCGACCTCGCCGCCGCCGCGGACGATCCGGTCGCGGCGGCCAACCCCGACGTCCGGTTCTGGCGGGAACGGGTCGCCCCGCACGTCGACGGGGTACGGGTGCGCTGGGTCGGCACGGTGGCCGGCCGGCAGCGCGACGAGCTGGTCGCCACCGCCCGGGCCACGCTCTTCCCGCTGCGCTGGGCCGAACCCGGTGGTACGGCCGTGGTCGAGTCCCTCGCCCTCGGCACTCCGGTCGTCGGGCTGGCCGAGGGCTGCCTGCCGGAGTTGATCCAGCACGGTGAGACGGGCCTGCTGACCGGGGACGAGGACGAGTTGGCGGCGCTCGTCCTGGGCGCGGACCGGATCGACCCGCGCCGCTGCCGGGCCGAGGCTGCCCGGCGGTTCACCCCCGAGGTGATGGCCCGGTCCTATCTGGCCCTCTACGAGCGCGTCCGTGCTCTGACCGCCACCCCCGCGCTGACCTGAGCCGGGGTCGGATCCGCAGGTCGTCGAGGGACGGGACGCGGCTCGGGGCCAGCATGGTTCGTTCCCGTGCCGGCTTCGGTTAGTGTTCCGGTGACTACGCGTACCCGACGGTTGGGGGCAGTGTGGGACTCGCAGCCACATTCGGGCGGGCGGTGGCCGCCCACCGGCAGGCCCGGGCGCACCTGGACGCGGCCCGGCACGGGTTGGCCCAGCTCCAGCCGCCGCGCGACTCCGGCGAGACCGCCGACATCGTGGCCCGGCTGCGCCGGGTCGGCGAGGCGGTCAGCGGCGAACCCGAGCCGGCCCGGTTCTTCGCCGGCCCGCTGCCGGTGCGGCTCGGCGTGGCGGACACCGTGGACGGTAGTTTTCCGGCCGTCGTGCCGTTGAGTGGCGGCACCCACCTGGCGATCGACGCCGACGCCCGGGACGGCCGGGTCGCGGCGCTGTTGCGTACCCTGGTGGTCCGGCTGCTCGCCGCCGCGCCGGCGGGCTCGGTCCGGGTGTCCGCCCTGGACAGCGCCGCGCTCGGCGCCACCTTCCTGCCGCTGCGGGTGCTGGTCGAGGCCGGGGCGATGCCGCCGCCGGCCACCACCGAGGCGGAGATCACCGCCGTGCTCGACGCGGCCGAACGGCACGCCCGGGCCGCCCAGCAGGCCACCACCGGCACGCCGGAACTGCTGCTCCTGGTCGCCGCCTCGCTGCCGGAAGGCCGGGAAATCGGTCGGCTCGCCGCGCTCACCCACGCCGGACCGACCGCCGGGATCTGCGTGATCGCGGCCGGATATCCGTCCCGGACGATCGGGGCCGCCCCGCCGCCGCTGGGCGGCACCACGCACGTCCGCCTCGACCCGCAGGGGTACGCCTGGATCGGCGATCCGCCCGGCCACCCGTTCAGTTCGGACGGCACCGGACTCGCCGCCCCGGTACGCCTCGACGGCGAACCGCCGGCCGGCGCGGTCGCGGTGCTGGCCGACCGGCTCGGCGAGGTCTACCGGCGCGAGTCGAGTTTCGAGTTCACCGACCTGCTGCCGGCCCGCCCCTGGGCCGAGTCGTCCGGCAACGGGCTGCGCGCGGTGGTCGGCCGCTCCGGCCGGGAGCCGGTGATCTGCGCCTTCGACGACCAGACCCCGCACTGGCTCGTCGGCGGCCGGACCGGCGCCGGCAAGACCGTCTTCCTGCTCGACGTCCTCTATGGACTCGCCGCCCGCTATTCCCCGGACGAGCTGTCGCTCTATCTGCTCGACTTCAAGGAGGGCGTCAGCTTCACCGAGTTCGTGCCGACCGGCCGTGACCCGTCGTGGATCCCGCACGCCCGGGCGGTCGGCATCGAGTCCGACCGGGAGTACGGCGTCGCCGTGCTCCGCGAGCTGCGCCGCGAGTTGAACCGGCGGGCCTCGGCGCTGAAGCGGCACGGCGTGACCAAACTGGCCGACCTGCCCCGGGACGGCCGGCCGGTACCGAGGATCGTGGCGGTGATCGACGAGTTCCACGTGCTCTTCGCCGGCAACGACGCGGTGGCGAGGGAGGCGGTCTCGCTGCTGGAGGAGTTGGCCCGCAAGGGTCGCTCGTACGGCATCCACCTGGTGCTGGCCAGCCAGAGCATGAGCGGGATCGAGGCGCTCTACGGAAAGACGGACTCGATCTTCGGGCAGTTCCCGCTCCGGGTGGCCCTGCCCGGCGGCGGGGGAGTGCTGGAGGCGCTCAACGACGCCGCCGGGGCGCTGCCGATCGGTTCGGCGATCGTCAACCCGTCCGCCGGGTTGACCGCCGCCAACACCGTCGTCCAGTTCCCGGACGCGCACGCCAGCGCCGCCGAGGTGGCCCGGTTGCGGCACGAGCTGTGGCAGGCCCGCAAGCCGGGCTCGCGGCCACCGGCGGTCTTCCGGGGATACGAGTCGGCGCACGTCGAGGACGATCCGACGTACCGGGGACTGGTCCCGGGCGGACGGCGGCCGTTGGCGCTGGTCGGCCGTACCGTCGACGTGGACCTCACCTCGGCGCTCTTCCCGCTGGACGCCACCCCGGGCCGGCACCTGGCGGTGGTCGGCACCTCGCCGGTCGGGGCGAGCGTGCTGCACGCCGCCACGGTCAGCCTGGCCCGGCAGCACGCTCCGGGCGGCGCCCGGTTCCTGGTCGCGCCGCTGGTCGCGGTCGCCGACGAGGTCGCCGAGGAGACGATCGCCGCGCTGACCGGCGCCGGGCACCCCGTCGACCGGCTCGACGCCGCCGGACTCCGCGAGGAGCTGCGCAAGCTCGCCGCCCAGCCGGCCGACGGGCCGCCGGCCGCCCGGACCTTCCTGGTCGGGTACGGCATGGACGGTGCCAGCGGCATCCTCGGCGTCCGGGACGAGAACTACCGGTCCGGGCTGGACGACCTCCAGGCGGTGCTCCGGCAGGGCCCGGCGTACGGGGTGCACCTGCTCGGCTGGTGGCGCGGGCTGCGCCGGCTCTCCGACGACATCGGCGGGTCGAGCAACCGGGACGACGTCGCCTGCCTGGTCGCGCTGAACGTGCCCGGCCCGGAGCTGGGCATGTATCTCGGGCTGCACGACCTGGCCTACACCCCGAGGGCGAACCGGGCGCTGCTGGTCGACCGGCACGACCAGCGGGTACGCCTGATCGTGCCGTTCGTGCGGGCCGGTCACGAGCACGACGACGAGGAGGGGAGCTGAGGTGGCGAGCTTCGCCGAGTACGCGGCCCTGGCCCGGCACCTGCACGAACTGCGCCGCAGCGGCGAGCGGACCGCCGCCCAGCTCGCCGAGGCGCGCGGGACGACCGGTGCCGCCGCCGACCGGCTCGACCAGCGGCTGGCGGTGCAGCAGCAGCGGTTGACCGCGCTCGGCCAGATGATCGGCAGGTCCGTCCCGACCGCCCCGCCGATGCCCGCCCCGCCGATGCCCGGCCCGCCGCCCCCGGGAGCCGGCTACTATCCGCCACCCGGCTCACCCGGCCAGCCCACCGTGCCGGCCCAGTATGCCGGACCGGACCACCTCGACCCGCCCGAGCAGGCGTCCCCGCCGGCCCACACCTATCGGCCGAGCGGTTCCGGCAGTTCCGCCCCGGGCGGCGAGCCGGGTCCGGGGGATCCGGCGGCCGGTGCGGCGTACCCGGAGCTGCCGGCCGGTCCGGCGCGGCGCGCGCTGCCGGCGACCCCGGCGGCCGGCCCGGTGCCCGGCCCGCGACTGCCCCCGGACGTGTCGCCGTCCGGCGTCGGCCCGGTCTCCGGCGCGGGCCCGGGGATGCCGCCGGCCCAGCCGGTCAATCCGCTGCGCGAGTTGGAACTGGCCCGGCAGTCGGCGGACGGCGCCGACGTGCTGATCGTGCAGACCGAGACGATGGCCCAGCAGGCGCCGCTCTTCCCGTCGATGTCACCGCTGGCGCGGGCGACGACGGTCTACCTGATCTGCGCCGGGCTGCTCACCGGGCTCATCTGGATCGTGCTCACCGTCGCCGAGGTGAAGGGCACGAAGGGCCTGGACGCCGGCACCGTCGGGGTCTTCTCGTGGAGCTGCGCCGGGCTGCCGACGATGGTCTTCTTCCTCGGCTATCTCGCGCTCAGCGTCTGGGGCAAGCCCCGGATGATCGTCGGCCGTCCCGCCCGGTACGCCCGGCTCGGTTTCCTGATCTGCTTCCTGGCCGCCCCGTTCGCCTTCCTCACCTACTACCTGGTGTGAGGCTGTCCCGCCTGCCGGGGTCAGTGCCGGGGCGCGGCCCGGCGCCGACGCGGCAGCGCGGTGAGCATCACCAGTACGGTGATGGCGAGCGCCGCCGAATAGCCGGTACCGGCGGCGACGGCCTTGCGCGCCAAGTCGTCCGCTGCTTCGTCGGCTGCGGTGCCGGTGTGGTGTCTCCCCGGCGGTCAGTCGTCGTCGTAGAACTTCAGGCCGCAGGACCGGCACTCCCGGCCCCACCAGTCCTCGTGCCAGTCGTGCCTCTCGTCGAGGTGCGCGATGTCGCCGCAGACGAGGCAGAGGGCGACGTAGCGGCAGTCGTAGACGTCGTAGCCCTTGCGCCGATGCTCCGGGACGTCTCCCAGATGGACGCTGCGCGCGTCCGTTGTGTGCGTGAGCCAGCGCTGCTCGTGCCCGCACCGACCGCAGACCTTGACCTGCTCACAGAGTCGGTCCCCGTCGCCGGCCTCGCCGTACTCGTGCAGCGTCCGGGCGGGCAGCCGCCGCCGGCCGCAGTCGCAGCGCGGCTGTCGACGGCACGGGTTGGTTGGGTCGACCGGCGTCAGGTGTGGCATCTCCGGTTCGGTGTGCAGGGTGAGCAGGCACATCGTCCGGCGGAACCATCCGACGGCCTGCCTCGGTGGTCCAGGTGAACCCATCGGCGACCTCCCGACCAGTTGTCCGCGCCGAGGAACGTCCCGGCCACGGCATGTCGATCGAACGGGTCCGCGTCGACTAGCCCGGGTACTTCCCGTCCGGTGAGCGGACGCAGGGGGACAGCACGATGAGGGCGATCCAGACCCGGTCACCGGAGGTCGTCCAGGAGAACTGGAAGCCGTCGGCGGGGTTGACGAGATCCAACTCGGCACCGGCGCCCCCGGGCAGGACCCGGAAATTCTTGAGTTCGTACCCCTTCGCGGTCCACTCGTCGCGGAGCCGTTCCAGCACCACGGTATGGCGCTCGACGGGGAGCGTCACGTGACTGAACCCGGAGACGTGGAAGACGGCGTCGTCGCGGTACCCGTCGCAGGGTGCCGGTCCGACCGACGGCGCCGGATCCGAGGTGCCCTCGCCGATCGCCTCCGTGGCAGCACCGAGGTGCGCGCGGGTCGCCGCCTCAGCGTCCGCTCTCGACTGGCTCTGCACCGTCGGATCCTTCCTGTCGTCGGGACCCGAGCAGCCGGCGAGGACCGCCAGCACGGCGGAGACCGCCACAACTGCGGCGCGTACCCTCATCGCGGCGACTGCCCATGATCGAGAGTCACCTGGTCGTAGAGGCCGAGCACGATCCGGCCCTGGTTCTTCAGGTTCTCACTGCCCGGCGTCCAGTAGCCGCTGTGCCCAGACGTGTCCACCTGATAGCGGTTGGCGCCGAAATCCTGGTCGGTCGGTTCGTTGTCGTGGACCCCCGGAATGCTGCCCGTCCTGCCGGTCATCGGATCGTTCGCCGCGCCACCCGCCCAGACGTGTCGGAGATCGAGTTGGAGTTCTTCGGCGGTGCCCACCGACATGCCGGGGCTGCCGGCCGTCACGGTGTCGTGCACGGCCAGGCCGTCGCCTCGGCTGGCCGCCTCGCCCACCACCACGCTGCCGTAGCTGTGCCCGATCACGGTGGTGTGGCTCGGTCCAGGATCGTGTGCGGTGTTCAGGCCGTCGACGACTCTGTCCAAGGCCGGGGCGCCGACCTCGGCGTGCCCCGCACCCATCGCGCTGGTGTCGAATCCCGGGGCGTCGTAGCCGAGCCAGGCGATCACCGAGACCCCGCCCGCCGTCGCCGCCGATCTGCTGTGCCGCTCGTTTTACCTCGGTAGCCCGGTCGATCTGCCGGTAGTCACGGGCGCACAGGCGCAGGCCCTCGGTCAGCGCGTCCAGCCGCTGTCGCAGCCCGCCCAGGTCGTCCTCCCACCAGTGCAGCAGATTCTCCAGCGGAGTTCCGGTCTGCCAGCCGCGGCAACTCCCGGACCACCTGGGTGGTCTCCGGCTCCACATCCGTCAACTCCCGGTCCAGGCCCGCCCGCAGGTCGGCCGTAACGCCGGCCTTCGCCTCAAGCAGTGCCGGGTCGACTCGTACTTCCGTAGCCATCGACACCCCTCCCCGGGCCGGAGGGTAGTAGGGCAGGCACAATACGTTACTTTTGTTGAGTCGGCGGCGACTAGCTGAGCACCTCGCGGACACGCTCCCGTTCCGGCAGGAACGAACGCCGGAGCAGCTCCTCGTCCTCGGCCGGCAGGTTGTCGACATCGCCGTAGTCGAACGGCGGTTCGGGGTCGTACTCCAGGAATGCCTGCCCCATTCCGGCGGCCCGCTCACCCCACAGGCGTGCCGCCACCACCAGCGCGGCATCCATCCCGGCGGAGATTCCGGCGCTGGTGACGATCCTGCCGTCGACGACCCAGCGTTGCCGCTTGAACCGCGCGCCGCACAGGGGCAGCTCTTCGGCGAACGCCCAGTACGTCGTCGCCGCGCGCCCGCGCAGGATGCCGGCGGCGCCCATCAACAGCACCCCGGTACAGATCCCGAACGTGATCCGGGTGAACGGATGCACCGCGCGGATGTAGTCCAGGATGCCGGGGTCCTGCATCAGCCTGCTCGGCTGCCCGGGGCCGGGCACCACCAGCACATCCGGACGGCGGAGCGTGTCGAAGGTGGCGGTGGGCAGGAACGCCAGCCCGTCACCGCCGGGGATCGGCGCCAGGTCGGGGCCGACGAAGTGCAGCCGGGCCGGTCGCGCGCCCGTGCGGATGGTGGCGCCGAGCACGCCCAGCGGGCCGATCAGGTCGAGCGGCACCACCCCCGGGAAGACCATGAAGGCGATGTCGAGGGGCTCCTCGGCGCCGCCGGCCGGTCCCGCCTGTCGGGCGGCGGCTGGTCGTCCGCCGCCCAGGGTGAGGCCGGTCGCCGCGAGCACGGCGCCGAGCGCCAGCATCTGTCGCCGGTTCGGGTTTTCAGGCATGGTTCTACCTCGCTCCTGTCTCGGGTGGTTTTCGGGAGGGTCTCGGGTGGGTCTTCGGGACGGGTGGTCAGCTGACCGGCGGTACTCCGCCGGGCGGCCGTCGGCCGAGGTCCGGGTGGAACTGCTGGCGGTATTCGCTCGGGGACGTGCCCAGGAGACTGTGGAAGGCCCGCCGCATCGTCTCGACGCTACGGAAGCCGCACTGCTTGGCCACCACCTCGACGGGATCGTCGCCGGCTTCGAGGAGTTGCTGGGCGGCCTCGACCCGGATCTGCTGGACGTACCGGCCGGGGCTGGTGCCGAGCACCTGGGTGAACAGTCGCGACAGGTGGCGCGGGCTGACCGCGGCGCGGGCGGCCATCGCGTCCAGCGAGTGGTCCGCGTCCGGCTGCTCGGCGACCGCGTCGAGCACCACCCGCAGCGCAGACTGCCGCGAATGCCTGGTCCGGCCGCGCACGGAGAGCTGCGACTGGCCGGCCGGCCGTTGCAGGAAGACCACCAGCCAGTGCGCGACCTGGCGGGCGAGCGCGGGACCGTGGTCCTGCTCGACCAGCGCCAATGCGAGATCGATGCCGGCGGTGACGCCCGCGGCGGTGAAGATCCGGCCGTCGCGTACGAAGATGCCGTCGGACTCGACGGTGACCGTCGGGTACCGCTCGGCCAGTTCGCGGCAGTGGGCCCAGTGGGTCGTGGCCCGCCTGCCGTCGAGCAGGCCCGCCTCGGCCAGTACGAAGGCGCCGACGCAGACCGACGCCACGACCGCGCAGTGCTCGTGCAGGCGTCGCACCGCGCGGGCCAGCGGTTCCTGCGCACCGCCGGCCGGCGAGGGATCGCAGCCGGCCACCATCAGGATGTGCACCGGACCGGGGAGCGTGTCCACGGCCGCGTGCGCGCTGAGCTGGACACCCTCCCGGGTCTGCACCGGCAGCCCGCCGGGTGACGCCAGCCGGACCCGGTAGCCGGCACCGAGCTTGGCGGCCAGGGCGAAGACCTGTAACGGCCCGGCGATGTCCAACAGCACCGCACCGTCTCCGGCCGCGACGACCACGTCCCGACGGCCGTCGTGGCGGGCGGATGAAATGCTCATGCGGCGAGTATTGGGGGGCGTCTCGGCCCCGGACAACGACCGCCGTCCCACAGATCCGGCCACGATCGCCGGGAACCCGGACCGCCCACCGGACGACGCTGGCGGAAAATGCGGCCCGTTCACGGTGCCGGATGGTGGCGCCGCACCTGCGAGGCCCGCCAGCCGTAGTCGAAATTCTGCGTGAACTGGCGCCACAGGGTGGAACGGCCGTTGTTCCTGATCTCGAGCATCGGCCCCGCCGACGATGTCCCGTGGTTCACGTAGAAGCCGACGAACATGACCTCGTCACCGATCTGGTAAATGGGCCCGAAGGGCAGGAAGTCATAGAGGCGGATCTCCAGATCGACCTCACCGACGCGTCGACCCGATCCCGGTGTCCCGCTCTGGTCGTCGTGCACCATCTGCTTCAACCGCACCAGATCGGCCATCGTGGATCTGATCTTCTCTGCGCTCGCCGTGGCCGAGATGCCACGCAACCGTACTCGCGCGGCGAGCAGGTCAGGCGGTGGATCCAGTTTCTCGCCCGGGTCCATCAGCAGTACGCGCAGGGCGAACCGCTTGTGCTGCTGGAGGTAGAGACCGCAGAGCGCGGCGACGAAGTTCTCCTCGGGAAACCAGGTCTGCTGTATCCGGATGACGGCATCCTCCGGTGCCTTTTCCAGTGCCTTGTGGATCCGCCCGTAGTCCCACCGGTCGTGCACGACGACGGACCGGGATTCGATGCTGGCCAGTCCGAACGCGGAAAGAATCTGCCGTCCTGGTCGACGGCTCAGGGTGCGGCACCCCCGCCCCGGAATCGTCCGGTCATCGGCGTCCGGCCGAACGTCCGAGGTGGTTCTCCGGAAAGCGACCGGCGAGCCCCGGTCTCTTCGGCGTCGCGTCCAGTCGTTGTCCAGTCGTGCTTGGCAGGGTGACTCCGGAATCAGTGCCGCATCGACGGGCCTGGCCCTGGTCGCGGCCACAGCGGAGGGAGGACCTAGGTGAGAGCCAGATTGTTACGCGGCATTGCCGTGGCGGCGCTGGCGGTGGTGGTGGCCCTGCCCGGTACGGCCACGTCGGCACAGGCGACCGTCGGCGTCGATGCGATCAGGAAGGTGGGTCGGATCGCCTTCAGCCTGTTCCTGGACGCCCGTGCGGGCGAACTGACCGAACAGCAGCTCTTCCAGGCGCTACAGGAGTTCGTCGGGGCGGTCGGCGAGGCCGAGGACGCCATCCTCACGCATCTGGACGCGGTCGCCGCGGCCCCGTGGGTCGGCGCGGCCGAGCACGCGATCCTGGAGGTCCCGTCCCTGCCCCTGCTCACCGAGGACGCCTTGCTGGACTACGCGCTGGAGGTCGCCCTGCACGCGCGCCAGGCCAAGAGCGTCTTCGATGCCGTCGAATCCCCGGCCGAGGCCGACCACCTCGGCTTCGCCATCTATTCGCTCTATTCCGTCGGACTGGAGGCGCGGATCGCGGCCGGGCTCGGTACGGCCACCTACATGCCGAACTACCGGGCGGCGATGCAGGCGATCGTCGACCGGCTCAAGCCGAGGTGCGTCTCCCGGGAGGGCGACATGGACTGGCATCCGTCGATCTACCACGTGGTGTACGAGTGCTCCACCCCGCACGGCACGCGCACCTTCCAGGACTACCAGGTCAACGGCGAGTGGCGGGAGGGGCCGTGGACCACGGCGACGGTCGAGGCCGCGGCCGGCGCCGGTACGAGCTGGGAACTGGCCAGGGAGACCCTGCAACGGATGAACGACGGAGGAGTCTGACGATGAGGGCCAGGTTGAGGAGGGCGGCGACCCGGGGGCTGGTCGCCACGGTGGCGGTCACCGGGCTGGCGGTGCCGGTCGCCCCGCGCCCCGCGCAGGCGGTGGACCCGGGCACGATCATCCAGGTGGCACAGTTCGCCTACGCGGCGTACTCGTTCTACAACGACTCGAAGAGCGGCGGGCTGACCCTGGACCAGGCGGTGACGCTGATGATCAGCGAGGTCCGCCGTTCCGAGCAGGCGATCAAGAACCACATGGACGCGTTGACCGTCGCCGAGGTCCGGGGCTGTACCGAGCACGCCATGCTGGAGTTCGTCGAGAGCCAGGACTTCCCGATGAGCCTCAAGCAGCGGTTCGCGCAGGACGCCACCGCCTGCGTCACCGCGATCAACGTCCGTTACGACGTGGTCGGACAGAACTTCAACTTCGAGGCGATGCGCGACCTCGGGGTGCTGCTCGTCTCGCTCGGACCGGTCGCGTTGGCGGCACGGGCGCAGGGCAACCTACAGACCGCGCAACTGGAGCAGTACCTGATCGCCGCCTTCACCAAGATGCAGGCCACGTTCCAGGTGTTCTGCCACGAGTACTTCGACCGGTTCTTCCTGCCCATCCCGAACGAGGAGGAGGTGTGGCAGGTCTACCCGGAACTCTTCATCCCCGGCTACTTCCAGTGCGTCGAGCACGGGGGCGGACCGATGGCGGGCCGGCACGAGTACGCGTTGTGGCGCTGGGGTGCCTTCGCCGGGTACCCCGATCCGGCCAACCCCGGCCGGATGCTGAGCCACTATCCGCACTACCCGGCGCTGCGCGAGGAACTCGCCCGTAGGTCGCTCTCCGGAATGCTCGCCGCGGCCGTCACCGAGCTACGGTCCTGATCCGAGCAACCGCGGTGCTGAGCCGAGCAACTACGGTCCTGACCGGATAGCCGGGGTCCTGACCGAGCCGTGGTCCCGACCCGACGACGGGGGGGCGCGGGGGGGGGGGGGGGGGCCGCGGGGGGGGGGGGGGGCCCCCCGGGCGCGGGGGGGGGGGGGGGGCGGGGCGGGGGGGGGGGGGGGGGGGGGGGGGGGGGGGGGGGCGGGCCCCCCCGGCGCCCCCCCCACGACGCGGCTGTTCAGGGCAGGGTGTGACCCTGGTTCAGGCGGCCGGGCGACTCAGCGCAGGGCGCGGTTGACGGCGCTGGTCACCGCGCGGACCGAGGCGGTCACGATGTTGGCGTCGAGTCCGACGCCCCAGACCGTACGGCCGTCGACCTCGCACTCCACGTACGCGGCGGCCTGGGCGTCGCCGCCCGAGGACATCGCGTGCTCGTGGTAGTCGAGGACGCGTACCTGCACGTCGAACGCCTGCAACGCGTTGACGTACGCGTCGATCGGGCCGTTACCGGTCGCCGAGAGCGACCGGCTCTCGCCGCCGAACCGGGCGTCGACGTCGATCTCGACCTTGCCGTCGGCGGTGCCGATGGTGTAGCCCTCGACCTGGACGGCCGGCTCCCGCTGCTGGTCGACGAGGTATTCCTCGGCGAAGAGCCGCCACATCCGGCCCGGCTCCACCTCGCCGCCGCCGTCGTCGGTGACCCGCTGCACCACCCCGGAGAACTCGATCTGGAGCCGCCGGGGCAGGTCCAGCTGGTGCTCCGTCTTCATGATGTACGCCACGCCGCCCTTGCCGGACTGCGAGTTGACCCGGATCACCGCCTCGTAGGTGCGGCCCAGGTCCTTCGGGTCGATCGGCAGGTAGGGCACCGCCCAGCCGAACCGGTCGATCGGCACCCCGGCCGACTCCGCGTCGGCGGCCAGCGCGTCGAAGCCCTTGTTGATCGCGTCCTGGTGCGAACCGGAGAAGGCGGTGTAGACCAGGTCACCCGCGTACGGGTGCCGCTCGTGCACCGGCAGCTGGTTGCAGTACTCGACGGCCCGCTTGATCTCGTCGATGTTGGAGAAGTCGATCTCCGGGTCGACGCCCTGCGAGAAGAGGTTCAGCCCCAGCGTGACCAGGTCGACGTTGCCGGTGCGCTCGCCGTTGCCGAAGAGGCAGCCCTCGACCCGGTCGGCCCCGGCCAGCAGCCCCAGCTCGGCGGCGGCGACCCCGGTACCCCGGTCGTTGTGCGGGTGCAGCGAGAGGATCACGCTCTCCCGCCGGGGCAGGTTGCGGTGCATCCACTCGATCGAGTCGGCGTAGACGTTCGGGGTGGCCATCTCGACGGTCGCCGGCAGGTTGATGATCAGCGGCCGGTCCGGGGTCGGGTCGATAACCTCGATCACCGCGGCGCAGACCTCCAGGGCGTAGTCGAGCTCCGTCCCGGTGTAGGACTCCGGCGAGTACTCGTAGAAGACGTCGGTGTCCGGGGCGTGGATCTCGTGGTATTTCTGGCACAGCCGGGCGCCGGAGGTGGCGATGTCGGTGATCCCGGCCCTGTCCAGCCCGAAGACGACCCGGCGCTGGAGGGTCGAGGTGGAGTTGTAGAAGTGCACGATCGCGCGCCTCGCACCCCGGATCGCCTCGAAGGTGCGGTCGATCAGGTGCTCCCGGCACTGGGTCAGCACCTGGATCGTGACGTCCTCCGGGATCAGGTCCTGCTCGATCAGCTGCCGGACGAAGTCGAAGTCCGTCTGGCTGGCCGACGGGAAGCCGACCTCGATCTCCTTGTAGCCCATCTGCACCAGGAGCTGGAACATCCGTCGCTTGCGCTCCGGCGACATCGGGTCGATCAGGGCCTGGTTGCCGTCGCGCAGATCGACCGCGCACCACCGGGGGGCCGCCTCGATGCGCCGGGTCGGCCACTGCCGGTCGGGCAGGTCGATCGCGAACTGCTGCTGGTAGGGCTGGTAACGCTGGAACGGCATGCGGCTGGGCCGCTGCCGGGCTATCGGATCAGCGTCGGTGGTGGTGCCGGCAGGTTGTGCCATGGCGGAAAGCTCCCGTGGTCATGTGGCGTGAGCGCCGAGTGTCAGATCGAGATGTCAGATCTTCGAGCTGGATCCGGTGTCGGATCTTCGCGTCGGATCTTGGAAAGAGGCTGGCCGCGACGGGGTCCGGCCGGAATGCAGGACGGCGCGCTTCAACTCCGCGACGAGGTGCCGGCCTGGGAAGCCTCGTCGCGGCAGCGAAGGAGCAGGGCCTGCCACATGACAAAGTCACCTTAAGCGCTCGACGAGCGATCGGGTAAGCGTAGTCCGCAATTTGAGAAGAGCCCAGGTGGTGACGGGTGGGCCGGGCGAATCAGCGCAGCATCAGCTCGGCCAGCGGGCGGCGCTGGCGCAGGCCGATCTCCCGGGCCCGCAGGTCCTCGGGGAGGGAGTACGGGTCACCGAGCCGGCCGACCGCGACCACCACGTGCGGGCGTACCTCGGCGGAGAGTTCCAGGTCGGCCCGGAGCCCGGCGGCGTCGAAGCCGGAGATCTGCCGTACGTAGAGGCGCAGCGCGGTGGCCTGGACCGTGAGATGCGCCACCGCCTGGCCGAGGTCGTACGCGGCGTGCGGGAGTGGCCCGCCGCTCGGCCCGGTGGTGGCGTGCGCGCCGAGCAGCAGCGCCGAGGCCCGTCCGGCCCAGCGCTGGTTGCCGGTGGAGAGGTTGGTCAGGATCCGCTTGAACGCCTCGTCGTCGCGGCGCCCCAGCAGGAAGCGCCAGGGTTGGGTGTTGTCGGCGGACGGGGCCCAGCGGGCCGCCTCCAGCAGGGACGTGACCTCGGCGTCGGTGAGGTCGGCGACCGGGTCGAAGGCGTGCGGACTCCACCGGGTCGCCAGTATCGGCGAGAGCTGGGCCATGGTGCCGAGTGTGCCGTATCGGGCACTCTGTCCCTACACCGGGGTCACCTGACGTGACCGAGCGCACCCATAACGTGAATTAAGATCATCCACCGTCGCCCGGCGAGGTCTCAGGTCCCGCCGTTGTCTCCGGTGCCGCCACCGTTCTCTTCCCCCGTCCCGCCACCGTTCTCTGCCGTCCCGTCGCTGTCGGTCGAGTCGCCGGGCGGGGGTCCGGCGACCGGGAGCGGCTCCCGGTCGACCAGCGGTCCGGGCAACGCGACGGTGGCCGGCGCGGCGGTCGGCGTACCGGCCAGGGTCAGGGTGCCGGCGGGAAGCCGGGCCGCCGTGAGGGTGCCGTCGGGGGCGTAGCAGTAGATGCCGGGATCCAGCGGCGGGCTGACCGACGCCGAGGTCGACTCGATTGCGAAACACCTGCCCTGGGCGCCCGGCAGCGCGGCGACGGAGACCGAGAGCGGGGCCTGCCGGTCGGTGAGCACCTCCGGCCAGTCGGTGAACGGGTGCCGTAGCCGGGGATCAATGGCGGGATCAAGCGGCTGGTCCGGCCCGGCCACCCGGACGCAGCCCGAGTCCGGCTGCCCGGCCGAGGGGAGCGCGCACTGGAAGAGCCCGGAGCCGTTCTGGGCCAGCGAGACATCGACGCTGCCGCCGAGCGCACCACCCGGGACGTCCACCCGCCAGGAGCCGTCCGCCGCCCGCACCACCGAGATCGACCGGTCCGGCTGGCCGGGCGCGGTGAGTGTGTAGACGGCGGTCAGGTGGCGGTCCTGGGCGGCGGCGGCGAGCGCCGCGAGCTCGTCCCGCGCCTCGGTCGGCTGGGGCGCCGACGGGGCGGGGGTGGTCGCGGCCGGTGCCGGATCCGCCGTGCCGCAGCCGGCGAGCAACACCGACCCGGCCAGCAGGAGCGTGCCGAACAGGGGGGCTACGCCGGAATGCACCTCGCCATTCTCGGGGTATACCCCGGAAACGGGCGGTCAGTCCAGCTACCCTCGCGTGTCGCGGCGGTCGGATGGTGGGAACGCCTGGTCGGAGCAGCGACGCGGGCCGGTACCCTGAGTTGGTCTCACACGGCGCCGCCGGTCTCGACCCGGCGGCGTCGGCACGCTCAGGGCCGTGCGCCTCGCCCGGCCCAGGGGAAGGAGAGCACCGTCGTGGCACTGGTCGTGCAGAAGTACGGCGGATCGTCGGTCGCCGACGCCGAGCGGATCAAGCGGGTGGCCGAGCGGATAGTCGCCGCCCGCAAGGCCGGCGACGACGTGGTGGTCGTGGTCAGCGCGATGGGTGACACCACCGACGAGCTGCTCGACCTGGCCAACCAGGTGAGCCCGTTGCCGCCCGGCCGCGAACTCGACATGCTGCTCACCGCCGGTGAACGCATCTCGATGGCACTGGTGGCGATGGCGATCCACAACCTCGGCTACGAGGCGCGCTCCTACACCGGCTCCCAGGCGGGGGTGCTGACCACCTCGGTGCACGGCCGGGCCCGGATCATCGACGTCACGCCCGGCCGGCTGCGCGCGGCACTCAACGAGGGCGCGGTGGTGATCGTCGCCGGCTTCCAGGGCGTCTCCCAGGACACCAAGGACATCACCACGCTGGGCCGAGGTGGCTCGGACACCACGGCGGTGGCCCTGGCGGCGGCGCTCGGCGCGGACGTCTGCGAGATCTACACGGACGTCGACGGGGTCTTCACCGCCGACCCGCGGATCGTGTCGAACGCCCGGCACATCAGGACCATCACCTACGAGGAGATGCTCGAACTGGCCGCCTGCGGCGCGAAGGTGCTGCACCTGCGGAGCGTGGAGTACGCCCGAAGGGCCGGGTTGCCGATCCGGGTACGTTCGTCATACTCGACCAACACCGGCACGATGGTGACCGGATCGACGGAGGACCTGCCCGTGGAGCAAGCACTTATCACCGGGGTCGCCCACGACCGGAGCGAGGCGAAGATCACGGCGGTCGGCGTACCGGACGAGCCGGGCGCGGCGGCCCGGATCTTCGAGACCGTCGCGGCGGCCGAGATCAACCTGGACATGATCGTGCAGAACGTCTCGACCGAGGGCACCGGCCGGACCGACATCTCCTTCACCCTGCCCAAGACCGACGGCCCGACCGCGATGGCGGCACTGAGCAAGGTGCAGGAGCAGGTCAAGTTCAAGGGCCTGCTCTACGACGACCACGTCGGCAAGGTGTCGCTGATCGGCGCCGGCATGCGCTCGCACCCGGGCGTGGCGGCCAACTTCTTCGCCGCCCTGGCCGAGGCCGGGGTGAACATCGAGATGATCTCCACGTCCGAGATCCGGGTCTCGGTCGTCTGCCGGGACACCGACCTCGACGCCGCGGTGCGGGCCGTACACGAGGCGTTCGACCTGGGCGGCAGCGAGGAAGCGGTGGTCTACGCCGGGACCGGGAGGTAGCCCACGATGACGACGCTCCCCACGCTCGCGGTGGTAGGGGCGACCGGTGCGGTCGGCACTGTCATGTGCGACCTGCTCTCCTCCCGGAAGAACGTCTGGGGTGAGATCAGGCTGATCGCCTCGGCGCGCTCGGCCGGGCAGACGCGGATGTGCCGAGGCGAGGAGCTGACCGTACGGGAGCTGACCGCCGAGGCGTTCGACGGCGTGGACGTGGCCATGTTCGACGTACCGGACGAGGTCTCCGCGCAGTGGGCACCGGTCGCGGTCTCCCGAGGTGCGGTGGCGGTGGACAACTCCGCCGCGTTCCGGGGCGACAAGGACGTGCCGCTGGTCGTACCGGAGATCAACCCGGAGCAGGTACGCAACCGCCCCAAGGGCATCATCGCGAACGCGAACTGCACCACCCTGACGATGATCATCGCGGTCGCGCCGCTGCACCGCGAGTACGGGCTGCGCGAGCTGGTGCTCTCGTCGTACCAGGCGGTCTCCGGAGCGGGGCAGGTCGGGGTGGACGTCCTGCACGACCAGCTCTCCAAGATCGCCGGTGATCGGGCGCTCGGCTCCCGACCGGGCAACGTGCGGCAGGCGGTCGGCGACGACCTCGGCCCGTTCCCGGCCCCGATGGCCCTCAACGTGGTGCCCTGGGCCGGATCACTGCGGGACGGCGGCTGGTCGTCGGAGGAGTTGAAACTCCGCAACGAGTCGCGCAAGATCCTCGGACTGCCCGACCTGAAGGTCTCGGCCACCTGCGTACGGGTGCCGGTGGTCACCGGGCACTCGGTGGCCGTACACGCGGTCTTCGGGACCGAGGTGGACGCGGAGAGCGCCCGGGAGGCGCTGCGCAACGCCCCCGGGGTGATCCTGGTAGACGACCCGGCGGCGGGCGAGTTCCCGATGCCGATCGACGCGGTCGGCACCGACCCGTCCTGGGTGGGTCGGATCCGCCGCTCGGTGGACGACCCCCGCGCCCTCGACCTCTTCGTGACGGGCGACAACCTCCGCAAGGGCGCCGCCCTCAACACCGCCCAGATCGCAGAACTCCTCGCCGCCGAGTTCGCCGCCGCCCGGTGAGCGCGGGGCCCACGTCCCGAGAAGAGGGCGGGGCGCGGGGCGTTAGACGGGGGCTAGGCGGACGCCGTCGCGGCCGTCGCGCTTGACGCCGTAGAGCGCCTCGTCGGCGCGGCGCAGGGTGAGGTCGGGCGGCTCGCCGTCCTGCTGCACCGCCACCCCGATGCTGACCGTCCGGCCGGTACGCCGGGCCGCCTCCACCAGACGCTCGGCGATCCCGACCGCCTCCTCCGGACGGAGCACCTCGACCACGGCCACGAACTCGTCACCGCCGATCCGGTACAGCTCGTCGCCGTGCCGCAGTGCTCCCTGGAGGGCCCGGGCGAGATCGACCAGTACCCGGTCGCCGGCCTGGTGACCGTAGGTGTCGTTCACGGTCTTGAAGTCGTCGACGTCGACCGCGAGCAGGGCCGTCCGGCCCGGATGCGACTCGGCGATCCGCTCGTCGAACGAACCCTGGTGGCGCAGCCCGGTCAGCGGGTCCGAGCTGGCCCGCTCGCGCAGCCGGGCCAGCCCGCTCAGCCGTTCCAGGCAGATCCACGACTGGGCGGCGAGCAGCTCGATAAGGTTCACCGTCGTCGGATCAGGGCGCAGGCTACGGGTGTCGCCGACCAGCAGTACCCCGCAGAACTCGGTCGGGCCGAGCGGCACCGAGATCAGGGTGCGCACCCCGGCGGCGATCAGCACGTCCTGGTCCGGGGTGGTCGGGTGGTGCCCCTCGCCGAGGGTGTAGGAGGCGCCGTAGACGTGTGCGTGCGTCCGGAGCCGTTCCAGGACCGATCGGCCGGCGCCGGCCAGCGCGGCGTGCACCCGGGACTCGAGATCGTCGGGTACCAGGTTCGGCGTCGCCACCCGGGGCCCGGCCGGACCGTCCAGGACGAAGACCGCCGAGCTGAGCCCGGAGACGTCCCGGGCCGCGGAGACGGCGGCGGTCATCAGGTCGGACTCGGTGGCGGCGGCGGTCAGCGCGGAGGCGTGCCGGAGCAGCTTCTCGCTCCGGGTCTCGGCCGGTGGCCCGCCGAGCTGCCCGATCCTGGTGCCGAGCGAGGCGGCGACCCGCTCGACGGTGTGCCGCCAGGCGTCCAGGTCGACCTCGGTGGTCGGCCACTCCAGGTCCAGTACCCCGATCGGCTGTCCCGTCCGGTCGAGGATCGGGGCACAGATCTCGGCCCGTACGTCGGGACGTAGCGGTATGTAGTCGGGCTCCTTCGTCACGTCCGGCACGGTCTCGGTCTTGCCGGAGGCGTACACCCGGCCGGGCGTGCCGGCACCGGCCGGTACCGAGGCGAAGACCTGCCACGATCCGGTCGCGGCGACACAGCGGAGTCGATCGCGGACCCAGAGCAGCACGGCGACCCGTCCCGGTGTGTGCCGGCCCAACGTGGCGACCGTCACCTGGCCCGCCTCGACGGCGGTGGACGCCGTGGGCAGCCGGGCGGTCACGTCGCGGACGACGCGGGAGTGGTCGAGGGACACCGTTTCCGATCCGGGGAGAAGGGGTTCGAGGGCCCGACCAAGATTACTCAGGGTGCTGAGAATCTGCTGGGTGCGAGTGATCCCCGCCTCTCCTCCCGGACGCTCGGTCAGTTGATGGGGCCCTCCGATCAGTTGATCAACGCCAGGGCCGCCTCGCGGAGCGGGGCCGGCGCGTTCGTCGGGGAGCCGGCGTCGAACGGCGGCTCCGGGTCGTACTCGATGGCGAGCTGGACGGCCTGCGCGGTCGGCACGTCGGTCGCCTCGGCGAGCAGGGTCAGGGCCATGTCGATACCGGCCGAGACGCCCGCTGCGGTGACGATCCGGTCGTCCCGGACCACCCGCTCCCGGACCGGCTCGGCGTCGAAGGCCCGCAGCTGGTCGAGCCAGCCCCAGTGGCTGGTCGCCCGCCGCCCGGTCAGCAGCCCGGCCGCGCCGAGCAGGAAGGAGCCGGCGCAGACCGAGGTGGTCCACCGGGTGTACTGGTGCGCGAGGGCGATCCAGCCGACCAGGGCGGCGTCGGCGAGCGCGGCCCGGGTGCCGGGCCCACCCGGTACGACGACCACGTCCGGGCGGGAGAGTTCGGCGTAGCTCGCGGTGGCGGTGATCGCCATCGTGCCCCGGTCGTCGACGACCGGGCCGGGTTCGGCGGCCACCATGGTCACCGTGACACCGGGGGCGAAGGCCAGCACCGTGTACGGCCCCACGACGTCGAGGGCGGTGTATCGGGGATAGAGCGGAATGGCGACGTGCATGCTCGGTTCCTCCTCGTCGGAACGAACGGACTGGATCGGTTGCTCGACCTGCTCCGGCAGGCGCCCTTCGCCGGGCAGGTGCCCTGCTCCCGGCGCGTGTCGGGGCGTGCGGGATCGACTCCGGTGCCGGTGGTTGGCGGCGGCTGCCGGAGGGGGTGGGGAATCGGTGGGTGGGGGGTGTGGTCAGGTCTGTCTGGTCCGGAAGCGGCGGCGGTAGTCGCCGGGCGCGACCCGCCAGTGCCGGCGGAAGACGCGGTAGAGGGTCTCGGCGGCGCCGAGGCCGGACTCCCGGGCCACCCGGTCCAGCGGGTGGCCGGTGCGTTCCAGCAGCCGGCGTGCGGCGTCCGCCCGGCTGCGTTCGACGTACCGGCCGGGGGAGACGCCGGTCTGCTCGGTGAAGAGCCGGGAGAAGTGCCGTTCGCTCATTCCGGCGCGCCGGGCCAGCGCCGGCACGCTGAGATCCTCGGCCGGGTTGGCGTCGATGAAGGTCTGTAGTTCGCGCAGCGGGTCGCTGCGGGGTACCCGGCTCCGCATCGCCGTGCTGAACTGGCTCTGTCCGCCCGGCCGGTGTAGATAGACCACCAGGCCCCGGGCGACGTGCCGGGCGATCTCGTGGCCGTGGTCCTCGGCCACCAGCGCGAGCGCGAGGTCGATCCCGGCGGTGACTCCGGCCGAGGTCCAGACGTGCCCGTCCCGGACGTAGATGCGGTCGGCGTCCACCTCGACCGCCGGGTAGCGGTCGCCCAACTCCTGAGCCGCCAGCCAGTGTGTGGTGGCGCGCCGGCCGTCGAGCAGTCCGGCCTCGCCGAGCAGAGCGCACCGTTGCAGACCGAACTGACCCGGTCGGCGATGCCGGCCAGCCGGGAGATCCCGGCGACCAGTTGCCGGTTGGCGAGATGCGCCGGTGCGGCGAGCCCGCCTACCACGAGCAGGGTGTCGACCGGCCCGGTGACCCGATCCAGCGCCAGTGGTGCCAGGGTGGTGACTCCGTTGCCCGCCGTCACCGGCCCGGGGTGCACCGCCGCGACCTCCAGCCGGTAGCCCCGGTGATCGCCGACGATCAGACTCGCCAGCGCGAACACGTCGGCCGGGCCGGCGAGGTCGAGGTTCTGGAAGCCCTCGAAAATCACTGCCACCACCCGTCGCTGCATGCATTCATGCTGCTCGCGGCGGAGTCGTGGCGTCAATGACGCAGGTATTGCAGATTACGCCAGCAGCGTCCGGCGTCGCCGGTCCGACCCGGCGGTCGGCCAACACGCCGGGCCGGAGCGCCGTACGCCGCTTCGTGCTTGGCTAGGATCGGCCACAGTCTTTGTGATCATGGTGGCGGGAAACCGGAGGACGGAGAGCCCGACATGGCGAGGTTGCCCGACGAGGTGGTGGCCGCGATCGGCCGCATCACGATCGCCGCCGGCGACCTGGAACTCATCCTGGCCTGGATCGGTGCGGACCAGGCGGGCGGCAACGCGTTCGAGGTGCTCGCCAGACCCGGCGAGCCGGTACGCGCCGCCCGCGGCTCGGTCGAGTTCGCCACCCCGGAGTACCGGCAGGCGTACCTGCCGGTCGTCGAGATCGCGGCGAAACTGCTCGCCAAGCGGCATGCGGTCGTCTCCGCGATGTGGGTCAGCGAGGCACCCGACGAGTCCGTGCGGCGCTGGGAGCTGCTCGACGACAAGACCCACGTACGCCAACTCGTCGACCCACGCGCCCTCGACGAGCTGTCCCGGCAACTTCTGGAAGCACGCAACCGGCTGGTCGCGATCGTGACCGCCCAGCTCAACAACGACCCGGTCCCCGCGCCCTGAGCGGAGCCCGCCGCCGGGTCAACTGTCCTCGCACGCCCGCCTGGCGTTCCGTTCGAACCTGGCCCGGGTCATGACCTCCTGCTCGCGGTAGCTGACCGGAGCCAGCACGTGTTCGCCGTCGAGTTTGGCGAAGGCCCTGGTGTCGAACCTGACGGTGAAGGCGTCCCGGTGCCCGTACGCGGAGATGCCGTACCAGACGCCGGGCGCGATGCGGGCCAACGTGGACTCGTCGACGGTCCAGTCGGCCGGCGGAGTCGGGTCGAGCAGCGTGATCTCGTTGACCCGTTCGGCCCGGTCGGTGCGGATCGACCACTTCGGACGGTCGGCGGTGGCACCGGACGAGGGACTGGTGTGCCGACCGGCGCTCGGAGTCGGGCCTCCGGTCGGCGTCCGGCCCGGGCTGGCGGAGGACATCGGGGAGTCCTCGTACAGGTGGATCGAGGCGCCGCCCGACCCGCAGACGACCAGCAGGACCGTCGGCTCACCGTCCCGGAGCGCCAACGCCGCCAGCGGCTCGTCCGCCGGAGTGCAGCCGGCGAGGACCGTCAGGACCAGGGGCAGCAGCAGAACCGCACGGAAGGGGCGCATGGCTCCACCGTGCCGGCGAAGGATCACCGTTCAGGCTCGGGACGGCCACGATCGGCGGACGGCCGGTGGACGGAATGTGTTTGACCCGATGGCGATGATGACCTGGTGGAGCGGTTTCAGCAGCATCGACATGTCGAGGAGGAATCCCGGGTGACTGACGTTCGGACCGTGACGGTCGGTCCCGACGACTGGGTGTCGTGGCGGGACATCCGGCTGCGCTCGCTCCGGCAGGACCCGGACGCGTTCGGCTCGACGTACGAACGGGAGGCGGCGTTCACCGAGCAGACCTGGCGGTCCCGGCTCGACGGCACGGGCGGACCGAGCGTGCTCGCGTACGCCGGGGAAGAGGTCGTCGGGATCGGTGCCGGCTGGCTCCACGAACCTGGCCGGTTGATGGTGGTCGCGATGTGGACGGAGCCGGACCGGCGCGGACAGGGCATCGGACGGCAGGTCCTCGACCACGTCGTCGGCTGGGCCGGTGAGCGGGGGCCCCTGGTCGAACTCTGGATCGCCGACGCCAATCCCGACGCCCGGCGCCTCTACGAGCGCCACGGCTTCCGCCCCGACGGCCGGACCGAACCGATCCGGGAGGGCGGCGAGGCCACCATGAGCCACCTGGTGCTACCCGGCTGAGCCGCCTCGCCGACCGTGTACCAGTAGGGAGTTGATACCCGGGACGGCTCTGGGAGATGCCCGGATGGCACCGGGGCGTCCGGCGGCGAGGATGCTGGCATGACTACGCTGCACACGTCGCCGAACCGGGTGGTGTCGACGCTGTGGCTGCGGGTTTCCGCCGTCGCCGCGCCGGTCCTGCTGCTGCTCTACGGACTCCTCCGGCTGGTCGACGGCCTCGACGGCGACCACGGTCCAGGGCTGGCCTGGGACATCGGGCACACGATGTTCTTCGTGGCCTTCCTGCTCCTCGGTGTCGTGACCGTCAGCCTGCGCGGGATGGTTCCGGCGACGTCACCGGTACGGCGGATCGTGACCGGTACGGCGACCGTGGCGGGTCTGGTCGGCGTCGCCGCCTTCCTCTGGGTGATCCTCGGCGACCTCTCCGAGCCGATCAGGGAGCAGGCGCCACTGCCCGACCCGCTCTACGCGGCGGGTCCGCTGCTGTTCCAGTTGGGCGTCCTCACGCTGCTGGTGCAACTCGCCACCCTCCGGCCACGCCGGCTTCCGGTCTGGAGTCCGGTACTGGTGTTCCTCGGCTTCGTACCGATCGCCGTCAACCTCGACCTGCTGCCGCTCGGCGCCCTGCTCATCCTCGCCGGCCTCGCCCCGCTGGCCCGACGAGCCGGCTCCGCGGCGTAGCCAGCCGGAGGAAGCGCCGGTGTAGCCGGCCGGCGGAATTCCCTACACTCGGAGGGTGCCGCGTACCGGTTCCTTCCGTTACCGGGTACACGCGCGCTGCGAGCCGAGCGACGCGATGCGGCTGCTCGGAGACGTACGACGGCAGGGCGAACTGCATCCGTTGATCGTTCGGGTACGTCCCCGACCGACCGGGCCGGGAGCGCTCCGCACCGATCTGGTCACCGACCGACTGCGCTGGGGGCCGTTCCGGTTCCGGATCAACTACCGGGCCGACCTGCTCCGGTTCGAGGCGGACGAACTGGAGCTGGTGGCCCGGCAGTGGCCGCGTACCACGCTGCGGAACCACACCCGGGTGAGTCGGGAGATCGACGGGCTGGTACGCGTCGACGTCGAGATCACGCTGTCGGCACCCGCACCGCTGTTCGGGTACGCGTTCCGGCAGGCCCGGGCCGCCCACCTGGAGTTGGCGAGCCGGCTGCCGGCGGTGCTGGCCGGCGCCGGCCCTTGCTGACCCTGCGGTCCCGGCCGATCCGGCGCCACGGCTCGTAGGTGGAGAGCACCGTGGCGACCCGATCACCGGCAGGGTGCTGGAGACGACCGGCGCAGCCAGCACTTCCTGCCGGGCCGGTGCGCAGGGTTGACCGCGTGCGCCCATGACGACGGAGAAGGACGTAACCGGGTCGTCGCGAAGATGCCGGCCGGGTGGCGTCAGCGCGTGACGGCCGGGCGGCAGGTCGTACATCATGGACGGTACGGAATTCCGGCAGCGAACGGTCGGCGCGTGCTGTCCGTCGATCGTGGGAACGATGGCGACAAGCGATGGGGGCTCGATGAGCGACGATCAGACGAATCCCGTGCCGGAGCCGGAGCCGGAGCCCGTGCCCGAGCCGGAGACCGTGTCCGAGCCTGAGCCTGAGCCGGTGGTGTCGTCCCATGACCCACTGGCTGCCGCTCTCGGCAACGCCTCCCTGGTCGGCGTCGGCTACCTGATGCTCGGGCGGCTCAAGCTGGCCCTGGCCGCGACGCTGGTCAGCGCCGTGCTCGTCGGCTTCCTCGTCTGGGGCGCCCGGTCGGTGTGGGTCGAGGTCGTCGTACTCCTCTGGTGGTTGGCTCTCGTCGCGCACGCCTGGTTCCTGGCCGGCGGGCGCGGTCAGGGCGCCGTACAGCGTGACCAACGGCTCGTCGCGCTCGCCGTGACGGTGCCGGTGCTGCTGGCCGTGGGGATCCTGCGGTTCGACGCGGCGAGGATCGAGCGGACCGTCACCGAGGCCCGGCAGGGCGGCGACTGCGCGCGGGCGTTGACCGCCCTGGACCGGGTGTCGTTCGGCCACCGGGTGGCCGACGCCCCGCTGACCGTCCGTGGCGAGCGGAGCGCCGAAGCCTGCCAACGGCTGCGGACCGCCGAGGAGAAGCTCGGCACCGGGCTGACCGGCGACACCGACGGGTTGAAGGCTGGCTTCGACGGGCTCGACTCGGTCCTCGCCGAGCTGCCCGGTCACGACAAGATGGTGGAGACCGCTCTGGACAGGTTCCTCGGCGGGTTGCCGACCAGAGACCCCTGCCAGACGGTCGCGGTCACCGACTGGCTCCGCCAGCGTCAGCCGACCAACAACGCACTGGACAGGTCCGCCGAGGTCGTCGCGCGGACCGCGCCGGCCGCGCTCGTCGGCTGCGCCGACAGCCTGATGGCCGGCAGCAACTGGGAGGCGGCCCGGACGCGCTATCAACAGCTTCTCGACCAGTACCCGGGCCAGGAGCTGAACGCCCGGGCCACCGAGGGGGTCAAGCGGGCCGGCCTGGCCATCGAGCTGGCGAACGTGCGCCGGCTGCTCGAAGGGCCGACCAGCACCCGACCCGAGTACTGCACCAAGCCGGCGCCCTACAGCGCTGCCGCCCCGTACACAAAGGGGAGGACGAACCGCGCCCTCTTCTACGGCGACGAGGAGTACACGAGGAAGCTCCCCGCCGCGTGGCGGGCTGCCGACGTGACCGCCGCGGTGCTGGTGGTCTGCGTGAGCCCGAAGGAGTACGGAACGACCGTCCGGACCTGCCCCTACGAAAACAAGATCTCTTCGCGGTTCCCGACGTACGTGGCCTTCCGCAAGATCGCGATCCCGGTGCAGGCATACGAACTCCGGACCGGGAAGCTCGTGGTCAACGCCAAGGTGGAGATCAGCGGATCGAGCTGCCCGAGGGTGCTGACCTACACCCGATACAGCAACCTTCTCGACATCGGCCCGCCGTCGGAGGTGTACGTCACCGCCTCCGACGCCAACGTCCGGGCCGCCTTCCGATCACTGATCAGCCGAGGCTAGCTGCCGTGCTGAAGGCACCTGTGGACATCCATCTGTCGGCTACGGATGGGCAGGGTCGCTTCCCATGACGGACTACGCCGCCGTACTGGCTGCCATCACCTCACGAATGCGTTGCCGCAGATCCGACGTGCCAGTCGGCCACGGCCTACCCGAATTCGGTACGGGCTACAGAGGTTGAAAGGCTGAGGTTCGGTCGTCACGGTGGTTCGGGGTCGAGGGTCATGCCGGTGTTGGCGAAGAAGCCGGCGAGGAGGTCGGTGCGTTGCTGGCAGGCGCGTAGTCGGCGTTTGACGATGTCGGCGAGGTGGTCGACGCCGCGGGCGGTGATGTTGGTCAGGCCGCGTTTCATCCAGCGCCAGACGCCTTCGGCTGGGTTGAGGTCCGGGGCGTAGGCAGGTAACCGGATCACGGTCAGCCATGTCCGGGCTGCGATCAGTTCACGCATCCGCACACTGATGTGGGTGTTCAGGCTGTCCCAGATCAGCACGATCGGTGCGCGCAAGCGTTGGTGGGCCTGGTCGAGGAAGGCGATGTAGTCGTCCTCGCTGAAGCTGCCCCGTTCGCCTTTGCGGTTGCGGTGCAGCCTCGTGCGCCACATCAGCCGGCCCGGTCGTCCGGGCTTGAGGCAGACCAACCCGGCGATCGAGACCCGGCCGGATCCCTTGCCGGAGACCCCGACCACGGGCGTGTGCCCGCGTCGGGCCCAGGTCTTGGCCACCGGCGGCCGCAGGACCTGACCCGCTTCGTCCTGGAAGCAGATCCAGGCGCCCTTGGCTGCCGCTAACCTCTTACCGACGGCCACCGCCGCCGATGCCAGGTCGCGATCGCTTCCGGGTCGCGTTCGATCGCTCGGCGGGTGGGGACCTGCTGGCTGTAGCCGATGCGGTGCAGCAGATACGACACTCCGCGCAGCGTGTAGGTGACCTCGAAGCGGCGTTCGATCAGCTCCGCGACCCGGGCCAGGGTCCAGCGGGCGTCGTCCCAGCCGTGCGCGACCGGTCCGTCATCGAGCATCTCAGCCAACCGTTTCTGCTGGTCGGCCGAGAGTTTGCAGTCCGGGCCACCCGGGCCGGCCGAGGCCAGAGCCGCCATCCCGCCGGCCGCCCACCGCCGCCGCCACTGGCGGACAGATTTCTCGGAAACTCGCAGCTCAGACGCTATCTGCCTGGTCGTTTTGGACTCGGTGAACATGGTCGCGGCCTGAATCCGGACCTTCTCCCGCCGGACCCGGGCTGCCGCGTTCATGCCACCACCAGCCGGATACCTCATACCTCTGGCCTACCGAACCCATCGGCATCGATCATGTAGACACGCCGACGGACCTCAGCCTTTCAACCTCTGTAGTTGTCGACCTGAGAGCTGTGTGTTTGTACAGGCACGGCGTTGGTCTGGCGAGGAGCGACGAACCGGTCCTCTTCAAGATCGTTGCCTCGTCTTCGCTGGCTACACATCCCGACCAGGTGGGCCTGGGCCACGCGGCTCACCGCGGCGTTCACTCGGATTGCGGCGACCGGGGGACGCGGGTGACCACCCCCACCTCCGTCACAGATGGCTCCTCACCCTGCCCGGAACGCATCTACATTGACCGGCGGCGATCAGTGATCGGGCAGAAGTACCCCTGTCGCAGGCGGGACTTGCCGATGTTCAATATCATCACCAGTAGCGAATCGGTTGACTTCCACTCCCGGCGGCGCAGGCAGGTGGGTCTGATCAGGCGGTGGATGGGGACGATCAACCAGCCGTCGCCGACGGTGCAGGGAAGTAGTTCGTATTCTCCGCTCCGCGTCAGGGCATTTCGGATGGTGCTCTTGACCGCAACGCGGATCGACACCTATCCCGCAGTGTGGCATCCTGCTACTGCGGACCGGGGGGACTGCCGCAGCGGAGTGTACGACTAGGGGTCAGGGCTGCGACGGCACGGCGGATGTGGCCGGGGCGTTCGAAGATCTATTCTCGGGTAGTAGGGTGGCGGGGCTTCATGATGTCCGGCGAACGGGTCGTGCTCTTCTCCGACATTCGCGGCCGAGAGGGATACGCAAAGACTTTTTTCCCGCTCTCCACGCTGGCCGTCGCCACGGTCCTGCGGGCCCACGGCCTGACCGTCACGATCGTTGACGCTCAGGTCGACGAGGACTGGCCCGCTACTCTCCGGGGAGAGTTGTCGCGGTGCCTCTTTTTCGGCATCTCCGCGCTGACTGGACCATCGTTGAGCGCGGCGTTGGACGCGGTGACGCTGGCGCGCGACGTCGCGCCGGAACTACCCATCGTCTGGGGTGGCTACCACGCCACCCACAACTACCGGGCAATTTTCGGCGAAGGGTTGGCGGACTACATCGTCAGAGGTGTGGGCGAGGAGGCGGCTGTCCGGTTGGCCGAAGCATTACGGACAACCGCGTCAGGGTGTCGCGAAAAGTTGCTCGACAGCATTCCAAGTCTCGTCCGCCGGCGCAACGGTGAATTGTGGGTCAATCCGCAGCGCAAGCTCGGCAGCATGCGCGACATCCCGCCGTTGGACTACACACTCCTTGACGTGGAGGCGTATCTTGCCGAGAACGGGCGGGTCCTGCACACGATAACAAGTTATGGCTGCCCGCACGGGTGCTCGTTTTGCGTGGAGCCGACCCAGAGCCTGCGGAGATGGCGGGGGAGAGACCCTCGTCGGGTAGTCGACCAGTTCGAGCAACTCGTTCGTACGTACCGGCCCCGGGTGTTGAGCCTGCACGATCCCAACTTCTCCTCCAGTCCACAGCGAGTCGCCGATATCGCTTCCGAGATACTGCGGCGTGGTCTACGGTGCTCCATCTTGTGTGACATGCGGGCGCGGGACGTGCTGAGACTCGCCGAACTGACGGATCTGCGGCGCCTGCGGGAAGCGGGTTTCGACAGCGTCTTTCTAGGGCTGGAGTCCGGTTCCGACCGCATGCTCACGTTGCTGCGGAAGGGATCGACCGCGCAGGACGCGATCGACGCGTGCGTGCTTCTCGACCAAGCAGGCATCACGACGCTGGCAAGCTTCATGCACGACATTCCAGGGGAGACAGCCGAGGACAGCGAACAGACGTTCGAGCTGCTCGATATCATCGGCGCACTCCGACAGAACCGGCAGCGTCACCACTTCTTCACCCCGTACCCGGCGACGCCGCTATTCGACCAGCTCGCGGCGGAGGACCACGCCCTCGGGACGAGGACTCAGCGGCAATGGGCCGAGACCGGCACGTACTGGGGTAGCAGCATCTGGCCTGGGCGCGCGCAGTTCCGGCGGCAGGTGATCGACCGGCTTCGACGGTTAGGTGAGAAGTTTCCGTGGGCGATCGACGCCAGTGGTCTTCCGCAACTGGAGACGCCGGCCACTGCATACGCGGCGCCGCAGGGGTCGGCACGTGCCGGAGGAACCGGACGGGAATTTCAGGGGAGGGGATGACGAAATGCGCGTGGCCTTCACCGGATCGAGTTCGACGGGAAAGTCGACCCTCGCTGCGGCTCTGATGAAAGTTGAATCGTTTCGGTGTTTGGCGCCGCGCTATCTGCCGAGCGAGGGAAAGGAGATCCTCAGCGAGTTCGGTTTCACCGGCTTGGACTCAATGACGCAGGACCAGACCGCGTTTTATGAACTTGCCTACTTTGCTCGAAAGGTCGGTCGCGAGGTCGACGTCGACTCCTTTCTCACCGACCGCTCGTTCGTTGACGTCGCAGCCTACTGGCTCGAACGTGACGCGGCCGGCCGCGGTGCGTACATCGAGTCGTTGCTCGTGGAGCCCTGCCGACGACTGGCCCACAACTACGACCTGCACTTCGTGCTGCCCATGGGGATGATCCCCTTCGAGGAGGATGGGCGCAGGTCGTCCGACGGTGAGTTCCATGCCAGGATCGACGCTCGCATCCGTCGCCTGCTCGACCAATGGGGCATCGCCCACGTCGAGGTGACCGAGGCGGAACTTCCTGGGCGCGTCGAAATCGTCCTCAAGGCCCTAGGCCAGCAGGGTACTGACGTGCCGCCAGAGATTAGCTAGCGGAGTAATGGGACACTCAAGGAGGATTCATAGTGGAGTTGGAGTTTCGGTTCCGTCTATCCGGTGACGAGTTTGCCCGGTGCGTGGAAAAGTTCGACTGGTCGCCGCCAATGCGAGTCTGTGACCTGACGCTCGGTCCGTCGGGGGCCACGTCCATGCAGACGCACGGCTGGGTGATCCGGCTGCGGCAGACGCCGGGACGGACGCGGATGGAGTACAAGGCGCCCACGAACCCTGACTGGTCGGCTTGGAAAGAAATCGGCACGGACGTCGCGGACTTCGGTGTCACCGCCGAGATACTCCGACTGGCAGGGCTACAGGTAGGACTCCTGCTCGACCGGGTCCGGCGTGTCGCGACGGACGGGCCGGTGACCCTCTCGCTCGACGATGTCAAGGGTCTGGGCCAGTTCGTCGAGATTGAAGTGGAGGCAGACGGCCCCGACGACCGCGACGCCCATCGGGAACTGGAACGAGTGCGGGCAGATCTTGGCCTGCTGGGGCGCGACACAGCTCGGCCGTACGGCGAGATCCTGCTCAACAGACTGGAATCCGAGCCGGACTTCAGGCTGGAGCACGAGCAGATGATCAAAACGGTGCAGTGATCGGCGGCGTCGATGAGCGATCCGAGAATGCCGGCGAACCGCGATCCGGACCGGTACTTCCAGCAGTTGCTGGGACATGAGCCGCTCGACCTCGTTGAGTATCTGTTGGCGCGGTCACGGCTGACCGATGGGCGCTTCGAGGCGCACGAGTTCGGTCGCAACCAGCACTCGTCGGCCTCCGCCGGCGCCCTACTGATGGGGCTGGCTGGCATGCCGGCGGTCCCGGACCGGGTGCTGCACCCACTGGTTCGGGAGGTCGAGGAGTTGGTCGACGACGACGGGATGATTCGCGGGCACGATGCGCATTCCGACGCGCCACCGACGTCGTGGGGGCAGGCCCAGATCCTGCTCGGGCTGCTGATCCGGCCCCGCCTCACCGACCTGCTCGAAGTGAAGATCACGGCGCTGGTCAACCGGCTGGTCGGTGCGCAGGACTCGGACACGGGCGCCTGGCCGCTGCGGCCGGGCGACGAACCGAGAGCCCTGTTCGCCTTCTATCCAGCTCTCTCTCTCGCCCGGCTCTCGACGCTGACCGTGGTCGAGGACAAGCCCATACGGTCCGCGCTGCTGCGGGCGCGTGGATACCTGGCCGAGACCATCGAGGAGGACCGGGACTCCCCGGAGGAGCAACTGCTCGCGCTCCGCGCGCTGGAGGTGATCTCACGGCTCCATCCGGCGCGGTACCACGACGCGGACAAGCTGGCCGAGTTGCGGGTGACCGTGTTGGACCGTCTTTGGCCAGCAGGGGCCGCGATGCGGGTGCAGAACCGGTCGGTCGTCGTCTACCCCCAACCGACGTGGCACGCGATGATCTGGAGGCCTCTGCTCTATCTCGCCGTCCGGGGCACCTCGCCACTCGCGCCGTTGCCCGTACGGCTGGGATACGAACTCGTGACGACCTTCGACCCCGCAGTCAAGGCCTGGCACGGGCCTACCGGCCAGGTGGGGACCGGCGTCTCCTGGGCATCCGCGCTCGCCCTGCTCGCGACCTACCGTCTCGCCCAAGACCTGGTCAGCGCGGGCATCGACGTTCCCGACTGGCTACAGCGGTGCCGGGACCTCGAGTCACAGACCTACGACTTTGACGTGGCTATCTCGTTCTCTGGCGCGGACCGGGAGATCGCGGTCGAGATCAGTGAAAGGATCAAGTCTGCCGGCTACCGGGTCTTCTATGACCGCGATTACCAACACGTACTGCTCGGCGAGGACCTAGCGCAGTACCTCCAGGACACCTACTTCCGACGGAGCCGATTCGTCGTAGCGGTCATCTCCAAGGCCTTTGTCGCATCCAAGTGGGCCGGGAACTGGGAATGGAAGGCAGTCCTCTCCCGGATGCAGGCGCAGAAGGGGGCGTACCTGTTGCCGTACATCGTCGAGAACGTCGAACTCCTTGGGCTCAATCCGACCCTGGGATATGTCGGCGGCGCTCAATTCAGACCGGAGCAGTTCGCCGATCTCGTGGTTCGCAAACTACGGACAAGCCGCCGCCATGACGAGTGACTCCGCCATGGGCCGATACGAGCAGGCGGTGCCCGAGCCGAAGCGACTGGTCGGGCGGCGGGCTCTGCGTTTCTTGCTGACCGACACCTGCAACCTGAGATGCGTCTTCTGCCACAACGAGTTCCAGGGTGACATGGGTAGCCGTCCCAGAGAAACCTGGAACTGGGACCGGGTACGAGCCCTGCTGGCGGACGCGGCCGTTCCTAACCGTCCGCGGGTGAAGATCTCCGGGGGAGAACCGACGCTGCGCTGGTCGACGCTCCTCCAACTGCTTCGTCTCAGCCGAGAGGTCGACGCCCGGGATCTGACGTTGTTCAGCAATCTCACGCTCCTGTCCGAATCCAGGATCGACACATTGCGGGACGCCGGTCTCGACCACGTCGCCGCCAACCTGCCGTCATTCCGGAGCGGGATCTTCGCCAGCCGCACCGCTCAGAGCCGGCAACCGCTCAACCTGGTACTCGAAAATGCCGCCCTATTGCGGTCGGCCGGAATCTCCGTCCAATTCAACTTGGTCGTGCCTCGCCTCGACGACGAGTCCGCCGTCAAGGCCTTCCTCACGGCGGAACTCGCTGCGGCCGACGCCCACTCGGCCACTTGGGACACCATCGCCCTAGTCGCCGACGACTGGTCGCCGAACCCGACCGAGGTGCAGGGCTGGATCCGGCGATGGCTCGGGTGGGAGCGGGGCCTCGTCGAGCGGACCGACCGGCCCTACCGGTCGCACGAGTTCGACTGGGGTGGCCGGCGGGTGCTTGCCAGCCGCTGTACCCGTTGGGGCCGGGAACAGGAGCGGGCGGAGGCCGACGACTACGTGGTCGCGCCTGGGCGAATCCTGCGGGCTCATGTTCGGGGCAGGGCGTACCGCGCCGCGCCCGGCGCCACTGACGGGCAGGAGCCGCCCGGGCCGGCGAGCGGGGGTAGGGTGCCGATGTGATCGGCCAAATGCCCGATGTGGTCATGATTCCCGGTTCCCATTCCGAGGTCGCCCGCCTGACGTCTGAGTTCGTGCGTTCGCGGCTCGGTGGTGAACCGACCGGGCACGACTGGTGGCATGCGCTCCGGGTACGTAAGCTCGCGTGTCACATCGCCCAGGCGGAGGGCGCGGACGCGGAAGTGGTCGAACTCGCGGCACTGCTGCATGACATCGCCGATGCTAAGTTCACCGGTAGCGACGATGACGGACCGCGCGTCGCCGCCGAATGGCTGCGGTCTGTCAACGTCGACGAGGCGGTGGTGGGCGCCGTGTCTGACATAGTCGCGCACATCTCCTTCAAGGGAGCGCTGCTTCCGGACGAACCACTCTCGCCGGAGGGCGCCTGCGTCCGGGACGCCGACCGCCTCGACGCAATGGGTGCGGTCGGAATCGCCCGGACGTTCGCCTATGGCGGATACGTCCGCCGGCCGATCCACGATCCGGAGCAGCCGCCGGTGCTGCACGATTCCGTCGAGTCGTACCGCCGCACCTTGGGCACCACGACCAACCACTTCCACGAAAAGCTTTTATTGCTGCGGGACAGGCTGATCACGCCGACCGGGCGCGCGCTCGGCCGGCGTCGACATCAGGTGATGTTGGATTTCCTGTGCGAGTTCGAAATGGAGTGGGACGGCCGCGACGCGGAGCTGCCTGGACCCCATGCCGACCGAATCACTTGACCAACAGCCGGCGCGGCTAGCTGCACTGACCCATGAGCGTCGTTGACGGTGTGTCGACTTGCACAAGCCAGAGACCTCCGGCGAACGTGTGAGGTTCTCACGCCCATACCAACAATGGTGCTGCCACTGTCCCGTCGTGCACCTGCGCCGGAGGTTTCGACTACGAGGTGTCCAGCCAGGTGAGCTAGTTGGTTGGGGGGTGCCTGCCGTGCCGGAGTGTCGCCCGGGCCCGTGTCGACTGCCCTGGACCGCGCCGACGCCACAGCTGAGCCGACCCGCGCCAAGGTCATGGCCGCTGTCGTGGATCTTGGTGACGTCCGTGGCGGTACGACCGGGAAGCCTTGTCGCGCACCGGCGCCGTACCGGCCAGGCCACGTGGCTATTTGACCCGCCGCCCTCCCTGGTACCTGAGGAAACTCGATGCCGAGAGCAGGCTACCGGCTCTGCCGTGTCGGATTGGCCCACCTCTTGAGTGCCCGGGGGTAGGCCGCTGGCAAGGAAATCTTCAAGATTCCCTCTCGGATCTCTCCCAGAGTTACCCAAGAGACGAGTCAGGCCCGGTATCACTTGTCGTGATACCGGGCCTGACCTGCACTTACTCTGGTCGGGGTGGCCGGATTCGAACCGACGACCTCTTCGTCCCGAACGAAGCGCGCTACCAAGCTGCGCCACACCCCGAGGCGTGCCGAGCAATAGTAGCCCACCCGCCCCGCCGGGCAAATTCGGTATCCCGCCCGGTGCGTCCCGGTCGCACCGGCCTGGCGAACCGGCCGCAGGTCAGCGCGGGATCAGGGTCAACAGCGACGCCTCCGGCCGGCAGGCGAACCGTACCGGGGCGGTGGGGTGGGTGCCGAGACCGGCGGAGACGTGCAGCCAGGCGTCCGTTTCGGGCCAGCGGTGCAGACCCCGGGCCATCGACCGGGGCAGGCCGCAGTTGGTGGTCAGCGCGCCGACCAGCGGGACCCGGACCTGACCGCCGTGGGTGTGACCGGCGAGCAGCAGGGTGAAGCCGTCGGCGGCCATCTCGTCGAGTACCCGGGGCTCGGGCGAGTGGGTGACTCCGATGGCGAGGTCGGCCTCCGCCGGTACCTGGCCGGCGACCGAGGCGTAGTCGTCCCGTTCGATGTGCGGGTCGTCGACGCCGACCAGCTCGATCTGCCGGCCGCCGGCCTTGATCGACGTACGGGCGTTGTTCAGGTCGTGCCAGCCGGCGCCGGCCAGTACCTCCCGGAGATCCTCGGCGGGCAGCTCGACGCCCTGCACGTACTCCCGGTCCGGCAGCAGATAACTGAACGGGTTTTTCCAGACCGGTCCCCGGTAGTCGTTGGAGCCGAAGACGAAGGCACCGGGGTAGTCGAGCATCGGTTGCAGCGCCCGCAGTGCTCCGGGTACCGCGTCGGGGTGTGCCAGGTTGTCCCCGGTCACCACCACCAGATCCGGGTCGGTCGCGGCCAGCGAGGCCACCCAGGCCTGCTTGCGGCGCTGGTCGGGCATCATGTGCAGGTCCGACAGGTGCAGGATGCGCAGCGGCTCGGCGTCGGTGGCGAGCACCGGTACGTCGTACCGGCGCAGTGTGAACATGTTGCGCTCGACGAGCGAGGCGTACGCCAGGGCGCCACCGCCCGCGACGACCGTACCGGCGGCCAACCGGAATACTGTGCGCTTCTGCATGCCGCTCAGGGTAGTTTGACCGTCCATGGGCACCTTGAAGGACCTCCTGACCACGGACATGCGTACCGCGCTGAAGGCTCGGGACGAGCTGACCACCTCGACGCTGCGGATGGCGTTGGCGGCGATCGGCACCGCCGAGGTCGCCGGCAAGGAGAAGCGGGAACTCTCCGATCCCGAGGTGCTGGCGGTGCTGACCAAGGAGGCCAAGAAGCGCCGGGAGGCGGCTGCCGCCTTCGGTGACGCCGGCCGGACCGAGCAGGCGGAGCGGGAGCGTGCCGAGGGCGAGGTGCTCGACCGGTACCTGCCGAAGCAGCTCGCCGACGAGGAGCTGGCGGAGCTGGTCGCGGGGGCGCTGGCCGCCGGTGGGTTCTCCGAGCGCGGTCAGATGGGCCCGGCGATGAAGGCGGCCCAGGCCGCGGTGGCGGGCCGGGCCGAGGGCGGTCGGGTGGCCGCCGAGGTACGCCGGCAGCTCGGCGCCGGCTGACGGCTAACGCGTGACGGGCGGGCATCCCTGGTGGGGGATGCCCGCCCGTCGTCGTGACGCTGTCGGCTCAGCGGCGGCCGGGTGGCCGGGGGCCGCCGGGTCCGGCCGGAGCGTTCGCGCCGGCCGGGGCCTTGCCGTTGCTGACCTCGATGGTCACCGCCCCGCCCTTGATCGTCCGACCCTCGGGGCTGGTGCCGGCCGCGGTGCCGGCGGGGCAGGTCGAGTCGACCTGGCCGCCCAGCTCGGCCTCGAAGCCCGCACCCCTGACCCGGGAGAGGGCGGACTGGACCGGCTGGCACTTGACGTTCGGGATGCTCCGCTGGTCACCATTGACGATCTTGCCGCCTGGCGGGGTGAACTGGACCGCGGGTTTCCCCTTCATCGCGTCCCGGAGCGTCTGGTAGACGGCGTGGTTGACGCCGCCGGGCTCGTTGTGGCCCATGTCCTGGGTGGTCTCGGCCCAGTCCGGGTCGGCGAGGATGCCGGCGACCGCGAGCTGCTTGGTCATCACGACCAGCGAGGCGGTCTTCTCGCCGTCGGTGGTGCCGCTCTTGCCGGCCACCGGCTTGCCGACGATGCCCCGGACGTTCCCGGCGGTACGTCCCTTGCAGCGCGAGGTGGACGAGTTGTCGCCGACCGGGCAGCGCGCCGCGTCCACGGCCGCCCGGGCCACCTCGGTCTTGATCGTCTGCGAGCACTGCGGGTTGGCGATGTCGAGCTTGTTGCCCTCCTGGTCCCGGATCAACTGCACCGGGATCGGCTTGCAGTACTTTCCGTCGGCGGCCAGCGTGGCGTACGCGTTGGCCAGCTCCAGCGGGGTCGTCTGGGAGACACCGAGGGTGAAGGCACCCCAGCCGTTCGCCGCCTGCTTGGTGGCGGCGAAGTTCGCGTCGTTGCTGGCCCGGAACGTGATGCCCATCCGCTTCGCCGCGTCGACCACCTTGGCGGCGCCGACCCGCTCCTGGAGCGGCACGAAGTAGGTGTTCACCGACGACCCGAAGGCGCTCCACATGTTGTGCACGCCGGCCATGCTCTTGCTGGCGTTCTTCGGGCAGTACTTGTTGGTGCCCGCACAGGCGGCCGGGGAGCCCGCCTCGACGATGTACTTCGTCTGCGCGACATCCTTGGCGTTGATGGTGGTCTCCAGCGGGTAGCCGTTCTCCAGCGCCGCCACCACGGTGAAGATCTTGAAGGTCGAGCCGGCCTGGTAACCCGTGATGTCACCACCGCCGGTCAGCAGCGGGTTGGTGGTGTTCGGGTAGGTACCCCGGATCTTCTTTCTCTTCTTCGCCGGGTTCGTGCTGATCTTGTTCTGCGGCTTGTTCGGGTCGTCGAGCTTGTAGTTGCGGTTCACCGCCAGCGCACGGACCCGCCCGGTGCCGGGCTCGACCGCCGCCACCATCATGGCTTCCTTCTTGCCCGTCTTGACGTTGCGCTCGACGGCCTTCTTGGCCGCGTCCTGCGTCTTGGCGTCGAGGGTGGTGACCACGGTGTAGCCGCCGCTCTTGAGCCGCCGCTCCCGGTCGTACTTGGTGCGGCCGAAGGTCTCCTGATCCATCCACCAGCGGTAGAAGAAGTCGCAGAAGAAGCCCCAGTCGTTCTTGCCGACGTCGACGCAGCCGTTCGGGGTGCGCTTGTCCTTGACCACCAGCTTGACGGCCTTGGCCTTCTCGGCCTCCTCCGCCGTGATCGCCTTGGTCTCGACCATCTGGTCGAGGACCCAGTTGCGCCGCTCGACCGCGGCCGGGTAGCCGGCCTTGGTGGTCGGGTCGTTGTCCGACGGTGCCTTGACCATCCCGGCCAGCATCGCCGCCTCTTCGAGCTTCAGGTTCTTCGGGTGCTTGCCGAAGTACACCTGGCTGGCGGCGAAGATGCCGTACGCGCCGTTGCCGAACGGGGCGATGTTGAGGTAGCCCTCCAGGATCTCGTCCTTGCTCAGGTCCGCGTCGAGTTGCAGGGCGTACCGCATCTCGCGCAGCTTCCGAGCGCTGGTGTCCTCAGTGGCCGCCACGACGTCCTGCGGGTGCGTCGCCGAGTAGGCGATGGTGAGCCGGACGTACTGCATGGTGAGCGTGGAGGCACCCTGGGTGGTGACCCCGGCCTGGTTGTTCGCCACGAACGCCCGGGCGACGCCGTTGACGTCGACGCCGTTGTGCTCGTAGAAGCGCTTGTCCTCGGCGGCGACCAGCGCCTGCCCGACGACGGGTGCGACGTCCTTGAGCGGTACGTCGCGACGGTTCTCGTCGTACATGGTGGCGAGCGGGGTCTTGCCGTCAGAGGCGTAGAGGTAGCTGATCTGCGGCGCCTTCTTGACGGTCAGTTCGGTGGGCAGCTTGTCGAACGTCTCCGCGCCGGCCTTGGCGGCCAGCCCGGACATCGCCACTGCGGGGAACGCGGCCGCGGCAACCACCACGCCGGCCAGCAGCCCACAGATCAGCAGCGACGCGGCGTTGGTGAAGACATTGTGGTCACGCTTCCGCATCCAGGTCACCTCGACAGGGTACGTGAATCGACACAGAGGTCGCGCCCTGCGTACTTTCCCCATTTCCTGCGGGCGCTGGCCTCGTTGTGTTAAACGCACGACCCCTGGTGCGCGGTTGCGGGCTCCTTGCTGCCGAGTCTCCTCCCTCCGGGAAGTCTCCGCAGCGTTTTCGCTGATCGCCGCCGGGTAGTCAGGGCCGGATTGCCGGACGAAGGGCCAGGAAATGTCCGGGTTGACGGATTTGGCTGACAACGTTGCGTAATCAGTTGACTACAGAGCATGATGGTCGAGCGAGAGAAACGCATGTCGTCCGTGGTGCCCGGGGGAGGGCGCCACGGGTGGCCGGGGGGTTATCGCCGGCTGACCGGCTCTGGTCGGTAGCGGGACTGCAAGGGGGGACAGGAGCAGATGGGCATGATCACAGATTGGCCCACGTTGGCGGCGTGTCAGAACGGGGATCCTGACGCGCTGTTCGTGCAGGGCGCCGAACAGAACGTGGCGAAGCGGATCTGCCGCAGCTGCCCGGTGCGGTACGAGTGCCTGGCCGACGCGCTCGACAACCGCATCGAGTTCGGCGTGTGGGGTGGCATGACCGAGCGGGAACGCCGGGCGCTGCTGCGTCGTCACCCGCAGGTGGCGAGCTGGCGCAAGATGTTCGAGGCGGCCTTGAAGAACAAGGACAAGGTCCTGGTCAACGCCGGCTGATCGCGGCACCGATCGTGCGCAGCCCGTCGACGTCGTGTACGTCGGCGGGCTGCGCCGTCACCGCCACCGTCGGTACCGCCGGAAAGGCGTCGGTGAAGACCCGGGCGACCCGCCGCTCCCGCGCCGCCTGCTGACTGAGCGCGGCATGCGCCAACAGGGTCTCCACGGTCGCCTCGTGCCCGCCCAGCTCCACCAGCCGCTCCGCCGCGGCCAGGCTCTCGGCGGCGGTCGGCCGCTCCACCACGGGCCGGTGCACCCGGTTGAGCACCAGGCCGGCCAGCGGCATCCGCTCCTGGCTGAGCCGGCCGGCGAAGTACGCCGCCTCCCGGACCGCGTCCGGTTCCGGGACCGCGACCAGCAGGAACGCCGTCTCCCGTGCCTGGAGCACCCGGTACGTCTGCTCGGCGCGCTGCCGGAAGCCGCCGAACATCGAGTCGAGCGCCGCCACGAAACCGGACAGGTCAGTGAGCAACTGGGCGCCGAGCACCTTCTGCACCACCCGGGAGAACATCCCGAACGAGGCGGTGACCAGGCTGAACATGCTCCGACCACCACTGCGGGCCGGAGCCAGCAGCAGTCGCAGCATCCGCCCGTCCAGAAACCGGGAGAGCCGGGCCGGTGCGTCGAGGAAGTCCAGGGCAGAGCGGGACGGCGGGGTGTCGACCACGATCAGGTCCCACTCGTCCCGGGCGTGCAACTGGCCCAGCTTCTCCATCGCCATGTATTCCTGCGTACCGGCGAAGGTGGAACTCATCGCCTGGTAGAACGGGTTGGCGAAGATCTCCGCCGCCTTCGCCGGGTCGGTGTGCGCGAGCACCACGTCGTCGAAGGTCCGCTTCATGTCCAGCATCATGGCGTGCAGCTCGCCGCCGCTGCTCTCGACGTCGATCCCCTTGACCTGCCGTGGGGTGTTGTCCAGCTCACTGAGCCCGAGCGACTGGGCCAGCCGGCGGGCCGGGTCGATGGTCAACACCACCGTACGCCGGCCGTGCCGCTCGGCGGCCCGGAGCGCGAGGGCGGCGGCAGTGGTGGTCTTGCCCACCCCGCCCGAGCCGCAGCAGACCACGATCCGCACGCCGGGATCGGCGAGGATCTGGTCGATGTCCAGCTCCGGTGCTGGGTGATCGGGACGCACCAACCGAGCGTATCGGCACAGTGCCGCGCGGGCGGCGTGGTGCCGCCCAGGTGTGAGTCAATCGGCGCTGAGGTGTAAGGAAGGGCCCCCTGTTATCGCATTCTGTTGTAGAAGGGGCCCTTCCTTACACCTCAGTCGGCGGTGAGCAGGGTGTCGGCGATCAGGTCCAGGCCGGTACGGTCGACGCCTTCGGTCAGCAGCGGCAGCTCCACCAGCGGTAGCCCCAACTCGACCAGGTCGGCCCGGAGCGACTCCTCCAGTTCCCGCCGGATGAGCTGGTCGCGAGCCTCGGCGTGCAGGCCGGCGACGGTCGCCCGGTCGGTCGGCAGGCCGGCGGCGGCCAGCCCTCGGCGCAGCTCGGCCTGGGTGACCTTGCCGGCCAGCAGCGGCGGACGGGTCGCGTTCAGGATCAGCCGCCCGACCGGGATCCGCAGGCTGTTCAGGTCCGCGATCGCGTCGATCGTCTCCTGGACCGGCATCTCCTCCAGCAGCGTGACCACGTGCACGGCGGTCATCGGGGAGCGGAGCAGCGCCGCCACCCCCTCGCTCTGGGTCTTGATCGGGCCGACCTTGGCCAGCCGGGCGGTTTCGGCGGTAACGTTCAGGAACCGACCGATCCGACCGGTCGGCGGGGCGTCCAGCACCACCGCGTCGTACACCCGGCGCTTGTCGGCCGTCCGGGTGGTCGCCTCCTTGACCTTGCCGGTGAGGAGTACGTCCCGCAGCCCCGGTGCGATCGTGGTGGCGAAGTCGATCGCGCCGAGCTTGCGCAGGGCCCGGCCGGCCGCACCGAGCTTGTAGAACATGTCGAGGTACTCGAGGAGCGCCTCCTCGGAGTCGACGGCCAGGGCGCGTACCTCGCCGCCGCCGCGCGGGGTGGCGATCGGCCGCTCCTCGTACGGCAGGGGATCGGTGCCGAAGAGCTGGGCGATGCCCTGCCGGCTCTCCACCTCGACCAGCAGGGTACGGCGACCGCCGCTGGCCAGCGCCAGGGCCAGCGCGGCGGCGACCGTGGTCTTGCCGGTCCCGCCCTTACCGGTGATCACGTGTAACCGGGCCGGCCACCGGGCACTCGCCCGGTCGGCGTCCACCCGGTCGCCCGACTCCTCACCCGCTCGCACCCTCCGAGCCTAACCAGGCCGGAGCCCGGGCAGCCCGGCCGGTCAGATCACGTCACAGACCCACCAGCCGGTCTCCCGTACCACCACGAAGGTCAACTGCTGGTCCACCGACCGCTCGTCGCCGGTGGTCATGGTGAGTTTGGTCGACACCAGGGCCCGTCCCCCGGTCTGCTCGTCGACCTTGGGGGTGGCCCAGCGGAACCGCGCGGTGTCGTACCGCCCGGCGGCCTCCGCCACCTCTTCGATCTTCGCGGCGATCTTCTCGCCGTCCCGGGCGGCCGAGCAGACCAGGCTGCTCGCCCGGTCGGCGTCCCGTTCGCTGTAGACCGCCGTCAGGAACTCGTCCACGGCGACGACCGGATCGGTGGCTCCCTCGCCCCGCTCCGCGCCCCGGAGCACGAGGAAGGCGGTGACCCCGCCGAGTAGGCAGAGCAGCAGCGTCACGGCCAGCGCGATCGACGCGATGACCAGGCCGCGCCGCTTTCTCGTCGGTGCGGCGGGGCCGGGCACCGGATAGCCGGGAGGTGCCGGATGACCGGGTACGGCGGAACCGGGGCCGACCTGCTCGGGGTGCTGGCTGCCCGGACCGGGCTGCCCCGGAATGGGCTGCCCGTGTCCGAACGGACCGTGTCCGGGCACCGCCGACCCGGGCGGCCCGGACATCGGCGGCCCGGACATGGGTGGCCCGGACATGGGTGGGCCGGACATGGGTGGGCCGGACGTGGGTGGGCCGGACGTGGGTGGCGCCGGGGTCGGCGGTGGCCCGTATGGCAGTGGTCCCGCCGGTGCTGTTGGTGCTGTCGGGGCGGCGGTCGGCTGCGGCGGTGTCTCCGGGGGATCCGGGAGGACCGGGACCTGCGGGGTGAGTCGTCGGGTGGGGGTCTCCGGCAGGTCCGGAGCGGCCGCGGACGCGGGGGAGAGCCGTTGGGTTGGCGGCTCCGGGACGTCCTCCGGGGCGTCGGGATCGGCGGCGGCCGCTGGCGGCTGGGGCGCGGCTTTGGTCGGAGGGGTCGCCTCGACCAGCTCGCCGTCGTCGGCGTCGCCCGACGGCGTCGCCTCAAACGGAGGTGCGGCCCCCACCGGTACCTCGGTCGGGGATGTCGCGCCGGCTGCTCCGCCAGCCGGCGGTTCCGGCGAGTCCGTCGAGGGGTCACCGGTCGACCGGGGCTGTGGGGTTGGTCCGGTGCGGTCGGTCGTCGGGGTCGATCCGGTGGATCCGGCCTGTGCCGAGGGCTCGGCCGGCGGACGGCCGGATTCGTCGCCGTCGGACGGTTGCCTCATGGTCTCCCCAATCCCCGCAGGGCCCCGATGCGGTGGTCAAGGCGCCGGCCGGCGGGTCGGGAGGGCTGGCATGGTCGGTGGGTGTGGCGGCAGAGCTGTGGCGACCCGCCCCGGCGAGGGTATCCCGCCCCGCCCAACCGGGGCAGCACGGTACGGGCGGGACCGGGACCGCTTCACCGCACGGATCGGGAGGCGTACGCGTACCGGCGTGGCCGCAGCCCGTAGGCTGTCGCCGACAAGCCCGAGACGAGGAGACCTCTAGCGATGCAGAAGTGGGAGTACGCCACGGTGCCGCTGCTCACGCACGCCACCAAGCAGATTCTCGACAACTGGGGCGAGGACGGCTGGGAACTGGTGGCGGTGATACCCGGCCCGAACCCGGAGCAGCTCGTCGCGTACCTCAAGCGGGCCAAACCGTGACGACTGGTCCGCACGCCAAGCTCGCCGAGCTGGGCCTCGCACTGCCCGACGTGGTGCCGCCGCTGGCCTCGTACGTGCCGGCCGTCCAGTCCGGCCGCCAGGTGTACGTCTCCGGCCAGTTGCCGTTGCGCGACGGCAAGCTGCTGGCCACCGGCAGGGTCGGCGGGGGTGTCTCGGCCGAGCAGGCGAAGGACCTGGCCGCGCAGTGCGCGCTCAACGCCCTCGCCGCGATCGACGCGCTGGTGGGGCTGGAGAGCGTCGTCAAGATCGTCAAGGTGACCGGGTTCGTGGCCTCCGCCGACGGGTTCACCGGGCAGCCCGGCGTGGTCAACGGCGCCTCGGAACTCTTCGGCACCGTCTTCGGCGAGGCCGGCCGGCACGCCCGCAGCGCGGTCGGCGTCGCCGAGCTGCCGCTCGGTGCGCCGGTCGAGGTAGAGGTCATCGTCGAGGTGGCCTGAGCCTCCGGATGCCCGGAGCGCCCGGCCGTCCGGCGAGCCTCCGGATGCCCTGAGCTTTCGGTCGTCCGGTGGAGCGTCCGCCGTCCGCCGTCCGCCGTCCGCCGTCCGGTGGACCGCTGCGGCAGCGGTGGAAACGGGACGGGTGGGGAGTTCAGGGACGGCGGGGTCGGACCGGACGCCGGTGCGTCGGTGCGCGTACCCGGTGATGCCCTGGGTGGTCCGTCCGACCGGTGCGACACCGGCAGGTCACGCCGCTGTCGCCTGCGGGTCGTACCATCTCAGCCATGACCGGGCATGTGACCGCGCCGGCGGCGGCGCTGGCCGACCAGCTACCGAGCTGGGCGACGCTGGTCCGTGCCCCCAACCCCGGGCCGATGACCCTGGACGGCACCAACACCTGGGTCCTGGGTGCCCCGGGCGCCGGTGAGGTGGTCGTGGTCGACCCGGGCCCGCTCGACGAGGGTCACCTGACCGCCGTCGCCGGGCGCGGGCCGGTCGCCGGGGTGCTGGTCACGCACGGCCACCCCGACCACACCGAGGGGCTGGACCGGTTCCTGGAGCTGACCGGCGCCGAACCGCTGACTGCCCGCGACGGGTTGTCGACGGTCGAGCGGGCCGGGCTGCGGATCCGGCTACTGGTCACCCCGGGGCACACCGCCGACTCGGTCTGCTTCCTCGTCGAAGGGGGCGACGAGCGGGCCGTCCTCACCGGCGACACCATCCTCGGCCGGGGCACCACGGTCGTCGCACACCCCGACGGGGACCTCGGCGACTACCTCGCCAGCCTGGAGACCCTCACCGAGTTCTCCGGGGTGCCGGCGCTGCCCGGGCACGGCCCGCCGCTGGCCGACTGTGCCGCCGCGGCCCGGTTCTACCTGGCCCACCGGCAGGCCCGGCTCGACCAGGTCCGCACGGCGCGCAGCCAGGGGGCACGCACCGCCGCCGAGGTGGTCGCAACGGTCTACGCGGACGTGGACCGGTCGCTCTGGCCGGCGGCCGAGTGGTCCGTCCGGGCCCAGCTCGCCTATCTCGATCACGAGAACCGGGAATCCGGCCCGGGGCCCGGTGGGTTGGAAAGTCCGTGACCTGCCCGGTGTGTGGAACCGTTGCCGTACCCGGTGCGCGGTTCTGCCACAACTGCGGAGTCGCGCTGCCGGCTGCCGCGACCCTTCCGGAGGCGGAGCGCCGGGTGGTAACGGTGCTCTTCGGCGATCTGTCCGATTTTACCTCCTGGTCGGAGGACCTTGATCCAGAGCGGGTCAGCACGGTCACCGACCGGGTTCTCGCCGCGCTCGCCGGTGCGGTCAAGACCTTCGGTGGGCACGTCGACAAGCTCACCGGCGACGGGATCATGGCCGTCTTCGGCGCTCCCGTCGCACACGAGGACGACGCCGAGCGCGCGGTCCGGGCGGCCCTGTCCATGCAGCGTGCCGTGCGCCGGGTGCTCGACGACGAGCAGGGCGGCGGAGCGCCGCTCGGGCTCCGGGTCGGACTCAACACCGGTGACGTGGTCGCCGGCATCCAGGCGTCGATCGAGTACACCGTCATCGGCGACACCGTGAACACCGCTGCCCGGCTGGCCGACGCCGCGGCGATCGGTGCCGTCTATGCCGGTGCCCGGACGGCGGCGGCGACCCGCCGGGTCGCCTCCTGGCGACAGCTCCGTCCGCTGCGGCTCAAGGGCAAGCGGGAGCCGGTCGAGGCGTACGAGCTGCTGGGCCTGCTCGACGCTCCCGGTACCCGGTCCGGGCTCGGTGACGAGGCACCCTTCGTCGGCCGGGAGACCGAGATCGGCCGGGTCGCCGGCCGGCTCGCCGAGGTCGTCGACCAGGGCCAGCCCCGGGTACTGCTGATGACCGCCGAGGCGGGGATCGGCAAGTCCCGGTTCGCCGCCGAGGTGGAGCGGCTGGCCGCCGGGTACGACGTCGGCGCCGGCCGGTACGCGACGCACACCGGCGCGCGGGTGCTCTCGGTCAAGTGCGCGGCGTTCGGGGAGCGGCGCCGACTCGCCCCGCTCGCCGACCTCGTCCGGGCCGCGGTCGGCCTGCCGGACGGCCCGGCCACCGCCGTCACCCGGCCGGTGGTCGAGGAGCGGCTGCGCCGGCTCGGCCAGCGACTGTCCCGGTACCGGCCCGACCCGGCACCGGTCGCCGTCGACCTCCTGCTCGCCCTGCTCGGCTACGCCGAACTGCCGGCGGCGCACGGCACCGTGCCGGCCGGCCCGGCCGAGTGGTCGGCCGGCGACACCGGCCCGGACGCCGACGCGATCCCGGCCGCCGTCGCGGAACTGCTCAGCGCGCTCGCCGCCGAGAGGCCGCTCGCGGTCATCGTCGACGACCTGCACGACGCCACCCCGGAGACCACCGACGCGCTCGGCGTGACGCTCTCCCGGCTGACCGGGCCGGTGCTGGTGCTGTTGCTCGGTCGCCCCGAACTGGTCCGCACCGCCGGTGCGCTGACCCGGTTGGCCGACGCCGAGGTGCATGCCCTGCCGCCGCTGCGCGGTGCCGACGCCGCCCGGCTGCTGACCGCCTACCTCGGTGGGGGGCGGCTGCCGCAGGCCGACGTGGACCGGCTGCTCGCCACCGCCCAGGGCAACCCCTTCTACCTCGCGGAGCTGGTCACCCTGCTGATGGAGCGGGGTGCGCTGACCACCGTGCTGGGCCGGGCGCCGGCCCGATCCCCCGCCGGTCCGGCCGTCGACCAGGGTGCCGGCTCCGCCGGGCGGACGGGTGCGACCGGCACCGCCGTCCCGGGTCAGCGGGCCGGCGGACGCAACGGCGGACCGGTCGGCCCGGACGATGGCCGGGGAGCCAAGCCCGCATCCGGCACGGTTTCGCCGAGTCCGGCCGCCGCCGCTACCGGGGCCAGCGTCATCTGGCGGCTGGCGCCCGGCTCGCTGGGCAGCCGGCTGCTCTCCCGGGACCTCGCCGCCGTGCTGGCGGCCCGGATCGACGCGTTGCCGCCGGACGCCAGGGCGGCACTTCGGGACGCCGCGGTGGTCGGGGACACGGTGCCGGCCGGTGCCCTGGAGGCGCTGCGCGAGCGGCGGGCCGGGCGCGACGGGCGGCCGACCGCGGTCCTCGCCGTCGAGCAGGAGCGGGCCGTCGAGGAGCTGCTCCAGCGCCGGATGCTGCACCGCAACCGGGACGGTTACATCTTCGCCACCCCGCTGATGCGGGAGGCCGTCTACGCCGGCATCGGCAAGGCCGACCTCGCCGACCGGCACGCCGCCCTCGCCGAATGGGCCGCGCCGCCGGACCCGGGCACCGGTCCGGGCGAGCCGGGCCGGACCGGTACCGGGGCGAGCGGGCTGCCGGTCGCCGAACGCGACGCCTTCATCGCCGAGCACGCCGAGCGGGCCAGGGCGCTCGCCGACGTGGTCAGCCTGCGCCCCGACGCGACCGCCCGGAACGTGGCACCGCTCGGCATGGCGGCGCTGGGCCGCTCCGCCCGCCGGGCACTCGCCGCCGGAGAGCCGGCCCAGGCCGTCGAGTACGCCGAGCGGGCCGCCCGGCTCGCCGGAGAGTCGGTACCCGGCGGCGACCGGCTGGTGCACGCCCGGGCCCTGCTTCAGGTGGGGCGGATCGCCGAGGCGCTCGCCTTCGCCGAGAAGATCGGGGCGAACGCCGGGGACGACGTCGCCGTACGGGCCGGGGCACTGCTCGTGGTCGGTCAGGGGTACCAGGCCCTGGGTGACCAGGCGCGGGCGGTGAACTCCTGGCAGGAGGCGTTGCAGGTGTCCACCCGGGCCGATCTGCCGGGGCCCCGCGCCTCGGCGATGCGGCGGCTCGGGATGGCCGACTTCGTCAGCGGCCGGCTGAGCCAGGCCAGCAGCCGGTTCGCCGGGGCGTACCAGGTCAACCTGGATGCCGACGATCCCCGGGGGCAGGCCTGGTCACTGCAGAACCTGGCCTGGGTCACCACCACCCGGGGCGATTTCGCCGGCACCGACGCGGTGCTGGGCAGGGCGGCCCGGCTCTTCGCCCAGATCGACGATCCGGTGGGCCGGGCCTGGCTGCGCGGCACGACCGCGTTCGCCCGGCTGCTCGCCGGCCGGCTCGGTGAGGCCCGCCGACTGGCCCAGGTCTTCCTGCCCTTCGGCGAGCGGGTCAGCGAGGCGTGGGCGGTGGGCACGCTGCGCGCCGTGGAGGCGTTCGCCGCCGCCGAGCTGGGTGAACTCGCCGACGCCGACCGTGAGGCGCGGCGGGCGTACCGGGACTTCGTCGCCGCCTCCGACGACTGGGGCCGGGGCTTCGCCCTGGTCGTACGCGGCGCGGTGGCGCGCGGTGTCGGCGAGCCGGAGCACGCCACCGACCTGCTCACCGACGCGCTCGGGCACGGCCGGCGCACCTCGCACCCGCTGCTGACCGGGCTCGCCGGCACGCTGCGCGGGTTCGTGGCGCTGGACCGGGGCGACGTCGCGGCGGCGGAACGGGACGCCGAGGCGGTGCTGGCGGCGGTGGAGCCGCACAACCCGCTGGCGCCGACCCAGCTCGGTCCCCGGATGCTGCTCGCCGCGAGCCGGCTGGCCGACGGTGACGCGGCGACCGCGGTGAGCCTGCTCGAACCGATCGCGGCGGCCGGTGCGGTGCCGTCGGTGCTGTTCAGCCGCCGCCAGGCCCTGGCCCGGTACGCGTCCGCGCTGCTCGCCGACGGGCAGACGGCGGCCGCGCTCGACTGGGCACGGCAGGCGGTGGAGGCTCCGGGCGAGGACATCCGCAGTCGGGTGATCGCCGCGCGGGTGCTCGCCGAGGCGCTGGCCGAGGCGGGGCAGCCGGCGGAGGCGGTCGAGGTCGCCGAGGAGGCGGTCCGGTTGGCGTACTCGACGCAGCAGACCAGTGAGCGGGCCGGGGCGGAGGAGTTGCGGGACCGGCTGGCCCGGTCGTCGACGGGTGCCGCTCCGGAGCGGCTGGTGGTGGTCCGGCAGCGGCTCGCCGGGGAGGTTCCGACGCCGACGGCGCTGGCCGGGGAGACTCCGGCGTAGCGCGGGCGGCGGGTCGGTCGGGGCCGAGTTCGGTCGGGGCCGAGTTCGCAGTCGCCGAGGGCCGGCCCGGTCGTGGCGCCGGTCAGGCCGTGCCGCCGGTTCCGATTCCATCGATCTTCGGGATACCGTCCGGGCCGGTCAGCCGTTAGCCTAGATCCACTGCCGTCCACAGCGGACCGGCGCCGGCACGGAGGACCGCAGGTGAGGCTGCCCCGCTCGGTCGCAGGCTGGACCATCGCCGTTTTCGGTGGGCTCGCCCTGCTGCTCGGTGCGGTCGGCCTGGTCCGCCCGGAGTGGCTGCTGGCGATGCTCGGCTTCGAGGTGCTCGCCCCGGCCGAGCGGGCCGACGGCGACTACACCAGGACCTTCGTCGCCGCGTCGTCGATGGCCTCGTTCAACATGGGCGTCTACTACCTGCTCGCCGCGTGGACCCAGTGGCGGCCATTCTTCGCGTTCACGGTGCTGTTCCGGGCGCTGACCTTCACCGTCTTCACCGTCCTGGTGCTGACCGAGGTGGCGCCGGGGCGGTTCCTCGGTGTGGCGCTCTGGGAGGGCCTGGGTGCGGTTGCCACCGCCGCCGGACTCTGGTACGACCGGCACCGCATTGGCAACCAGCCGGTAACAGCCACGGGTGCGGGGGGCTGAACCGGCTCATGTTCCCGGTATTTTCGACTCTGTGACCGACACCCCGCCAGGCGCGCTGCCGCTGCCCGTCGTGCCCGGTCTGACGGATTTGCAGGTGTTTGCCCGGGGCGGCTACGCCACCGTCTACCGGGCCACCCAGCAGTCCGTGGGGCGCGAGGTCGCGGTGAAGGTCGAGAACCGCACCCTGGACAGCGAGCGGGACCAGCGCCGCTTCCTCCGCGAGGCGCGGGCCGCCGGCCGGATGTCGTCGCACCCGCACGTGGTGGACCTCTTCGACGCCGGGGTGACCGAGGACCAGCACCCATACCTGATCATGGAACTCTGCGACGGGTCGTACGCCGAGCGGATGCGTACCTCGCCGCTGAGCCCGGTCGAGGCCCGCGACGTCGGGGTGAAGATCGCCGACGCCCTCGCCGACGCCCACCAGCTCGGGGTGCTGCACCGGGACGTCAAACCGGCCAACATCCTCTACTCCCGGTTCAACGAGCCGGCACTCGCCGACTTCGGGCTGGCCGTACTCGCCGAGGCCCGGGACTCGGCGATCACCCTGGAGGTGCTGACCCCGGCGTACGCGCCACCGGAGATGTTCCGGCACAGCCCGCCCTCGCCCGCCGTCGACGTCTACGCACTCTGCGCCACCCTCTACGCGGTGATGCACGGCAAGCCGCCACGCTGGCAGGCCGACCGCAATCCCGGACTGCTCACCCTGCTGGAACTCTTCACCGAGCCGATCCCCGAGCTGCCGGGCGTACCGAGCCGCTTGCTAGACCTGCTTCGCTACGGGATGGCGAACGACCCGGCCGACCGGCCCAGCGCCGAGCAGTTGCGGGACCTGCTCGCGGCCGTACCGCTGGATCCGCCGACCGCGGCGACGACGCCGAACCCGACCGTGGTGGCCGCCGTGCCGGTGTCGGGGATCCCGGTCTCCGGGATTCCGGTCTCCGGGATTCCGGTCTCCGGCGGGTCCTGGCCGCCCGGCGACCCGGCCGGTCGCGGCGGCGCGGCACCGGCGGGCCCCGGGACGACGTCGGCTCCCGCCGGTACGCCCGCACCCCGCACCCCCACCTCGGGTGCGCCGGTCTCCGGCGTTCCCGTCTCGGGGGTTCCCGTCTCGGGGGCGCCGACCTCCGGTGGTGCCCCGCCCAGCGTCTATCTCTCGAAGTCCTACACGCCGCCACCACCCCGGTCCGGCTCCGGCCCGCCGGAGGTGGACGGGGAGCCCACCGTCTCCCGGCCCAGCCGCCGCAAGCGGCGCTACTGGATCTTCGGCGGGCTCGGCGTGCTGGCCCTGCTCGCCAGCATCGTCGGCGGCTCCTGGTTCGTCGCCACCCGCGCCCTGCCGGGCCCGTCACCGAGCGGGCGGGCGGTGGCGACGACGGCCGGTCCGACCGCCACCCGGCCGCCGTTCGGCGTCGGTGCGCTGCCGGGCTGCCAGTTGCCGCTGCCCGAGGTCGCCCGCTGCCCGGCCGAGTTGGAGTGCTTCGGCCCGGTCCGGCTCCGGGGGACCGCCGCGGAGGCCCCCGAGACCTCCTGCGCCGGCCGGCACACCTGGGAGTCCTATGCCGAGGGTGACCTGCCGCTCGGGCTGGACCCGGCCGACCACGCGGCGGTGAAGGACGACACCACCGTCCGCCAGGTCTGCAACGCCACCGTCTTCCGGCACACCACCACCCTGATCGACGTCGCACCGTGGCGTTTCGAGGTACTTCCGCCGCCGGCCGGCGGGACCGGGCGGACCTTCCGCTGCCTGGCCGGCAAGGGCGTCGACCGGCTCACCGGGCCAACCCTCACGGCGAGCTGACCCCCGCGCGGTGGGTAGCACCGAAGTGGACGTTGACCGCTACGCTCGGCGATAGCATCCCCCTCTTGCAGACCGGGGTCCGCCGATGACCGAGACATCACCCAGAGGCCGGATACGCCTCCTCGGCACGACCATGGCGGTCGTGCTCACCCTGCTGCTCGCCGCTGGAGCGGGGTGCGACAGCCGTCGCGGTCCCGAACCGCCCTCGGTGCAGGAGAAGCTCAAGCAGTCGCACATCCACGGCCAGAGCAAGCTGCGGATCGGGGTCGCCACCTACGAACCACTGATGGGCGTACTGGACGACAGCGGCAAGTACGTCGGATTCGACATCGACATCGCCCGCTACATCGCGGCGTCGCTCGGCTACGCCGGGGACGAGCGGATCGAGTTCGTCCACCTCGCCACCGAGAACCGGATCCCCGCGCTACAGAGCGGGCAGGTCGACATGGTGGTCTCCAGCTTCTCCATCACCGAGGAACGCCAGAAGCTGGTCAGCTTCGCCGGGCCGTACTTCGTCACCACCCAGGAGGTGATGATCCCGGTCGCGCTGAAGAGCCGGATCCGCACGATCGAGGACCTGCGTACCCCCGGCTTCCGGATCTGTGTCGGTGGCGGGTCGACCACCGAAGCCGAACTGGAGAAACACGAGGTCAAGGCGCTGGTGGTCAAGAACGTCCGGGACTGTGTCGACGGGATCATCGAGGGCAGATACGACGCGGTGAGTTCCGACGAGACGATCCTCGCCGGGTTCCGCTCCCACTATCCGGGCAAGTTCGAGATCGTCGACATGCCCTTCGGCACCAGCGAGCAGCTCGGCGTCGGGGTGCCGATCAGCGATCCGGCGCTGCGCGACCTGGTCGCCTTCTTCCTCCAGAAGAGCTACCAGCAGGGGCGGGCCGGCCGGACCAGTCCGTGGCTCAGCGCGTACCACCGGAACCTGGGACCGTGGCTCGGCGCCGACCGTCAGCAGCCGCCGCCGCTGAACGTGCCCGACCTGGTCGACTTCGACGAGAAGGCGCCGGTGTGACCCTCGCCGAGCGGGATCGGAGCGGCCCGGCGACCGACGTGCCGGCGCCGGGCTGGCCGTCCGCCGCCGACGCCGCCGAGCGGAGGTCCCGGGCCAGCCAGTCCTTCTGGACGCTGGTCGTCGGGGTGCCGGCGATCTTCTCGGTACTCCGGCTCGGGGTCGAGGCCGGCGGCGAGTTGCAGACCACCCTGCTGCTCGTCGCCAACGTGAACCCGGTGAACCTGGCCGCCGCGCTGGTCACCACCGCCGCCCGGCTGGTCTCGGCCGGGCTGGTCGCGGTCTTCGCGATCGGCGCCGTGCTGCTGGCCAGCGCCGAGGCGAATCCGGCGCACCGGATCGGCCGGCATCCGCCGCTCTTCGCCCGCTGGCGGGCGATCACCCCGCCGTGGGTGGTGATCGCCAGCTTCGCCGTCGCGCTCGCCACCTGGCCGATCCTCTACCTGCCGCTGCTGCTGCCGGCGTTCACGGCCGCGTTCCAGTTCAGTCCGGCCCGGCTCGACGAGCGGCGGACACCCCGGGTGCTGCTCCTCGCCGCGCTGCTGGCCGGCTACGCGGTGCTGATGCTGCCGACCCTGGCCGCCGCGTGGCGGCAGCGGGAGGTGTTCGCGGTACTCGTGATCGCCGCCCCGCCGCTGCTCGCCCTCCTCGTCACCGGGCCCGTACCGGTGGCGGTGGTGCGACCGCTCGCCATGACGGTGCAGGTGGCGGTCTTGGTGATGCTCTGCTGGGCGGCGCTGCCGGTGATCACCACTCCGGTGCTGCCGCTGACCGTCACCACGGTCCGGACCGCCGACGACGGCACCGGCACCCCCACCCCGCCGGGCCCGGAGAGCGGGCCGGCCGTACCGGCCCCGACCGCCGGCGGCGTCGAGCGGATCCGGGGGCACGTCATCACGGTGGACGACGTCAGCATGGTGATCCTCCAGGAGCGTGGCGGTGTCCGGTACGTGCCGACCGGCGGGGTCGAGGCGCAGGTGCTCTGCCCGACCGAGGAGGAGCTGCCCCGCTACCGGCTGCGGATCCACGGCTTCCACGTCGAGGACTCGCTGCTGGAGGGGATGGGTCGGCGGGTACGCCCGGTGCACCGGATCGACGCGGAGTGCCGTACGGCCACCCCGGCGTTCTGAGGCCGCTCCCGCAGGCGTTCAGTAGCTCTTCGGCTGGCCGAGGACCCGCTGTGCGACGAAGTTGAGGATCATCTCGCGGCTGACCGGGGCGATCCGGCCGGCCCGTACCGCGCCGAGCAGGGTGGCCACCCCGTAGTCGGTGGTCATCCCGTTGCCGCCGTGGACCTGGATGGCGGTGTCCACGGCCAGCGCCGCCGCCTCCGCCGAGGCGTACTTGGCGAGGTTCGCGGCGACGCCGGCCTCGACGTCCCGCCCGGCGTCGTACAGGGTGGCGGCCTTGGCGATCATCAACCGGGCCAGTTCGACCTGGACGGCGGCGTGCGCCAGCGGGTGCGAGACGCCCTGGTGGGCGCCGACGGGCCGCCCCCAGACCCGGCGGGTGGCGGTGTAGGTGGAGGCGCGCTCGATCGCGTACCGGCCGGTGCCGGCGCCCATCGCGGCGACCGTGATCCGTTCGGGGTTGAGCCCGGCGAAGAGCGCCGGCAGCCCGGCGTCCAGCCCGTCCCGGTCGCCCGGCTCGGCCGACCCGCCGACCAGGGCGTCGCCGGGCAGCCGTACCTCGTCGAAGTAGAGCAGCCACTGGTTCTCCGGAGAGACGATCTCCATCTCCAGCTTGGACCTGGTCAACCCGGGGGCGTCGGTCGGGACGAGGAAGAGCGCCGGCCGGAGCCGCTCGTCGGGCGTACCGGCACCGCCGCCGTCCCGGTCGGCCGTCGCGTCGGGTACCCGGGCGACGACCAGGACGTACGGCGCCTCGTCCACGCCGGAGATGAAGCACTTCCGGCCGGAGAGGACCCACTCCGCGCCGTCCCGGCGGGCGACGGTGCCGAGCCGGTGGAAGTTGGAGCCTGCCTCCGGCTCGGTGATCGCGAAGGCGATCTTCAGTGCACCGTCGGCGAGTCCGGGCAGGAAGGTCCGACGCTGCGCCTCGGTGCCGTGCCGACCGATCACCGTACCGGCGATGGCCGGCGAGACGACCAGGAGCAGCAGCGGGCAGCCGGCCGCCGCCAGTTCCTCGCAGACGATGGCCAGTTCGGTGATGCCGCCGCCACCGCCGCCGTACTCGGTGGGGATGTTCACCCCGAGGTAGCCGAGCCGGCCGGCCTCGTCCCAGAGTTCGGTGGTGTGCTCGCCGGCCTTCGCCTTGGCGACGAAGTAGTCGTGGCCGTAGCGCTTCCCGAGCGCTTGGACGGCCTCACGGAGCTGCCGCTGCTCGGGGGTGGGGTCGAAGTCCATGCGGGATGCCTTCCGACGAGCGGACCGGGGTCCGACGGGTACCGGGACGATGGGGTGGCCGGACTATTCCGGGGTGACGACGGCGAGCACCGCACCGGTCTCCACCTGGGCGCCGGCGGCGACCGGCAGCTCCGCCACCACCCCGGCGGCGGGGGCGGTGACCGGATGTTCGAGCTTCATCGCCTCCAGCACGAGCAGCGGTTCACCGGCGGCGACCGGCTGCCCGGCCGTCGCCAGTACCCGGCTGACCGTGCCGGGCATCGGCGCCAGCAGCGAGCCCTCGGCCAGTTCGGGGGTCGGCTCGGCGAACCGGGGCAGCTCGGTCAGCACCACCGAGCCGTCCGGACCGTCCACGAAGGACGTCTCGCCGACCCGGTGTACGACGAACGCCTGCCGCACCCCGTCGAGCGCCAGCACGACGCGGGACGGCTCGGCCGCGAGCAGCACCACCTCCGGCTGCCCGCTCGGTTCGGGCCGTCGGCCCGGTTCGGGCTGCCTGTTCGGTTCGGGCTGCCTGTTCGGCTCCGGCTGCCTGTTCGGCTCCGGCTGTCGGCTCGGGTCGGTGCCGGCAGGTCGGACCGCCCAGCTGAGCAGGGCACCGGAACGGTCCAGCCGGTAGTCGACCTCGACCGGGCCGGTCGGGCCGGCGTACCCGATGGTCTGTGGCGTGCTGGGGACGTTGCGCCAGCCGGAGGGCAGCGTGCCGAGCACCGGTGCGGCGGCCCGGCGTTCGGCGGCCCCGGCCAGCGCGGCGGCCAGCCCGGCCAGCCCGACCCGGTCCGGCGGCAGCAGCGGGGCGAAGACCTCCGGATGCCGGTCGAGGAAACCGGTGTCGATCTCGCCCGCCAGGAACTCGGCCGAGCGGAGTACCCGGACCAGCAGGTCCCGGTTGGTGGTCACGCCGTGCAGTTCCGCCCGGCGCAGCGCGGCGGCCAGGGCCCGGGCCGCCTCGTCCCGGGTCGGTGCCCAGGCGATCAGCTTGGCGACCATCGAGTCGTAGTGCACCCCGACCACCGAGCCGTCCCGCACCCCGGAGTCGAGCCGCAGTCCGGCGGCACGCCGCAGTCCGAAGTCGCGCCCCGGGCCGGTGCCGAACTCGGCGGTCACCCCCGGCACCGCGAACCGGTGCAGCGTCCCGGTCGCCGGCAGCCAGTCGGCGGCCGGGTCCTCGGCGCAGAGGCGTACCTCGATGGCGTGCCCGGTGGCCGGCGGGGCGGCGGCCGGCAGCCGGCCGCCCTCGGCGACCAGCAGTTGCAGCCGGACCAGGTCGGTCCCGGTGACGCACTCGGTGACCGCGTGCTCGACCTGGAGCCGGGTGTTCATCTCCAGGAAGTGGAACTCCCCGGTCGGGGTGAGCAGGAACTCGACGGTACCGACCCCGAGATAGTCGACGGCGCGGACGGCGGCCACCGCCGCGCTCTCCAGCCCGGCCCGCAACCGCGCGGTGACCGCGACCGAGGGCGTCTCCTCGACGATCTTCTGGTGCCGGCGCTGGATGGAGCACTCGCGCTCGCCGAGGCAGAGCACGGTGCCGTGCGCGTCGGCGACGACCTGCACCTCGACGTGCCGGGCCCGCTCGACGTACGGCTCGACGAAGACCGTGCCGTCGCCGAACGCGGCGGCGGCCTCCCGGCGGGCCGCCTCGATCGCACCGGCGAGGTCCGCCGGATCGCGGACGATCCGCATCCCGCGCCCGCCGCCGCCGGCCGCCGCCTTGACCAGTACCGGAAACGCCTCGACCTGGTCGGCAGCGGTGTACGTCGGCAGCATCGGCACGCCCGCGTCGGCGAGCAGCGTCTTCGCCTCGGTCTTGTCACCCATCGCCGCGATCGCCCTGGCGGGCGGGCCGACCCAGGTCAGGCCGGCGTCACCGACCGCACCGGCGAAGCCGGCGTGCTCGGCGAGGAAGCCGTAACCGGGGTGTACCGCGTCCGCCCCGGTCCGCCGGGCCGCCTCGACCAGCCGGTCGACCCGGAGGTACGTGTCGATCGGCGCGGCGCCCGGCAGCCTGACCGCGACGTCGGCCTCGGCGACGTACGGCGCGTCGGCGTCCGGGTCGGAGTGCACGGCGACGGTCTCGATGCCGAGGGACCGGCAGGTGGCGAAGATCCGCCGGGCGATCTCGCCCCGGTTGGCCACCAGCAGTCTGCGGATCATCCGCCGCTCCTCCTTGGTTGGGTCGGGCTGAGCTGTTAGGAAGGGGCCCTTCTGCAACAGAAAACGATAGGAAGGGGCCCTTCCTTACACATCAGAGTCGGAAGATGCCGAAGTGGTCGGCGCCGCGGAGCGGTCCGTTGTGGATTGCCGAGAGGCAGAGCCCGAGCACCGTACGGGTGTCCCGGGGGTCGATGACGCCGTCGTCGTAGAGCCGGCCGGAGAGGTGCAGCGCGGCCGACTCCGTCTCGATCTGCTGCTCCACCATGGCCCGCATGGCGGCGTCGGAGTCCTCGTCGTACGGCCGGCCCCTGGCCTGCGCCGCCTGCCGGGCCACGATCGAGAGCACTCCGGCGAGCTGTGCCGGGCCCATCACCGCCGACTTGGCGTTCGGCCAGGTGAAGAGGAATCTCGGCTCGTACGCCCGCCCGCACATGCCGTAGTTGCCCGCCCCGTACGAGGCGCCGAGGTTGACCGTCAGGTGCGGCACTGTCGAGTTCGACACCGCATTGATCATGAGTGCGCCGTGCTTGATGATGCCGCGCTGCTCGTACTCGGTGCCGACCATGTAACCGGTGGTGTTCTGCAGGAAGAGCAGCGGGACGTCGGCGGCGTTGGCGAGCTGGATGAACTGGGTCGCCTTCTGCGCCTCCTCGGAGAAGAGGACCCCCTGGACGTTCGCCAGTACGCCGACCGGATAGCCGTGCAACTCGCCCCACCCGGTGGCCAGGGCGCGGCCGTAGGCGGGCTTGAACTCGTCGAATTCCGAGCCGTCCAGGATCCGGGCCAGCACCTCGCGCGGGTCGAACGGCACCCGCAGGTCACCGTTGGGGATGCCGAGCAGTTCCTCGGGGTCGTACCTCGGTGGCTCGGGCCGGGTGGTGCGGGGCGGCGGGCCGTGTTTGCGCCACGCGAACCGGCGTACGCACTGCCGGGCCAGCCGCAGCCCGTCGCGCTCGTCGGCGGCGACGAAGTCGGCCAGCCCGGAGGTGCCGGCGTGCATGGCGGCACCGCCCAGCGACTCGTCGTCGGCCTCCTCGCCGGTGGCCATCTTCACCAACGGGGGCCCGGCCAGGAAGACCTTCGCCCGGCCGCGCACCATGATGGTGAAGTCGGACATCCCCGGCACGTACGCCCCGCCCGCCGTCGCGGTGCCGAACACCACCGAGAGGGTCGGGATCCGGGCCGCCGATAGCCGGGTCAGGTCCCGGAAGACCTGGCCGCCGGGAATGAAGATCTCCGCCTGGCTGGGCAGGTCCGCACCGCCCGACTCGACCAGATTGATCATCGGGAGCCGGTTCGCCAACGCGATCTCGCCGGCCCGCCGGGTCTTCCGCAGCGTGTACGGGTTGACCGCGCCGCCGCGTACCGTCGGGTCGTTGGCGACGACGACGCACTCGACGCCCTCGACCACGCCGATCCCGGTGACCACGCCGGCACCGGTCGGGAAGTCGGTCCCCCAGGCCGCGACCGGGGAGAGTTCCAGGAACGGCGCGTCCCGGTCCAGCAGCAGCTCGATCCGTTCGCGGGCCAGGAGTTTGCCCCGCTCGTGGTGCCGGGTCACGTACCTCTCGCCGCCGCCGGCCCGGGCGGCGTCCAGCGCGCCCTCCAGCTCCGCCAGCCGGTCCAGCATCGCCGCCCGGTTCTGCTGGTACGCCGCAGCCGCCGGATCGACGGCCGTCCGCAACACGGTCACGACCGGTTCCTCCTGTCCACGCCTCAGATTCCCAGGCCCTTGGCGATGATCTCGTTCATGATCTCCGTGGTGCCGCCGCCGATGCCCAGGATCCGGGCGTCCCGGTAGTGCCGTTCCACCTCGGCGTCGCGCAGGTAGCCGTGGCCGCCGTGCAGTTGGAGGGCCTGGTCGACCACCCAGTCGCAGGCCGAGACGGCGGCGTTCTTGGCCATCGCGACCTCGTGTGGTACCGGCTCGCCGGCCGCCACCCGGTCGGCGACCTGCCGGACGTACGCGCGGGCCGCCGCCGTCCGGGTGGCCATCTCGGCGAGCCGGTGCCGCACGACCTGCCGCCCGACGAGCGGACCGCCGAAGGTGTGCCGGTCCCGGCACCAGGCCAGGGTCAGGTCGAGGCAGCGCTGCGCGGTGGCGTACGCCTGGGTGGCCAGGGAGAGCCGTTCGGTGCCGAACTGGCGCATGATGGCGGCGAAGCCGCCGTTCTCGACGCCGACGAGGTTCCCCGCCGGGACCCGGACGTCGACGAAGGAGAGGGTGGCCGTGTCGGAGCAGTGCCAGCCGAGCTTGTCCAGCCGGCGGTCGACGGTGCAGCCCGGTGCGTCCGTGTCGATCACCAGCAGGGAGATGCCGGCCGCACCCGGTGCACCGGTCCGGACGGCGGTGGTGACGAAGTCGGCCCGTATCCCGCTGGTGACGAAGGTCTTCGTGCCGTTGACGAGGTAGTCGGACCCGTCCCGCCGGGCGGTGGTACGCAGCGCCGCCACGTCCGAGCCGCCGTCCGGCTCGGTCACCGCGAGCGCCCCGATCCGCGCTCCGGCGAGGGCGGGCCGGACGTACCGGTCGACCAGCTCGGCGGCGGCGCCCGGTCCCGGTGCGGGTCCCGTTCCGGAGCCGGGTCCGGGGCGGCTGTCCCGCTGCCAGGCGGCGACGATGTGTGGCAGGGCGATGCCGTGGGTGAAGAGCGCGGCGACCAGTCCGGAAGAGCCGCCGGCCAGGATCAGTTCCTCGGTGACCAGCAGGCTGTCCCGCAGGTCGCCGCCGCTGCCGCCGACCGCCTCCGGAAAGCCGAGCCCGAGCAGTCCCAGCCCGGCGGCGGTGTCGTGCAGCGTCCGGGGCACCTCGCCGGCCCGCTCCCACCCGTCCAGGTGGGGCAGCACGTCGCGCGTGACGAACCGCCGGGTCAGGTCGCGGAGCTGCCGGCGTTCCAGCGTCTCCGGCTCGGTCGTCACGCCGGGTCCTCGACGGCCGGCCCGTCGGGTGGGGCCGTCGGCCCGTCGAGCAGCTCGACCGGCAGGTCGACGAGGCGGGCGCGCAGCAGTTCGCCGAGCGCCTTGGCCTGCGGGTCGAACCGGGTCGAGCCGGCCGCCCCCGCACCGAGCAGCCCGGTGAGTACGAAGTTGACCGCCCGCAGGTGCGGCAGTTCGTATCGCCGTACCGGCAGTGCGGCGGTCTCCGGCAGCAGGCTGCGCAGCCGTTCGCCGGTCAGCCAGCCGCGCATCCAACGGTGCCCGGCCGCCGACCGGGCCCAGACTCCGAGGTTGGCGTCGCCGCCCTTGTCGCCCGAGCGGGCGCCGAGCACCGTACCCAACGGTGCCCGCCGGGTCGGGCCACCACCGCCCAGCGCCTGCCCGCCCGGCTCGGGGGCCGGCTGGTCCTGGCGCGCCGAGGCGGTCGGCTCCTCGCGGCGTGCTGCGGTGACGGTGGGAGGTGCGATCTCGATCCGCTCGCCGGAGGGGAGCACGGCGACCTGTCGTACCCGGTCCTGGGCCACCTCCTCGGCGGTGAACACCCCGTACGGGGTCGCGTCGCCGGGCGGGGTGGTGAGGGTACAGCCGGGGTAGGAGGCCAGGGCCAGTTCGACGGCGGCGGCCGAGAAGGCCCGCCCGGCCCGCTTCGGGTCACCGTCGCGGAGGTGTACGCGCAGCAGCGCGCTCGCCGTCTCCGTGTCGACCGCGTCCACATGGTCGGTACGGGCAAGCGTGAACTCCAGCCCCTCGGCGCCGACCGCGTCGGTGAGCTGTGCCCGGACCAGTGCCGCCTTCGCCTCGATATCAAGTCCACAGAGGACGAACGTCATCGAGTTGCGGAAGCCGCCGAGCCGGGTGACCCCGACCTTGAGGGCGGGCGGCGGGGGTGCGCCACGCGCCCCGCTGACGCGTACCCGGTCGGGTCCGGCGTCGGTCAGGGTGACCGAGTCGAGTCGGGTCACCACGTCCGGGCCCAGATAGTCGGGACCGGCGATCTCGTACAACAGTTGGGCGGTGACGGTCTCCCGGGTGACCGCTCCGCCGGTACCCGGATGTTTGGTGAGCACCGCCGAGCCGTCCCGGTGCAGCTCGGCGAGGGGGAAGCCGGGGCGGCGCCCACCGTCCGGCAACTCGGTGAAGAAGCTGAAGTTCCCACCGCTGACCTGGGCACCGCACTCCAGCAGGTGGCCGGCCACGGTCGCCCCGGCGAGCGGGTCGAGATCGTCCCGGGTCCAGCCGAAGTGGGCGATCCCGGGGCCGACCGCCAGCGAGGCGTCGCTGACCCGCCCGGTGACCACCACGTCCGCCCCGGCATCGAGACAGGCGGCGATGCCGAACGCCCCCAGGTACGCGTTCGCGGTCAGCGCGCCGGGCCGGTCCAGCGCGTCGCCCTCCACGTACCCGATCCGGGCCGGCAGCCCGAGCCGGTCGGCGAGGGTAGCCAGCGCGGCGGCCAGCCCGGCCGGATGCAGCCCACCCGCGTTCGTCACGATCCGCACGCCCCGGTCCAGCGCGGTGCCGAGGCAGGGTTCGAGTTGCCGGAGGAGGGTCCGGGCGTAGCCGAGTTCCGGTTCGCGCTGCCGATCGCGGCCGAGGATCAGCATGGTCAGCTCGGCCAGGTAGTCGCCGGTCAACACGTCGAGATCGCCGCCGTCGAGCATCTCCCGCCAGGCACTGGACCGGTCGCCGTAGAACCCGGAGGCGTTGCCGATCCGCAGCACCTCCGGGCTGGTGCCGATCACGACACCCCGCCCGGTCGATCGCGTTCAGCCGATTCGCCGTGGTCGGCTGATCCGCCGTGTTCACCAGGCTCGCCGTGGTCGGCGGGGCGGCGGCCGGGGCCGGGTGGGCCGGCGAAGACCTGGGCGATGCCGAGCCATTCGGTGGCGACGGGTCCGGTCGCCACCAGGGCGAGATCGGCGTGGTGCCGCCGCTGGGTGACCAGCAGGCAGAAGTCCAGTGCCGGCCCGGAGACCCGGTCCACCGCGCCGGCAGGCCCGAAGTGCCAGGGCTCGCCGTCGGGACCGGTCAGCTCGACGCGTACGGGCGCGTCGGGGATCGGGCGGCCGTGGGTGGCGAAGGCGTGCCCGACGGTACGGGCGCCGAGGTAGGCGACGTGCCGGAGCCGGGCGGTCGGCGTACGGGTGATGCCGAGGGTGTCGGCGATGTCCTCGCCGTGCGCCCAGGTTTCCATGATCCGGGCGGTGGCCATCGAGGTGGCCGACATCCGGGTGCCGTACCAGGGCATCTTTGTCCCGGCCGGAACGCCGCGCAGCGCCCGGTCGAGGGTCGACCGGCCGGCCCGCCACCGGTCCAGCAGTTCGGGTACGGGTGCCAGGAACTCCGTGGCGCCCCGGTCGATGAAGCCGTCCGGATCGTTCGCCGCGTGCCGGATCGACTCGGCGAACGCGTCGACATCGGTGGCGGCCAGTGTGGCGACGTGGTCGGTCCAGGCGAGGTGCGCGATCTGGTGGGCGACGGTCCAGCCCGGCGCGGGGGTGGGCCGGGCCCATCCTGCCTCGGGCAGCTTCACCACCAGCGTCTCCAGCGCCGCCGACTCGGCGGCCAGGTCCGTCAGCAGGCTGTCCAGGTCGACCATGCGCGGGCTCCTTGCGGCCGGTTGCGGTACGGGTCAGTGGTGTGCGGTGGTGACGATCGCGGCGAGCTGGCGTTTCCAGATGGCGAGCAGGGCGGCGCGCCGGGTCGAGTCGTCGGAGAGCAGGTTGGCCACCCCGAGCCCTCGGAGCAGGTCGAGGGTCGCCTGGATCGCCTCGCGTACCCCCGGTTGCCGCTCGTCGACGCCGAGCAGGTCGACGGTGAGCCGGTGCATCTCCCGGCCGACCCGGGCCTCCAGCGGCACCAGCGCGTCCCGCAGCTCCGGGTCGGTCCGGCCGGCGACCCACAGTTCGAGGGCGGCGACGAAGAGTGGACCGGTGAACGCGCTGGCCAGCATGTCGACGACCCGGTCGAGCCGCTCCGGGCCGGCCGGCAGGTCGGCCGCCTCGGCGCGGATCTCCGCCGCCCGGCGCTCGGCGAGGTGCTCGACAGCGGCCATCACCAGGGTGCTCTTGGTGGGGTAGTGGTGCAGTTGAGCGCCCCGGGAGACGCCGGCCCGGGCCGCCACCACCGTGGTGGTGGTGCCGGACCAACCCCGCTCGACCAGACACTCCACAGTGGCTTCCAGCACCCGGGCCTGGGTGGCCCGACTGCGTTCCCGCTGGGGCGTACGGGTCGGTGTGGTGGGCACGGAGACAGCCTGCCCCGCCACAAACAAACAGTCAAGACTGCTTGTTTCTCGTCGCTGGTGCGTCGGGTCCACCATCGGTCTCCAAGGAATCTTGGCGACCGAAGTCGGGGGCCGACCCGGTGGACCGGTCTGGAATGAGGCCGGGTGGGGGCGGCACGCAGCGGCCCCGCATCATCCAGTCCAGGTGATGCGGGGCCGAGGGCGTAGGGGGCGCGGTCAGACCCGGGCGCGGCGGGCCAGACGCTCCGGGTCGAGGATGATGATGCTCTTGCCGTCCAGTCGCAGCCAGCCCCGCGAGGCGAAGTCGGCCAGCGCCTTGTTGACGGTCTCCCGGGAGGCGCCGACGAGCTGGGCGATCTCCTCCTGGGTCAGGTCGTGGGTAACCCGGAGTACGCCGCCGTCCCGGGTGCCGAACCGGCCCGCCATCTGGAGCAGGTTCTTCGCCACCCGGCCGGGCACGTCGGTGAAGATCAGGTCGGCCAGGTTGTCGTTCGTCCGGCGCAGCCTGCGGGCGAGCACCCGGAGCAACTGCTCGGCGATCTCCGGCCGGTTGTTCAGCCACGGGCGCAGCGCCTGCTTGCGCAGCCGGGCGAGCCGGGTGTCGATCACGGCGGTGGCGGTCGCCGTACGCGGGCCGGGGTCGAAGAGCGAAAGCTCGCCGACCATGTCGGACGGGCCCATCACGGCGATCAGGTTCTGTCGGCCGTCAGCGGCCCGGCGACCGACCTTGATCTTGCCGCTCAGGACGATATAAAGGCTGTCGCCCGGTTCGCCCTCGTTGAAGACGATCTCGCCCTTACGGACCTCAAGCGTCTCCATGTCCTTCGCGAGTGCCTCGGCAGCCTCGGGGTCCACGCCCTGGAAGATCCCGCTCCGAGCCAACACCTCGTCCATCGCGCACCTCCGCCCACGCGAGCCGCCCGCGGCCGGGTTCCGGCCGGTGATCGGCGCGCCCGCCAAGTCTAGGCGCATGTGAAGAGTAATCGGAGGAGCACCCCTGGAATCTTGATCCGGTGCCGGTACCCGTAACCCCGGATGACCCGGGGGTACGTCCGGTTTGACGCCTGCCGTGTCCGCCCGGGCGGGTCTCCGGCCTCCACCCGGGGTCCTCCGCCAGGCTCCCGGTCCGCCGGACCGTAGGGTCGGGCGGTGCTGCGCGAACTGGAGCTGACCTACCGGGTCGAGGACGGGCGGGAGGCTCCGCTGCTGGTCTGGCGGCTCGACCGACCCGCGCTGGCGATCAGCTCCGGCCCGCTCGGCGGCGGGATCGGCGTACGGCACTGGGTGGTCAACGCGACCGTGCCGATGTCGTACCGCCGGGACGACCCGGACGCGCACCTCGGCGAGCTGGCCGACCGGCTCGACCTGCGCGGACCCGGGGTCGGACTGCTCACCGGCGTCGACGTCGCAGAGGTGGTGACCGCCGACGACCGCGATGTCCGGATCTGGGCCACCGTCGGTCTAGGTGCCCCGATCTGGGCGGCCGACGCCCCCGGACCGCCGCTGGAGCCGGCGGGGCCGGGCGGCACGGTGCACCGGGTCGGCACGGTCAACATCGTCGCGCTGTTGCCCGAGCGCCTCGGCGACGCCGCCCTGGTCAACGCCGTCGCGACGATCACGGAGGCGAAGGCCCAGGCGCTGCGCGAGCTGGGCCTGCCCGCCACCGGTACCGCCACCGACGCGGTGACCGTGCTCTGCCCACCGGACGGGCCCGCCGCACCGTACGGCGGTCCACGGTCGCGTTGGGGTGCCCCGCTGGCCCGCGCCGCCTGCCGGGCGGTACGCGAGGGCGGGGCCCGACCAACCGTCCCCTGGTCGCAGCGGTGAACCCCGCCGCGCGACCGGACAGCCGGATGCCGCCGCCGGAGTAGCCGGCGCGACTGAAGCCGGCGCGACGGTCCGGTCGTGGATGCCGGAACGGGCCGGTAGCGGATGGTCGGGGCCGGGGGCGGAGTCGGCCGTCCGAGGGAGTACGGACGGGCGGCGGGGGAACATCGGCCGGTCGACGGTCGCTCCGGTTGCCCGATCCCGGTACTGTCACCGGGCGATGTACGACACCGAGCCGACCACACCCAAGTCCCGTCGGGCGCCCCGCAGCGCCGGCCGGACCGTCCTCGTCGTTACCGCGGTCCTGGCCGTGCTCCTCGGTACCGGGGTGGCCGCGGTGGCCGCGTTCAACATGTTCGGCGGCGACGATCCGGCTGGGCCACAGAGCGCGCCCAGCGCCGCCGGTTCGGCCTCGGCCGACCCGTCGCCGACCGGTGAGCCGGCACCCAGGGTCATCTCCATGTCCGCCACCGGGGACATCGTGATGGGCAACGCCCCGGGACGGCTGCCGGCCAACGGTGGCAAGGGCTTCTTCAACTCGGTCAAGAAGGCGCTCGCCGCCGATCTGGTGATGGGCAACCTCGAGGAGCCGCTGACCGACGACACCGGCACCTCCAAGTGCGGGGCCAACTCCACCCGCTGCCACCAGTTCCGGGCCCCGCCGTCGTACGCCGGGCATCTCAAGGAGGCCGGCTTCGAGCTGCTCAACCAGGCGAACAACCACGGGTACGACTACGGCAAGGCCGGCTACGAGAACACCCAGGAGGCCCTGGAGAAGTACGGCCTCCAGCACACCGGCGCGCCCAACCAGATCACCGTGGTCGACGTCGAGGGCGTCAAGGTGGCCGTGGCCGGCTTCTCGTCGTACGCCTGGTCGAACAGCCTGACCAACATCAGCTCGGCGAAGAAGGTGATCCAGAAGGCTGCCACCATGGCGGACCTGGTCGTCGTGCAGGTGCACATGGGCGGCGAGGGCTCGGAGAAGACCCGGGTCCGTCCCGGCACGGAGCTCTTCCTCGGCGAGAACCGGGGTGATCCGATCAAGTTCTCGCACTCGATGATCGACGCGGGTGCCGACCTGGTCGTCGGGCACGGGCCGCACGTGATGCGGGCGCTGGAGTTCTACAAGGGCCGGCTGATCGCGTACAGCCTCGGCAATTTCGCCGGTGGCGAGGGGACGCTGAGCAACAACGGCCGGCTCGGCTGGGGAGCCGTACTCAAGGTCTCGCTGACCTCCGAGGGCGAGTGGGCGGGTGGGCAGTTGATCTCGACGTACATGAACGGCGCGGGCAGGCCGACGATGGACTCGCAGCGGCGCGCCGCTGGTCTCGTCCGGGACCTGTGCAGGTCCGACTTTCCGAAGACCGGTGCCCGGGTGGCCGCAGACGGCAAGATCACGCCGCCGGCCGCCGCGAGCTGAGGCGAGTGCCAGGCCCTGAGGCTGGCCGTCAAGCGCCAGGCCTTGAGGCTGGCCGCCCGGAGCCTGAGGAGAGCGGGCCGCGTGCCGGTCCGGCGCGAGCCGGGGCGGCGGGGTCCGGAGTGCCGGCCCTGAGTGCGGGGGCTTTCCCAGGGTTCAGGCCGGGGCGGGCTCCCCAGCACTGATGTCGTCGCCGCGACGTAGGCTGGCCGGCGTGAGTGCCACTGACGACTCCGCGCAGACCGGAGTCGGAGTCGCGCCCGGCGAGGCGACCCGGGCGATCCGGACGGCGCGGCCGACCCGCCGTACCGTCGAATCAGAGCTGGGCCGCAAGCGGCGGGCCCGGCGGATCGGCCGGGTGCTGACCGAGACGCACCCCGACGCCCACTGCGAGCTCAACCACCAGGGTCCGCTGCAATTGGCGGTGGCGACCATCCTCTCCGCGCAATGCACCGATCAGCGGGTCAACGAGGTGACGCCGAAACTGTTCGCCCGCTATCCGGCGGCGGCCGACTACGCCGGGGCGGACCGGGCCGAGCTGGAGGAGATGATCCGGCCCACCGGGTTCTTCCGGAACAAGACCAACTCCTTGATCAACCTTGGTCGCCAGCTCGTCGAGCGCTACGACGGCCAGGTGCCCCGCCGGATCGAAGACCTGGTGACCCTGCCCGGGATCGGCCGCAAGACCGCCAACGTCATCCTCGGCAACGCCTTCGGGGTGCCCGGGATAACCGTCGACACCCATTTCGACCGGTTGATGCATCGGTGGGAGCTGACGACCGAAACCGACCCGGTCAAGATCGAGCACGCCGTCGGCGCGCTCTTCGAGCGGCGCGACTGGACCATGCTCTCGCACCGGGTGATCTTCCACGGTCGGCGGGTCTGCCACGCCCGCAAGCCGGCCTGCGGTGCCTGCACCCTGGCCCGGCTCTGCCCCTCCTACGGACTCGGCCCGACCGACCCGGCCGCCGCCGCGAAACTACTCAAGGGCCCCCGGGCTCGTGAGCTGGCGGTACAGGCCGGGGTCGATCCCGACCTGGTGCCGGCGACCGCCACCGTCGGCGACACCCCGTGAGACGGCTGGTACTCGGCGGGCCGCTGCTGGCACTGCTGCTGCTCGCCACCGCCTGCACCGGCCGGGACGCGGAGCCGGAGACCGGACCGGCGCCGGTCGGAGAGAGCAGCACGACGACCGCCTTCACCGACTGCGCCGCGCTGACTGCCTCGGCCGCCGCACCCGGCACCCCGGCGGGCACGGCCGGTGCATCCGGCGCGACGCCGGCAGCCGGACGGTCGCTGCCGGCGTTGGACCTGCCCTGCTTCGTCGGGGGCGGCGAGGTCGCCGTGGGCGAGCTGCGCGGGCCGGCCGTACTCAACCTCTGGGCCTCGTGGTGCGCGCCCTGCCGCAAGGAGCTGCCCGCGTTCCAGCGGCTCGCCGAGCGGGCCGGCGACCGGCTCCGGGTGGTCGGGGTGAACAGCGGGGACTCCCGTCCCGCCGCCCAGTCGATCGGCGAGGACTTCGGACTGGAGTTTCCCAACCTCTACGACCGGGACAAGAAGCTGCTGACCGGGCTGGGCGGTCGGGCCGTACTGCCGGTCACGCTCCTCGTGGACGCCGATGGACGGATCCGGCACCGGGACGAGACGGGCGCCCTCGACGACGCCGAGCTGGCCACACTGGTCCGGCGGCACCTGGGGGTGGCGGTGCCGTCGTGACCGAGCACGAACTTCCGGCATGGTGCGAGCCACTGCTCACCCGCGTCCGGTCGGCCCGCACCGAGGACTTCACCCGGGTACGCACCCCGGCCAACGGCGGACGGGACAGTGCCGTACTGGTGCTCCTCGGCGAGCAGCCGGAGCACGGGCTCGACGTACTGATCCTGCAACGGGCCGCGACCCTGCGTACCCATGCCGGGCAGCCGGCCTTTCCCGGCGGGGCGTGCGATCCGGAGGACGAGGACGCGGCGGCGACCGCCCTGCGGGAGGCGCACGAGGAGGTCGGCCTCGACCCGACCAGCGTCACCGTGCTGGCCCAACTGCCCCGGCTGTGGATTCCGGTCAGCGATTTCGTCGTCACCCCGGTACTCGCCTGGTGGCACCGACCTCATCCGGTGCACTCGCGCGAGCCGGCCGAGGTCGCGCACGTCGCCCGGCTGCCCGTCGCCGAACTCGTCGACCCGGCCAACCGGGTCCGGGTACGCCATCCCAGCGGCTGGGTCGGGCCGGCCTTCCAGGCCCGGGGCATGCTGGTCTGGGGCTTCACCGCCGGGGTGCTCGCCACGCTGTTGGAGATGGCCGGCTGGGCGCGACCCTGGCCGCAGGACCGGATTCTCGACCTGCCGCCGACCAGCCCGCCGCCGAGTTCCGCGCCCGGGATCGAGGAGGCCGACGAGGCCGACCAGCTGACCCGGCCGACGACACCCTCCTGAACCGGAAATCCGACGGGAGCCGATTTGGCGGGAGCCGACGGCGCCCGGACCGGGCGGTGCGCAAGCCCTGCCAGGAGCCGGTGGGCAAGCCCTGCGGCGGGCGGTGCGGAGAGCCTGCGGCGGGAAGCGGTGCGGGGCACCGATTCGGCGGTAAGCGTCGGTGGCCCAGGCCATTCCCAGTTCTCCCCCGTACCCTGAACGGGTGTCGGTGGTGGATGTCGTTCTGATCCTGCTCATGTTGCTGTTCGCGATCAGTGGCTACCGGCAGGGATTTGTCATCGGTCTGCTCTCCTTCACCGGCTTCTTCGGCGGCGCCCTGATCGGGTTGCAGGTCGGTCCGCTCCTCGCGGAGCAGTTCACCAGCAACTCGACCCGGGTAGTGGTCGCGCTGGTCTCGATCTTCGGCCTGGCGGTGCTCGGCCAGGCCCTCGCCGGGTGGCTCGGCTCACACCTGCGACACGCCATCACCAGCCAGGCCGGCCGGACGGCCGACGACGTCGGCGGGGCGGTGGTCTCGCTGTTCGCCGTACTCCTGGTGGCCTGGCTGGTGGCCGTACCGCTGGCCTCCTCCTCGCTGCCCTGGCTGGCCAGTGCGGTCCGCAACAGCGCGCTGCTGACCGTGGTGGACCGGGTACTGCCGCCGGAGGCGCAGGCGCTGTCCCGGGCGCTGCGGGACACCGTCGACACCAACGGCTTCCCGGACGTCTTCGGCGGGCTGGCCCCGACCCGGTCCCGCGAGGTGGCCTCGCCCGACCCGGCGCTGGCCGGCTCGCAGGTGGTGGTGAACGGGCGGCGTTCGGTGGTCAAGGTGCTCGGCAACGCGCCAAGCTGCTCCCGCCGGATCGAGGGCTCCGGGTTCGTCTACGCCGAGAACCGGGTGATGACCAACGCGCACGTGGTGGCCGGCACCCGGAGCGTCCAGGTCGAGGTTGCCGGTGAGCGGCACAGCGCCCGGGTCGTCGTCTACGACCCTGACCGCGACCTCGCGGTGCTCTACGTACCGGAGCTGTCCGCCCCGGTGATGCGGTTCGCCACGGGTGAGGCGGCGATCGAGGACGACGCCATCGTGCTCGGGTTTCCGCTGGACGGGCCCTACAACGCCCAGCCGGCGCGGATCCGTGACGTCGGCGAGATCGCCGGTCCGGACATCTACGAGTCGGGCCGGGTAAACCGGGAGATCTACACGATCCGGGGCCTGGTCCGCAGCGGCAACTCCGGCGGGCCACTGGTCGCCCCGGACGGCCAGGTGCTCGGGGTGATCTTCGCGGCGGCTGCCGACGACCCGAACACCGGCTTCGCGGTGACGGCCGACGAGGCCCGCTCGACCGCCAGCACCGGCCTGGAACGGACCAAGGTCACCAACACCGGCGCCTGCACCTGACCGGTGGTGGGCTTCCCGACCGGGAACGCTCTCCGGCCGCTAACGGGCTCCCGGCGGCAACGCTCTCCCGGCCGGTTACGAGTCTGCGGCGGCCGATGTCGCTGTCAGGGGCGCTCGCGGTGGAAGCGGCGCCGGACCACCAGCACCGCCCCGGCGACGACCACGAGGAAGAGCAGCCCGCCACCGCTCCACAAACTCGGCAACGGGTCGTCGACCTGGTTGCCCGCCGCCTGGGCTGTCCAGTCGGCGGAGCGGCCGGAGGCGGCCGTACCCACGCTCTCCGCATCGTCGCTGGGCGGCGGAGTCGCCGACTCCTGGCCGGGCGCGGAGCCGAAGCCGGCGACGCCGGGTGGCGCCGCGCCGTCGTCCAGCGGATTGCTCCGTACGCTCGACACCTCGCCGTTCAACGCGGCGACCGGGTCGACGACGCCGAAGCCAAACCGGTCGTCCCGGCCGGACGGGCCGACGTCCCGGGCGGTGTTGATCAGTCGGTTGACCACGTCCCCGGCGGACATCTTCGGCCAGTGCGACCTGACCAGGGCCGCCGCCGCGGCCACCAGCGGCGCGGCGAAGCTGGTGCCCTGGACCCGCCAGAAGCCGCCCGGCCGGGCGCCGGTGAGGCCGGTGGCCGGAGCGGAGAGCACCGTCTCGGCACCGGTGATCGAGCCCGACCAGAGCGCGTCGCTCTCACGTTCCAGGCCGGCCACGGCGACCACGCCCGGCTCGCGGGCCGGGTACCAGACGCGTTTGCCGGCGGACGAGCCGAGGTTGCCGGTGCAGGCGACGACGACCACGTCCCGGGCGAAGGCGTAGTCGAGGGCGGCGGCGAGCGCGGGGCTCTCCCCGGTGCCGCCCAGCGACAGGTTCACCACCTGGGCACCGTTGTCGACCGCCCACCGGACGCCCTTCGCGACTATCAGCGCGTCGTCGTAGCGGTTCTCCTCGTCGAGCACCCGGACCGGCAGGATCTTGGCCTTGGGTGCGAGCCCGGCGACGCCCCGGGTGTCGTCACTGCGGCCGGCGATCAGCGCGGCGACGGTGGTGCCGTGCCCCACCGGGTCGGTCTGCCCGTTGCCGCTCCCCTCGACCAGGTCGATGCCGGGCAGCACCTGCCCGGCGAGGTCGGCGTGCGAGGCGTCCACTCCGGAGTCGACCACCGCCACCGTGACGCCCTTGCCGGCGGCGACCTTCCAGACGGCCTTGGCGTTGAACTCGGCCAACTGCCACTGCTCGTCGCGCACCGCGTCGGCCAGCACGGGCAGGCTGACCGGCGGCGCCGGCACGGCGGCCGTCGCCGGTGCCGGACGCGGACCGAACAGCGATCCGGCGATCCCGGCCGTGGCGAGCAGCGCCACTCCGGCGACCCGGGCGACAGCACGTTCAGGTATCTGCGGCAGCCTGGTCACAGCATGGTCATTTCACCCCGGGGGACACATGATGCACGGAGGTTACCCCGTTTCACCCCTGTCGCGTGGTGAAACTTTGCAACCGATCTGAGATCCACTGTCCACCGCCCCGAGACCGAGGGCCCGGCCACCCGAGTGATCGGGTCGGCCGGGCCCTCGGGCTCGACGGGAAGGGTCAGGTCGACGGAAGGTAGGCCAGCTGCACCAGCCGGATCCCTTCCTTCCGGGTCACCAGCCGGCCCCGGCCGGGCGGCATCGGGCCGGGGCGTACCGAGCCGATCAGGGCGCCCTCGTCCTTGCTGCCGGACATCACCAGACCGGGGGAGGAGAGTTCCCGGAGGCGCTGGATGATCGGCTCGTAGAGCGACCGGGAGGCGCCACCCGACCGCCGGGTCAGCACCAGGTGCAGACCGACGTCCCGGGCCTGCGGCAGGTATTCCACCAGCGGCAGCAGCGGGTTGTTCGGGCCGGTGGCGACCAGGTCGTAGTCGTCGACGAGTACGAACAGCTCCGGCCCGGTCCACCAGGAACGGTCCCGCAACTGCTGCGGCGTGACGTCCGGCCCGGGCAGCCGGCGCTGCATGTAACCGGCGACCGACTCGATCAGCTCGCTGGTGGCCTGGGCGGCCGTGCCGTACCCGATCAGGTGGTCGGACTGGATCACGCCGAGCAGGCTGCGCCGGAAGTCGACCAGGATGATCCGGGCCTGCTCCGGGGTGTACCGGCTGGTGATCGAGGTGGCCAGCGCCCGCAGGAAGGACGACTTGCCACACTCGGCGTCGCCGAAGAGCAGGAAGTGCGGCTCGGAGGCGAAGTCGATCGACACCTGCTGGAGGTCGGCCTCGGAGATGCCGATCGGCAGCCGCAGGCCGGCCACACCGGCGACGTCCAGGTCGGCGTAGGGGAGCACCGGCGGAAGCAGCCGGACCCGGGGGGCCGGTGCGCCGCTCCAGTTGCCGGCGACCGCCTTGACCAGAGCCTGGGTCTGCCCGCCGCCCAGGCTGGACAGCTCCGGCAGCACGGTCAGGAAGTGCAGGCTCTCGGCGGTGATGCCGCGACCCGGCGTCTTCTCCGGCACGTTCGCCGCCGCCTTGCGGGCGATGATCGAGTCGGTCGGGTCACCGAGCCGCAGCTCCAGCCGGGAGCCGAACAGGTCCCGGATCGCCGGCCGGAAGTCCATCCAGCGGGGCGCCGCCGCGACCACGTGCACGCCGTACGAGAGGCCCCGGGTGGCGATGTCGGTGACCAGGGGCTCCAGGTCGTCGTACTCGCCGCGCAGGGTGGGCCAGCCGTCGATGACCAGGAAGACGTCACCGAACGGGTCCGCGCCGACCCCGACACCGCCAGCCGAGGCCCGCCGCTTCCGGTACGCCGGCATCGACTCCACGCCCAGCTCGGCGAAGCGCTGCTCGCGCTCGTTGAGCAGGGTGGAGATCTCGCCGACGGTACGGCGTACCGCCGCCGCCTCGGACCGGCCGGCGACCCCACCGACGTGCGGCAGGTCGCGGAGCGCGGCGAGCGAGCCACCGCCGAAATCGAGGCAGTAGACCTGCACCTCGGCCGGGGTGTGGGTGAGCGCCAGCCCGCAGATCATGGTGCGCAGCAGGCTCGACTTGCCCGACTGCGGACCGCCGGCCACCGCGACGTGCCCGGCGCCGCCCTCCAGGGAGAGCCAGAGCAGGTCGCGGCGCTGCTCGAACGGCTTGTCGATCATCGCCACCGGCACCTGTAGCGCGCCGTGCAGTTCGGGGTTGCCGAAGGTGAGCCCGCGCGCCGGGTCGGTGATCACCGGCCCGAGGATCTCGTCCAGCGCCGGGGCCTGGGACAGCGGCGGCAGCCACACCTGGTGGGCCGGCGGACCCTGGCCGACCAGCCGGGAGACCATCACGTCGAGCAGGCTCTGCGCCGCCGGGTCCTCCGGGGCCGGCTTGGGGGCGGCCTGTACCACCGGCTTGGGTACCGGCACGAAGTGCGTCGAGTACGACAGCAGCCGGGGACCGGTGTACCCCTGCGCGCCCGGCCCGCCCGTGGTGGCCTTCTGGTACGGCCCGGAGACGTACGCCGCCTTGAACCGGACCAGTGGCTCGGTGCCGAACTTCAGGTAGCCGTGTCCCGGCGCCCGGGGCAGCTCGTACGCGTCCGGCACGCCCAGCACCGCCCGGGACTCCAGCGCGGAGAAGGTCCGCAGACCGATCCGGTACGACAGGTGCGTGTCCAGCCCCCGCAGCCGCCCCTCCTCCAGCCGCTGCGAGGCGAGCAGCAGGTGCACCCCGAGCGACCGGCCCAGCCGGCCGATCTGCACGAAGAGGTCGATGAAGTCGGGCTTGGCGCTGAGCAGCTCGGAGAACTCGTCACAGATGATCAGCAGCGAGGGGAGCGGTGCCAGCGCCGCACCGCCGGAGCGGGCCTTGTCGTAGTCCTTCAGGTTGGCGTAGTTGCCGGCCTTGCGGAGCAGTTCCTGCCGGCGGATCATCTCGCCGTTGATGGCGTCGACCATCCGGTCGACCAGCGGCAGCTCGTCGGCGAGGTTGGTGATCACGGCGGCGGTGTGTGGCAGCCGGTCCAGCGAGGCGAAGGTCGCGCCGCCCTTGAAGTCGACCAGTACGAAGTTGAGCGCCTCGGACGAGTGCGTCGCCGCCAATCCGAGCACGAGGGTACGCAGCAGCTCGGACTTGCCGGAACCGGTGGCGCCGATGAGCAGGCCGTGCGGGCCCATACCGTCCTGTGCGGACTCTTTGAGGTCGAGGTCGACCACGCCGCCGTCGCCGCCGACGCCGATCGGCACCCGCAGCTTGTCCCGGTTGGGCCGGGGTGCCCAGCCCTGCACGGTGCTGAAGTTCTCCGGATCGCCGACCCCGAGCAGCTCGCCCAGGGTCATCTCCTTGACCAGGGAGTCGTCCGAGGAGCCCTTCTGGGCGGCGGCGAGCCGCAGCGGGGCGAGCCGGCGGGCGACCGCCTCGGCCTCCTCGACGCTGAGCCGGTCGGGGGTGCCGACCTCGGCCTGCCCGTCCATCGAGTAGGTGTTCAGCCGGCCGCCGTCGGTCTCCAGCACCAGCATGGCCCGGTCCAGCAGCCGGGGCGGCGGGCTGTCCAGGTCGACGATGGTCACCGCGTCGATGCCGCTGTCGCCGGCCAGGTAGCCGGCGCCGGCCAGGTCGCCGCCGTCGAGAACGATCACCACGTGCGGGCCGTCGGTGGCCGGGCCGGAGAGGCTGAACCGGGACCGGTTGCCGACCACGTCGTCGATGAGCTTCTCCAGCTCGACCGCGGAGCTGGCCACCAGGCGTACCGGGCCGAGCGCGTCCACGGCGGTCGGGTGGTGGGCGTGCGGCAGCCACTTGACCCACTCCCACCGGGCCCGGCGCTCCGGACCGGCGCAGATCGCGATCAGCAGCTCCTCCGGGGCGTGGAAGACGGAGAGCTGGGTGAGCACCGCCCGGGCCAGCGCCTGCGGGTCGCCGCCGGCCGGCTCGCGGGACTGGTCGCGCTGGTGGGGTGCGTTGCGGACGAAGACCCGGGCGAAGCCCCGGATGGAGAGCGCGACCGGCAGGTCCGGCACCACCGAGTACGCGTCGAGGAACCGGCGCAGCGCACCGGCGGTCATCGGCTCCAGGTCCTCCAGCGGCCGGGTCACCGGCGGCACCAGCGGGGTGGCCAGGGTCTGCGGGCCGACCGCGACCCGGACGACGCCGAAGTCGCCGTCGCTGGGACGCCGCTCCCAGACCCGGTAACTGCCCACAGTCGACCAGAGCTGGGCCGGGTCGGGGTGCCGGTAGAAGAGGCCGGACCGCTGCTTCGACGCGGTCTCCCGGACCCGCCGCCGCAGGGTTGCCAGGTGTCGCAGGTATTCCCGGCGGGCCTGCATCATCTCCGACTTCTTCGGCGAACCCGAGGCGCTGCCCCAGGAGGACGCCACCATGGCGAGCGAGGAGACGCCGAACATGGCGCCGACGACGTACGAGTAGGCGCCGCCGCCCCGGCCGAACATCATCGCCATCGCGACCGAGCCGCCGAGCATCGGCAGCACCATCATGATCTGCTGCCACTTGCCGCCGGTCGCCTGCGGGATCTCGGGCGGCGCCTCGACGGCCAGTTCGCCGGTGGGAATCTCCGGTGCGGGACGGCGCGGTGGGCGCTTGATGACGACGGTACTCACCGGTCGCCTCCCGCCGCCCGCTCCGCGCTGGCCCGCCGGCCGTCGCCCGCCGGCCCGGACCGGCCGCCATCGGGCCGTACGCCGAGCTCCGGGGCTGCTCCGGCGCGGTCCGTGCCGCCCCGGCCCTGGCTACCCGTGTCCATTCCAGACCTCCCCTAAGGCCACGCCGACGGTTGCTGGTTGCCGTCCTGGCGGGCCATCCGACGCCCCCGCGTCGCAAATGTCATCGCGCTCGGTCGGACGAGTGTGACCCATCCTAGGTAAAGTGCGGTCGTCCGCGCAGCCATGGGTTGCCCCCTCGATGGAGGACTGTCGATGAGTACCGGGCTCGCCCGCGTCACGATCAGCGCGCCGCAACGACGGGTGGACGTCGCGCTGCCCGAACACCTGCCGCTGGCCGAACTCCTGCCCGAGGTTCTCCGGCATGCCGGCGAGGGGCTGGCCGACGACGGCGAGAAGCACGGCGGGTGGTTGCTGCGCCGCACCGACGGCGAACCGCTGGCCGCCGGCAAGGCACTGCTGCCGCAGGGCGTACGCGACGGCGACGTGCTGCACCTGGTGCCGGCCCGGGCGCAGTGGCCGGAGCTGGAGTACGACGACGTGGTCGAGGCGATCGCCGACGGGGCGAGGCGCCGGGGCAGCGCGTGGTCCGGGCGGAACACCCGGATCGGCACGCTGACCGCGGCGGGTGCCCTGCTCGCCGTCTGCCTCTTCGCGGTGATCGCCGGCGGCACGCTGTGGGAACTGGGCGCCTTCGTCGCGCTCGGCGCGGCCGTACTGCTGTCGTTGGGTGCGGTGGTGGCCTCCCGGGCGTACGGGGACGCCACCGCCGGTGCCGCCCTCGGCGGGTACGCGATGCCGTTCGCCTTCTTCGGCGGCGCCCTGCTGGTCGCCTCCGGCGACCCGGTGGGCGTGGTCGGCTGGATCCGCTGGCTCGGTGCGCCGGAGGCGCTGGCCGGCTCGGTCGCGCTGCTGCTGATCGCGGTGCTCGGCATGGTCGGGGTCGCCGCCGGGCTGCGGGTCTACGCCGCCGGTGTCTCGGTCGGGCTGCTCGGCGCGCTGACCGCGCTGGTCGGGTTCGTGGTCTCGGCGGCCGGGTCGGCGGCGATCCTGATGGCCGCGCTGGTCTGTGCGATCGGCATGCTGCCGCTGCTGGCGATCCGCTTCGGCAAGCTGCCGATGCCGCCGATCACGCTGCCGACCGGCGCCGAGGCGGCGGAGGGCTTCACCGCGTCGACTCCGCAGCAGAGCGCCATGCGGGAGCGGCCGGACCGGGGACGGGTCTTCGCGGCCGTCGCCCGGACCGAGGAGATGCTCACCGGCATGCTGGTGGGGCACGCCGTCCTCGCCGTGGTGGCGGCGCTGGTGCTGGTGGTCGCGGGCGGCTTCTCCGGCCGGCTGATGGTCGCGGTCTCGGCGGCGGCGCTACTGCTGCGCTCCCGGCTCTTCGTCACGGTCCGCCAGCGGGTGCCGCTGATGGCGGCCGGGATCGGCAGCGCGGTGGTGCTCGGTATCTCCCTGCTGTTCCGGATGCAGGAGACCGGCCTGCTGCTGCTCACCGCCGGTGGCCTGGTGCTCGCCCTGGTGGTGATCGGGGCCGGTGCGACCTACTCGAAGCGGGAGCCGGGGCCCTACCTGGGCCGGACCGCCGACATCATCGACACCCTGATGGTGATCGCGGTGGTGCCGGTGGCCTGCGCCGTACTCGGCCTGTACGCCCAGGCACGGGGCCTGCTCGGCTGACCCGCCGCCCGGCGTGCCCCGCGGGGAACCGCCCGGCCCGACGGGAGCCGGGCGGCCGGCTCTACCGAATCGAAGGCTTGGCGGAATCGAGATCGGCCGGTGGCCCCTGACGGGATGCCACCGGCCGGTTGCCGTGCGGGCCGGGGGTCAGTGCGGCGACTCGCCCCGTTCGACCGCTTCCTGGTGCCGGCGGAAGGACGTCCGGATCTCCGCCTCCGCCTCGGTCCGACCGACCCAGGTGGCGCCCTCGACCGATTTGCCTGGTTCCAGGTCCTTGTAGACCTCGAAGAAGTGCTGGATCTCCAACCGGTCGAACTCGCCGAGGTGGTGGATGTCCCGCAGGTGCTCCTGGCGCGGGTCCTCGTACGGCACGCAGAGGACCTTGTCGTCGCCGCCCTTCTCGTCCGTCATCCGGAACATGCCGATCGTCCGGCACCGGATGAGGCAACCTGGAAACGTGGGTTCGGGTACCAGCACCAGAGCGTCGAGTGGGTCGCCGTCCTCACCCAGCGTGCCTTCGATGAAGCCGTAGTCCGCCGGGTACTGGGTCGACGTGAAGAGGGTACGGTCCAGCCGGATCCGGCCGGTCGCGTGGTCCACCTCGTACTTGTTGCGGTGACCCTTGGGGATCTCAACCGTGACGTCGAAATCCATCTCGCACGCTCCCTCGTTTGCCGGCGCTGGCCAACGGAACCACAACGATCGGCACCTGCGCGGGTGATCTCGCGATTCACCTTGCCGCCGGCCCCCGTGCGGTGTTCGGACCAAAGTAGTGTCGCCTAGGCAGAATTCGACGGGGAGGAGGGGCCGGTGGGGAGTGAAGATTCACACTCGGACCTGACCGGAGAGAACCCGCCGGAGCACCCGGCGCAGGGCCGGGTGGTGGTGCCGGGCGCCAGCGGGCCGCAGCCGCCCGCCGGGTCCGCGCCTGTTCGGGGGCGTGCCGTCGTGCCGCTGCCGGCCAGCCTACCGATCCCGCCGTCGCACACTCCGGGTCCCCCACCGGGACCGTCCGGCGGGTCCGGCCGGGCGACCCCGCCGCCGGGTGCCGCCGGCTGGCCGGGGCAGAGCCTGCCGATCCCGCCGCCCGGCACCGCCGGCCGGCCCGGGCAGGTCCCGCCGGTGCCGCCCGGTGGCCCCGGGAAGGCTCCGACCGACCCGTCCGCCTGGTCGGACCGGCCCGTGGAGCCCTCCGCCTGGTCGGACCGGCCCGCGCCGCCGGCCTGGCCCGGCCGGCCGGGCGCCGACGCGCCGGCTGCCGGCAACGGAACCCTTCCACCGGGTACGCCGCCACCCGGCAGCCCGCCGTCGGGGCTACCGGTCGGCGGGGCGGTGCCCGGTGGCGTACCGCCGACCGGACGGCGGGGCCGGGGCAGGCTGCTCGGCGTGCTCGCGACCGTCCTCGTGCTGGCGCTCGCCCTCGCCGGGGTGGCCGTGGTCCGCCCCGGCCCGGTGGACGGCTGGCTGGGCGGGGACGCCTCGCCGACCCCCGGCGCCGCAGACCCGACCGAACCGCCGCCACCACCCGTACTCGCGGCCGCCGGGGCGAACGCTCCGGCCCCCACCCCGGAGGGCGTACGGGCCGTACTGGGCCCGCTGGTGACCTCCTCCACGCTCGGCAACGAGGTGAACATCTCGGTCGTCGACGCGGTCACCGGGCAGGCGCTCTACGAGAACGGCCAGGACACCCCGACCGTGCCGGCGTCGACCACCAAACTGGTCACCGCGGCGGCCGTACTCGCGGCACGTGGCCCGGCGTACCGGATCACCACCCGGGCGGTGGCCGGGGCGAACCCGGGCGAAGTGGTGATCATCGGCGCCGGTGACCCGACGCTGGCGGTGAACGCCACCGGCTGGTACCCGGGCGCCGGGCGGCTCGACCGGCTCGCCGCGCAGGTCAAGAAGGCGCTCGGCGGCACCGCCCCGACGAAGGTGATCGTCGACAACACCCTCTTCCCCGGTCCGGTCCTCGAACCGGCCTGGGATCCGGACATTCCCACCGGCGGGTTCGGTGCGGTGATCACGCCGCTGATGACCGACGGCGCGCGGAAGGATCCGGAGGACAAGGGGCGGGGCCAGGAGCGGTACGCGAAGCCGGACGAGGCCGCCGGGCGTGCCTTCGCCAAGCTGCTCGGGCTGCCGAACTCGGCGGTGGTGATCGGCAAGGCGCCGGCGGCGGCCGCGACCGCCCCGGCCGCGGCGGCGAGCGCCAGCCCCGGTAGCCAGAGCGCCGGCACCGAGCTGGGCCGGGTCTCCTCACCGCCGATGATCCGGCTGGTCGAGTTCATGCTCCGGGACAGCGACAACGTGGTGGCCGAGGCGCTGGCCCGGCAGGTCGCGCTGAGCCGGGACAAGCCGGCCTCGTTCGTCGGTGCGGCGGAGGCGGTCGACGAGATGGTCGGCGAACTCGGGCTGCCGGCGGCGGAGAGTTCGCTCGCCGACGGCAGCGGGCTGTCCCGGGCCAACCGGGTCACTCCGAGCCTGCTGACCGACGTGCTGACGATGGCCGCCAAGCGGACCAGGCCGGAACTCGCCGACCTCTTCCCCGGGCTGCCCGTGGCGGCCTGGTCGGGCACGCTGCGCGACCGGTTCGACCGGTCGGGCGCGAAGGCGACCAAGGCCGGGGCGGGCGTGGTGCGTGCCAAGACCGGGACGTTGAGCGGGGTGCACGCGATCTCCGGCGTGCTGACCACCGCCGACGGCCGGTTGCTGGCCTTCGCCGTACTCGCCAACAAGGTGCCGGTGGGGCAGGACGAGGCGCAGCGGGAACTGGACCGGATCGCCACCACGCTGGCCCGGTGCGGCTGCCGCTGACGCGTTAGGAAGGGCCCCCGCTTCTACAGAATCCGATAAGCGGGGGCCCTTCCTTTCACCCGCGTAGCGGTGTGAGCGCCCGGGTACGGTGGTGGTATGGCGCAGTTCGTGGACTGGGATCTGGCCGCCGCCACCGCAGGGGCGTTGGGAAAGTCGGGACCGCGGGTCTCGTACGACGAGGCGACCGAGGTGGTGTCCGAGCTGCGTCGACTGACCGACGAGGCGGCCGGTCACGTGTTGGCGTACACCGGGCTGCGCTCGCAGGTGGCCCACCCACCGGTACGGGTGGTGGACCGGCGGGACTGGGCGGCGACCAACATCGCCGGGCTGCGTGAGGTGATCACCCCGCTGATCAACCGCCTCTCCGGGGACAAACCGCCGGGGGTCATCACCGACACGATCGGTTCCCGGCTGACCGGGGTGCAGGCCGGCACGGTGCTGGCCTATCTCTCCGGCCGGGTCCTCGGCCAGTACGAGGTCTTCTCCGCCGACCCCGGCCAACTACTGCTGGTCGCCCCGAACATCGTCGAGGTCGAGCGGAAGCTCCAGGCCGACCCCCGGGACTTCCGGCTCTGGGTCTGCCTGCACGAGGTGACCCACCGCACCCAGTTCACCGCCGTGCCGTGGATGCGCGGGCACTTCCTCGGCGAGGTGCAGGCGTTCGTGGACGCCTCCCAGGCCGGCGGGGACAACTTCCTCGACCGGATCCGTCGGGGTGTCGGCACCCTCTCCGACTCGGTCCGCAATCCGGAGAGCCGGGCCAGCGTGCTGGACATCGTGCAGACGCCCGGCCAGCGGGCCGTCCTCGACCGGCTGACCGCGCTGATGACGCTGCTGGAGGGGCACGCGGAGTTCGTGATGGACGGGGTCGGGCCGGAGGTCATCCCGAGCGTCGAGGCGATCCGGGCGAAGTTCAACCGGCGCCGCGAGTCCGGCAACCCGCTGGAGAAGGCGATCCGCAAGCTGCTCGGCGTCGACGTCAAGATGCGCCAGTACGCCGAGGGTCGCAAGTTCGTGCACGGTGTGGTGGAGCGGGTCGGCATGGAGGGCTTCAACAAGATCTTCAGCTCGCCGCTCACCCTGCCCCGGCTGGAGGAGCTCGCCGACCCGGACGCCTGGGTGGCCCGGGTGCACGGCCCGGTCGGCCCGGTCGCCGCCACCGGCTGACCCGACCGTGGCAGCCCTGCCGCCGCCGGTCGCGGCGATCCGGGTCGCGGTCCGGCGGGCGCTGCACGGCGTACCCCGGAACCGGCCGGTCCTGGTCGCCTGCTCGGGCGGTGCCGACTCGCTCGCGCTGGCCGCCGGTACCGCCTTCGTGGCGCCCCGGCTGGGTGTGCCGGCCGGCCTGGTCACGGTCGACCACGGCCTCCAGGAGGGTTCGGCGCGTCGGGCCGCCGACGTCGCGCGCTGGGCCGGCGGGCAGGGGTTCGCGCCGATCGAGGTGGCGACCGTCCAGGTCGCCGGCCGGCCGGGCGGTCCGGAGGCGGCGGCCCGGGAGGCGCGTTACCGCGCCCTGGTCGAGGCCGCCCACCGCTACGACGCCGGCACCGTGCTGCTCGGGCACACCCGCGACGACCAGGCCGAGACGGTGCTGCTCGCGCTCGCCCGGGGCGCCGGCCCGCGCGGGCTCGCCGGGATGCCGGCCACCCGGGAGTACGCCGGGGTGACGCTGGCCCGTCCACTGCTGGAGATCACCCGCGAGCAGACCCGCAAGGCGTGTGCGCTGCTCGGGCTGACCCCGTGGGAGGACCCGCACAACACCGACGACCGGTACGCCCGGGCCCGGGTCCGCTCCGACGTGCTGCCGGTGCTAGTCCGGGCGCTCGGCCCGGGGGTGCTGGACAACCTGGCCCGGACCGCCCGGCTGGCGGCCGAGGACGGCGCGGCACTGGACGACCTGGCCCGGGCCGGTTACGCCGAGGCGCGGATCCCGGCGGCCGGGCCGGGGAGCGTGGGCGGGCCGGGGAGCGTGGCCGGGCCGGGGAGCGTGGGCGGGGCTGCCGACGGGTTGGCCGTACCGGTGCTGGCCGGGATGCCGCCGGCGGTGCGTACCCGGGTGCTGCACCTGTGGTGCCGCGAACTCGGCGCGCCGCCGGCCGCGCTCTCGTACCGGCACATCGCGGCGCTGAACGCGCTGGTCACGGCCTGGCGCGGCCAGGGCGCGACGCACCTGCCCGGCGGCATCCGGGCGACCCGGCGCGGCGGGGTGCTGGTCGCGGAGTAGACATGGGGGATGTCCTCCCCCCGACAGCCGCTCTTCGCGCCGCACGGTGCCGTCGCGACCAGTCAGCCGCTCGCCGCGGCCGCCGGACTGGCGGTACTCCGCCGGGGCGGCAACGCCGTCGACGCGGCGCTCGCCACCGCGATCACCCTCACGGTGGTCCAGCCCGGCTCCAACGACATCGGCGGCGACCTCTTCGCGATCGTCTGGGACGGGGAGCGGTTGCACGGGCTGAACGCCTCCGGCCGGTCACCGGCCGGGCTGACCCGGGAGCTGGTGCTCGCCGCGACCGGCGGGCGGGGCGCCGAGCCGACCCCGGGACACGGTGGCGCGCAGGCGACCGGGCCGGCGATGCCGGCGCGCGGCTGGCTGCCGGTGACCGTACCCGGTGCCCCGGCCGGCTGGCGGGACCTGCACGAGCGGTTCGGCCGGCTGCCCTTCGCCGAGCTCTTCGCCGACGCGGTCGGCTACGCCGAGCACGGCTTCCCGGTCTCGCCCCGGGTCGCGGCGAGCTGGGCCCGCTCGGTCGAGGTGCACACCGGGCTGTCCGGCGAGGAGTACGCCGAGTGGGGCCGGGTCTTCACCGTCGACGGCGGACGGGCGCCCCGGGTCGGGCAGTGGTGGCGCAACCCGGACGCCGCCAGCACGCTGCGCCGGATCGCCGCGACCGGTGCGGCGGACTTCTACACCGGCCGGATCGCCGAGAGCCTGGCCGGGTACGCGGCCCGGACCGGCGGCCGGCTCACCGGCGACGACCTGGCCGGGCACGCCTCGACCTGGGTGGATCCGGTCCGGGCCGGCTATCGGGGGCACGAGGTGTGGGAGCTGCCGCCGAACGGGCAGGGCGTGGCCGCGCTGCTCGCGCTGAACATCCTCGACGGGGTGGAGTTGGCCGCACTGGACCCGGCCGAGCGGCTGCACTGGCAGATCGAGGCGGTCAAGCTCGGCTTCGCCGACGCGCACGCGTACGTGGCCGACCCGGAACGGGTGCACGTGCCGACCGCCGAACTGCTCACGCGTGAGTACGCTGCCGCCCGCCGGGCGCTGGTCACCGACACGGCCGGCACGCCGGCGCCCGGCGACCCGGCCCGGGGCGGCACCGTCTATCTCTGCGCCGCCGACGCGGGCGGGATGATGGTGAGCCTGATCCAATCCAACTACCTGGGCTTCGGTTCGTTCGTCGTGCCGCCCGGGCTCGGCTTCGGGTTGCAGAACCGGGGTGCCGGGTTCAGCCTCGACCCGGCCCACCCGAACGTGGTGGCGCCGGGCAAGCGCCCGTTCCACACCATCATCCCCGGGTTCCTCAGCCGGGACGGCGGCGAGCCGGTGGGCCCGTTCGGGGTGATGGGCGGGCACATGCAGCCGCAGGGGCACGTGCAGGTGGTCTCCGCGACCCTGGACGACGGGCTGGACCCGCAGGCCGCGCTGGACCGGCCGCGCTGGTACTGGCACGCCGGCCGCTCGGTGCTGGTGGAGCCGGGACTGGCCGGTGGGGCGGGCCGGGCCGTGGTCGAGCGGTTGCGCGCCCGGGGGCACGAGATCACCGTCGAGCCCGAGGCGTCCTCCTTCGGGTACGGCCAGGCGATCTGGCGGCTGCCCGACGGCGGCTACGTGGCTGGTTCGGAGCCCCGGGCCGACGGCTGCGCGGTCGGGTACTGAGCCGTTCCGGGCTTGCCGGGATCGCCTAACCTTGGTGATCAATTGTGCGCCGAGGAGGATCCCTTGCCCCGACCGTCCATCGCCTGGCCGGCACGCTCGCTGGCCGTCCTGGGGATCGTCGCCGTCACCGTCGGTGCCGTCGGCACGCCGGCCACGGCCAATCCGCTGAAGTCCGCCGACGTGACCGTCACGGTCGAGGCGCCCCGCAACATCCTGCCGACCGGCGGCTGGAGCAGCGTCTCCGCCGTGGTCCGCAACGTCGGCGCGCTGCCGGCCCGGGGCGCCCGGGTCACTCTCACCCTGCCGGTGCCGTTCCAGGCGTCGGAACTGAGCACGTCCAGCGACTGGGACTGCGAGTTCGTCGCACCGGCCGGCGCCGACTGCGTCTACCTGCGCGAACTCGCGCCGCGCGCCGAGGCGTACCCGGTGCGGCTGACCGTCGGCCTCTACGGCGGCACGGTCGGGCAGCCGCTCACCGGCCGGGCGACGGTCAGCACGCCGCGCGAGGGCAACACCGGCAACAACACCGACGACCAGGTCTTCACGATCGTGGGCGAGGGCCTGATCCAGGGGGTGTTCTGGCACGACGTCGACGCCGACGGCGTGCGCGAGACCGGCGAGCCGATCGTCGACCCCACGCAATACTCGGTGCGGAGCGTGGACGACGAGGACGGCTACGGCTGGTCGAACAGCTTCGGCCCGTACCGGATCCAGGTGCCGGCGAAGCGGTACTACGTCGAGGTGCAGCTCTCGAAGTCGAAGTGGCGGTTCACCCGGCCGAACGTCGGGAGCGACGCGACCGACTCGGACCTGGTGCCGTACTCGGAGACCACCTACTACCAGTACGGCCGGATCGGTCCGTTCACCGTGGACGTGAACCGGCCGACGGTGATCGACGTGGGGCTCGTCGCCACCTCCTGACCGCCCGCGACCGCCCGGCCCGGCGGATGCTCAGACGGTGACCGGCTCGTGTTCGGCCGCCGGGAGCCGGCCCCGGAAGGTCGACCGGTAGGCGTGCGGGGTGGCGCCGAGCCGGCGGCCGAAGTGGTGCCGCAGGGTGGCCGCGTCACCGAAGCCGGCCCGGGTGGCGACCGCCTCGATGCTCAACTCGGTCTCCTCCAGCAGCCGCCGGGCCAGCAGCACCCGCTGGTTGGTGATCCAGTCGTGCGGCGTGGTGCCGGTCTCGGCCCGGAACCGCCGGGCGAAGGTCCGGGGTGCCATGTGGGCCCGTCCGGCCAGGTCGTCCACGGTCACCGGACGGTCGAGGTGCTCGATCAGCCAGGTCAGCACGGGCTCCAGGGTGGGTGCCGCCGGGGTGGGTGCGATCGGCGCCTCGATGTACTGCGCCTGCCCGCCGTCGCGGTGCGGTGGCACCACCATCCGCCGGGCCAGTTTGGTGGCGAGCGCCGAGCCGTGTTCCTGGCGGACCAGGTGCAGGCAGGCGTCGATCCCGGCCGCCGTGCCGGCGCCGGTGAGCAGGTTGCCGTCCTGCACGTAGAGCGAATTGCACCGCACCTTGGCCAGCGGGTACATCTCGGCGAGCCGGTCGGCGTACTTCCAGTGGGTGGTGCACTCGCGCCCGTCCAGCAGGCCGGCGGCGGCCAGCACGAACGCGCCGGAGCAGACGCTGAGCACGTACGCCCCGCGGTCGGCGGCCCGGCGCAGCGCGGCCAGCACGGTCTCCGGGATCGGGGCGCCGATGCTGTGCATCGCCGGCACGGCGACCAGGTCGGCGTCCTCCACCGGGGTGAGGTCGGCGCTCGGGGTCAGGCCGAAGCCGGAGCGGGTGCGGACGGGGTTGCCGTCGTGGGTGCAGACGTCGAAGCGGTATCCGGGGAAGCCGTCGGCGACCCGGTCGGTCCCGAAGACCTCGCAGAGCACGCCGAGTTCGAAGGGAGCCACCGGGTCCAGGGCGATCACGGCCACGTTGCGAAGCATGCATCGACGATAACCGAGAACTGGCAGAAAATCGATGGTGCATGGCAAAGCTGCCACTGTCCGGACCGGACCCGGCGGCGCAGACTTGACTCATAACAGCCGGTGCGCACCGGCGGCGAACCAAAAGACCTGGTCAGCCCGACATTCTCGGGTCGGCCACATCGAAAGTGAGGTCACGCCGCCATGGAACTCGTCGTCTCCCTCTTCTTCCTCGTCCTGCTCCTCGCCTCCGTCCTCGGCCTCACCGCCGACACCCGCGACTCGGCCGACTGGCGACCCAGCGAAGGTGGCTGGCGGTCGTCGCCCCGTGGCTGAGAACCGTGCCAAGAGTCCGCCTGGCCAGCCGGGGTGAGCACCGCAGCAAGGTGCCGCCCCGGCGACGGGCGCGAACCGGCGTACGGCAGGCTAGGCGCATGGCTCAGGGCTCCTGGTACGACGCCGACATCGACCACGTGATCATCTCGGAGGAGCAGATTCGGGAAAAGATCGCGGAACTGGCCAAACAGGTGGCAGCGGACCACGCCGGCACGACGGACGGGATCATCCTGGTGTGCGTGCTCAAGGGCGCGGTCATGTTCATGGCCGACTTCGCCCGGGCACTCGGCCGGCACGGGCCGCCGGCCGAGTTGGAGTTCATGGCCCTCTCCACGTACGGGCAGGGCACCACCTCCTCCGGCACCATTCGGATCCGCAAGGACCTGGACCGGGACATCGCCGGCCGGCACGTGGTGGTGGTGGAGGACATCGTCGACTCCGGGCTCACCCTCTCCTGGCTGCTGCGCTATCTGGAATCCCGCTCGGCGGCCAGCGTCGAGGTGGTGGCGCTGTTCCGCAAGCCGGACGCGATCAAGGTCTCCGTGCCGGTGAAGTACGTCGGCTTCGACATCCCGAGCGAGTTCGTCGTCGGCTACGGGCTGGACTTCGCCGAGCGCTACCGCGAGGTGCCGTACGTCGGCGTCCTGAAGCCGGAGGTCTACGCCCGGTCCTGATCCGGCCCGGACTTTTCGGTCCGGTTCCGACCCCCTCGTCCCGTCTTCAACGCGAACCGATGTCCGGTACGCCCTGACCATCCTGAATGTCGTCGCCGAAATATCGAGTCGACGTACAGCGCGCTCCCAGGAAACGCGGTTACGGTATGCGGTGGTGGCGCGGAAGCATCCCGCGCCGGGTCTCCTGCCCAGTTTGACCCGAAAGATGGGGCCGTACGGGGCCAGGCGTCCGGCACGGGTCCGTGGCCACCCGGCACCCCGGCGGAAGCGGACCTGTTACCCCAGGGCTCGCGGGCTCGCTCCTCGCGTTCACGGTGTACCGTCGAATGACCGCGGCGCGGTACCAAGCGCCCGGCGTCGAGGCCGGCTCGCAGGGGGCGGCTTCGGCCCGCCGCTCCGGCGGCGGCAGAAGGCAACCAGACGATCAGGACGTCGATCAGGAGGGTCCGGGCGTTACGGCGCTCGACAACAGCATGGAACGTACGCGTTTCTTCCGCCGCCCGGTGGTCTGGATCATCCTGGTGATCATCGGTGCGATAGCGCTCAGCTCATTCTTCAGCGGTGGCCCGAGTTATCACAAGGTCGAGACCAACGTGGTGCTCGACCAGCTCAACAAGGGTGACATCGAGAAGGCCATCTTCCAGGACAAGGAGCAGACGCTCCAGCTCGACCTGAAGAACTCGGCCAAGTTCGGTGACACCGACACGGACAAGATCCAGGCGCAGTTCCCCTACGAGGTGGGCGGCGAGGTCTGGAACTCGGTGGCTGCCGCCAAGGCGGCCGGCCGGATCAGCGGCCCGATCGACACCGAGGTCTCCGGCGACAACCTCTTCGTCTCGTTGCTGGTCAACCTGCTGCCGATCGTCATCCTGGTGATCCTGCTGCTGCTCTTCATGTCGCAGATGCAGGGTGGCGGCTCCCGGGTGCTCAACTTCGGCAAGTCCAAGGCCAAGATGATCACCAAGGACACCCCGAAGACCACCTTCGCGGACGTCGCGGGCTCGGAGGAGGCCGTCGAGGAGCTGCACGAGATCAAAGATTTCCTGCAGAACCCGGCGAAGTACCAGGCCCTCGGCGCCAAGATCCCCAAGGGCGTGCTGCTCTTCGGCCCGCCCGGTACCGGTAAGACGCTGCTGGCCCGGGCCGTGGCCGGCGAGGCCGGCGTGCCGTTCTACTCCATCTCCGGCTCCGACTTCGTGGAGATGTTCGTCGGCGTCGGCGCCAGCCGGGTCCGCGACCTCTTCGAGCAGGCCAAGGCGAACGCCCCGGCGATCGTCTTCGTCGACGAGATCGACGCGGTCGGCCGGCACCGTGGCGCCGGCATGGGCGGCGGCCACGACGAGCGGGAGCAGACCCTCAACCAGCTCCTGGTCGAGATGGACGGCTTCGACACCAAGGGCGGCGTGATCCTGATCGCCGCCACCAACCGGCCGGACATCCTCGACCCCGCGCTGCTGCGCCCCGGCCGGTTCGACCGGCAGATCGCCGTCGACACCCCGGACATGGAGGGCCGCAAGGCGATCCTGCGGGTGCACGCCAAGGGCAAGCCGTTCTCGCCCGACGTCGACCTCGACGCGGTGGCGCGGCGTACCCCGGGCTTCACCGGTGCCGACCTGGCCAACGTGATCAACGAGTCGGCGCTGCTGACCGCCCGCAGCGACAAGCGGGCGATCTCCAACGACTCGCTGGAGGAGTCGATCGACCGGGTGGTCGCCGGCCCGCAGCGCCGGACCCGGGTGATGAGCGACAAGGAAAAGAAGATCACGGCCTACCACGAGGGCGGACACGCCCTGGTCGCCTGGGCGCTGCCGCACTCCGCCCCGGTGCACAAGGTCACGATCCTCTCCCGGAGCCGCTCGCTCGGGCACACCCTGGTGCTGCCGACCGAGGACAAGTACACCCAGACCCGGGCCGAGATGATCGACACCCTGGCGTACGCGCTGGGCGGCCGGGCCGCCGAGGAACTCGTCTTCCACGAGCCGACCACCGGTGCCGCGGACGACATCGTCAAGGCCAGCGCGCTGGCCCGAGCGATGATCACCCAGTACGGCATGAGCAGCAAGCTCGGCGCCATCAAGTACGGCACCAGCGGCGACGAGCCGTTCCTGGGCCGCAACATGGGGCACGAGCGGGACTACTCCGACGCCGTCGCCGCGGAGATCGACGCCGAGATCCGGTCGCTCATCGAACTGGCCCACGACGAGGCCTGGGAGATCCTGGTGGAATACCGGGACGTCCTGGACAACCTCGTGCTGGAGCTGATCGAGAAGGAGACCCTCTCCACGGCCGACATGGCGCGGATCTGCGCCCGGGTCGTCAAGCGGCCGCCGATGGCCCCGTACAACGGGTTCGGCAAGCGGCAGCCGTCGACCGAGCCGCCGGTGCTCACCCCGGGCGAGAAGGAGAAGCTCAAGGCGCAGGCCGAGGCCGACGGCGTCCAGGCGACCGTCGGGGGCAACACCAACAACACCACGCCCAACTCGGACGGCACACACTGAACGCAGCGAATCACCAGGCCGCCGGCGGAAACGTCGGCGGCCTGTCCGCGTCAGCCACCGAGCCGGACGACGAGCTGGACTACCTCGCCGCCCGGCTGGTCAACGGCAAGCTCGGCGGCGGGCCGGTCGAGGACGCCGTCGACCTGGCCCGGATCGAGAAGGCGGTCCGGGAGATCCTGATCGCCGTCGGCGAGGACCCGGACCGGGACGGTCTGGTCCAGACGCCGGCCCGGGTCGCCCGGGCGTACGCCGAACTCTTCGCCGGGCTCCGGGTCGACCCGGCCCAGGTGCTCACCACCTCCTTCGAGGCCAACCACGAGGAACTCGTACTCGTCCGGGACATCGACGTGATGAGCCTCTGCGAGCACCATCTGCTGCCGTTCCGTGGCTCGGCGCACATCGGCTACATCCCCGGCGAGAACGGCCGGATCACCGGGCTCTCCAAGCTGGCCCGACTGGTCGAGGTCTACGCCCGCCGGCCCCAGGTGCAGGAGCGGCTGACCTCGCAGGTCGCCGACCTGCTGATGACCAAGCTGGAGCCGCGCGGCGTGATCGTGGTGCTGGAGTGCGAGCACATGTGCATGGCGATGCGCGGCATCCAGAAGGCCGGCGCCAAGACCATCACCTCGGCGGTACGCGGACTGCTGCAACGGGACGCCAAGTCCCGCGCCGAGGCGATGGCGCTGATCCACGCCAGCCGCCCCGTCTGACCCCTCCAGCCGCCCTTCCCGGGCCGCCGCCGGGCCGGTGTGGCCACCCCCGCGCCGCCCGGTCGGGTGCACACCGCCGAGGCAGGGCACGGCCAGCAGGGTGTGGCTAGCCGCGCCACCCGGCCAGGTAGACGCCGCCCAGGCAGAGCACCGCCAGCAGGCCGAGCAACGCCGTCACGAGCGCGCCGTAGAGCAGTACCCGACCCCGGGGCAGCGGGCCGGCACCGGGCAGCCGGGTGGCGGCGTCCGCCGCGTCCGCGGTCGCCCGGGCGTCCCGCAGCGCCGCGAGCACCGCCTCCGGGCCGCCGGCCATCGCCAGACCGGCCGCCGCCACCTCCGGCTCGGACGGCACCAGATCGGCCTCGGCGACACCCAGCGCGCGCAGCCGCGACTGCTGGGGCACCAGCCGGGCCCGAATCCCGGCCAGCTCCTCCCGGGCGCTGTGCACGCCCCGCTCCTGCTCGGCGGCGGCGGTGGCCGCGGAGCGGCGTACCGCGTCCAGCCGCTGCGCGGCGGCCAGGTACTCCTGCCAGGCGTCCCCGCTCACGGCGCAGCCTCTCCGCCCGGCGGGCCGTACGGGACGACCAGGCTGGCCAGGTCGGTCCGGCGGTCGTAGAGCAGCGCCCGGCCGGGACGGGGGCGCCACCGTACGGGCCGGCCCAGCAGCCGGGCCGCCTCCGGCTCGGGTACGTCGAGCAGGAGCAGCCCGTCGACGGTGGCCGCAGCCGCGACGGCCGTTTCGGCGACGTCCTCGGGCACCGCTGCGGCCGGCGGTTCTGGCACCGCCGGTACGGCGACCAGGTCGGCGAACGGGCCCACCGACCGCCACCAGCCCAGCAGGTGTACGCCCCGGCCCGGCCCGTCCCGCAGCATCGCCCGGAGCCGCTCGGCCGGCAGCCCGGAGGCCGCCGCCAGCTCGTCCATCCCGAAGGCCACCAGATAGCCGGGCCCGGCCAGCTCCAGCCCTCCGCCCAGCCCGGCGGCGTCCACCTGCCGCACCGGGTGCCGCCCGGACAGCGCGGCGGCGAGCGCCTCCGCCACCGGGTCCGGGCCCGGCGCGGCGATGACGAACTCGACGCTGCCGGCGGGATGCCGCGCGGCGAGCCCCCGGGCGGCGCCGGCCAGTGTCCCGGCGCCGGTCGGATCCGACCCCAGGACCGCGAGGTGCCGGCCCGGGGTCCCGTCGAGCGGCAACTCCGCCGGGCGCGGCGACACGTCGACCAGCAGCCCGACCGGCACGGCGACCCGCCGCCGCAGGCCGCCGGCCGCTGCTGGCCCGCCGGTTACGGCCTCGTCCGGCTCGCTGGCCCGGACCTGCTCGCCGGCGGGTTCCGGGGCGTCGATCCGGTCCGGGCCGTCGGCGGCGTCCTGATCGTCGGTCGCCTCCGGGTCGTCGGCCGGGACCGGAGGCGGCGGTGGGGTCAGATAACCGGTGAAGACGGCCGGTGCCGGCATCCCGGCGGGCCGGTCCGCCCAGAGCCGGTGCCGGAGCCCGCTGAGCATTCCGGGGTCGGCGTGCGGATCGGGGAACCGGACGGTCCGTTCGTGCCCCCGGGTCGCGCCGCGCGGCCCGCCCAACCCACCGGCGGTGTTCACCACCGCCGTACCCAGCGGCAGACCCGCCGCCGAGTCGTTCGTCGGCTCCAGCACGTCCGTGCCGCCGGGCAGCGCCACCCGGACCGGGAACTGCCCGAGGAACGAGTCCCGCCGGGCACGCAGCGCGGCCAGCGCCGGCGCCGGTCGGCCGGTCAGGATCAGGTGTACCCCGGCCGACCGCCCCCGCCGGGCCACCGACTCCAGCCGGGCCAGCGCCTCGGTACCGACCGCGTCGTCCTCGGCCAGCAGCAGCGGGTACCCGTCCAGCACGCAGAGGATCCGCGGGGTCGGGCGGTCGGCGCCGGCCCGCTGGGCGGGCACCGGCGGCGTACCGGCCGGGCGTGCCGGTGCGACCGGATCCGCCGCGCCGCGGCGGTCCAGTTCGGCGTCGAGTTCGCGGAGCACCGTGAGGCCGTACTCGCGGTCGGCCTGCACCCCGACGGCCCGGATGTGCGGCAGCCACGGCCCGCCCGGCCCGGTGCCGTCGGACCCGTCCGACGGCACCGGTACGAACTCGGTGAAGGCCGTACCGTCGGCGAAGTCGATCAGATAGAGCGCCAGCTCGTCGGGGTGGTAGCGGGTGCAGAGCCCGTAGAGGACGTTGACCAGGAACGCGCTCTTGCCGGCACCGCCCCGGCCGCCGACCAGCCAGTGCGGGGTGCGCTCGTCGAAGCCGAGCGGCACGGTCCGGTCGCCGTCGTGCCCGACCGGGGTGCTCAGCCCGTCGGCGGCGGACTCCGTCCAGAATCCGTCGGCCGGCTCCGGCAGCAGGTCGTCGAGGGTACGCCGGTAGTCGGCGTGGAACCGCGCGGCAAGGTCCCGGCAGACCCGGTCCAGCAGCGGCACCGGCGGGCACTCGTCGAGGAAGACCGGCGCGTTCAGGCCGGTACCCGGCAGGTGCGGCACCGGGGCGCTGAACGAGGCACCGGGCGGATCGCCGACCAGCGCGTACGGGTTGCGCATCGCGATCATGGTGGATCGGGAGAGCGGCGCCTGGCTCGTCTCGGCGGTCAGCGGAGGAGGTGGCCAGCCGGCGATGACCAGGTGCAGCCCCGCCTCGGGCCCCTCCCGGGCCAGTGCACCGATCCGGGCCAGGTCGCTCGGCTCGGTCAGCTCCGGCAGCGATCCGACCACCACCAGCAGGGTGCGGTCGTGCCGGTTGTAGCGGGCGGCGGCCGGCCGGGTGGGGCGTACCCACTGCTCGGCCTCGGCCAGCACGGCCCGCAGGCCGGTGCGATCGGTGACCGGCGGCGGCATCAGGCCGGCGTCGGCGAGCGGGGCGAACGGTGCGAAGAGCTGGCCCCCGGCGGTGGCGTCGACGCCCCGGACCAGCAGCGAGCCGGCCGGGGCGGCGGCGAGCAGCCGGAGGAGTACGGACCGGAGCAGCCCGGCCACCCGGGGATCGCGGCTGTCCGCGTCGACGGTGAGGTGCCCGGTGCCGAGCAGCGGCACCAGCACCGGGAAGCGGGCGTCGTCCAGCGGCTGGGCGGTGCCGATCCGCACGAAGGCCGGCTGGGCGGGGCCGCCGAGCGGAGCGTCCTCGGACTGGGCGTCCAGCGGCGCACCCAGCCAGCCGGGGGCGAGTTCGCTCGCCGCGGCGCGCAGCCGTTCGGCGAGTTCGTGCTGCTCCCGCTGGTCGGCGGGGATCGGCCGGATCGCCTCCAGGGCGGTGGCCGCGGCGGCGGTGGCGGCGGCGGCCCGGCGGTGCAGTACGGCGGCGGTGCCGGCGGCGGCCCGCCAGCGCAGCGTGGCGGCGTGCCCGGTCGGTCCCCTCCAGGTGTCCACCGCACCAACTCCCTCGTCCTGGTCTGAGACGGTATCCCAGCGCGGCGGCATCTTCGCGGACCTGCGGCGATGGTCGTGGCACAGATAGCCGGACCTGGCGGACAGTCACCGATTGATCCCTTTTGGTTACCAAGCTGGAATTCACGCCCATTGGGTACGGCGGCGGCAGCGGCTAGCCTCAGGGGGTGGAATCAGTGCATCCCCCGGCCGATTCCCAGGTGTCCCGGGTACCCACCCAGCGGACCCCGCCCGGACAGGCCGCTCCCGAGCCGGTCGCACCGCCACCGGCGCCACCTCGTCGGCGTCTCGGCCTGGTGCTGGCGGTGGTCGGCGGCGCACTGGCACTGTTCTGCCTGGCCGGCGCCGCCGTCGCGTACGTCGCCTACGACCGGTTCACCGCGCCCGACCGGAGCGCCCCCGACGTGGTGGTGCACAACTACCTGCGGGCCTACCTGGTCGACGAGAACGACGTACTCGCCGGTGAGTTCGAGTGCGCCGACCCGGCCGGGCTCGCCCCGCTGCGGAAGCTGCGCGCCGACCTGACGGCCCAGGAGCAGCAGTTCCAGATCACCTTCGTGGTCAAGTGGGGGCCGCTGGACGTACGCCCCCAGGGGGAGCGGGCCGAGGTCGGCGTGGAGCTGGTGATCTCGTATCTGGTGGACAACCTGTCGCAGACCGAGCACCAGCGGTGGCGCTTCGGCACCGAGCAGGACGACGGCTGGCGGGTCTGCACGGCCGACCCGGTGACCTGACGCGCCTGCCGGATCACTCGATCCAGAGCAGGTGCACCGGGACCTCCAGCGTGGTCGGTGGCCGGCCGCTCCACGCCCAGCGGTACCAGTCGAGTTCGGCGGTGACGCGTACGCAGATGTCCCCGTCGCCGCTGGTGTAGACCTCGGTGACCGCGCGCAGGTCGCGCCGCTCGACCGCGTCGGCGATCTGCACCACCCGGCGGCCGGCGACCGCGTCCGCCTCGACCACCGGCACCGGAGCCCGGTGCGTCGGCGCGTCCAGCGAGACCAGCCGGGAGATGACGTCCGGCCGGGCCGGCCGGGGGATCGGCGGGGTGCCGGCGTCCCACGGGGAGACCTCGCCGAGGGTCTCCACCCAGACCCGTTCCGCCGGCACCAGCGGGGCGAAGACCTCGATCTGCTCCGCCTCGGCCCTGTACCACTCGTGCTCGGCCAGCACCGGCACGTAGGTGCGGCTGCCCTGCACCACCCGCTCGTCCGCCCGCAGGTCGGCGCGCCAGCCGAGCCCGGGAAGCCCGACCAGCACCCGGCGGCCGCGCAGGTCCACCCGGTTCGCGGCGGCGGCGATCACGATCGGTCGGGGCGGCCCCGGCGCCCAGTCGGGCTGGCCGGCGAACGGATCGGGAAGTGGATCGTGGCTCACGGGTCGCTCCGCCGGCTCATCCGCCGTCCGTCAACGGAGCGCCGCGGTCCCGCATGAACGGCACCGGGTCGATGGCGCCGTGCCGGCTCCGGTCGCCGCGCAGATGCACCTCGAAGTGCAGGTGCGGCCCCGAGGAGTTGCCGCTCGATCCGACCCGCCCGATCACCTGCCCGGCCTCCACCATGTCGTTCTTCGAAACCATCGGTCTGCTGACCATATGGCAGTACCGCGTGATCACGTTGCCCGCGTGCAGGATGTCGACGAACCAGCCGCAACCGCCCTTGCCCGGGAAGCCGTCCACGTTGCAGCTCAACCGGCCCCGCCGGTCCGGGTCGCAGCGGGAGACCAACACCCGGCCGGCGGCCGCCGCCCGGATCTCCGTGGTGTACTTCGGCGCGCCGATGTCGACACCGTTGTGCGCCGGCCGGGCGGCGGTACGGAATCCGGAGCCGACCCCGCCGGGGATCGGGGCGGTCCAGCCCGAGGCGGCGATCTCCGCCCCGTCGGCGCAGCCGAGCCCGAGGTCGGTACCGGCGGCCCGGGCGGCCCCGCCGGTCAACGCGTTCACGATCTCGGTTGCCAGCGGCTCGTGCTTGGCGTACGCGTCCGGGAAGGCGCTGATCTGCACCGCCTGGGCGGCCCGGGTGAGCGACCGTCTCTGCCAGTTCCGGACGGTCTTCAACTTCTCGTAGAACTTCCGGGCCGCGTACTCCGGGTTGCGGATCTGCTCCGGGGTGCCCCAGCCGGTGCTGGGCCGCTGCTGGAAGAGCCCGAGCGAGTCGTGGTCGTTGCGGTCGCCGAGATGCCCCAGGTTGGTCAGGCCGGACTCCTGCATCGCGGTGGCGACCGCGATCACCCAGGCCCGGGGCGGCAGCCCCATCTCCCGGCCGACCTTGATGATGATCGCCGCGTTCCGCATCTGGCTCTGCTTGTACGGTCCGACCAGCGGCAGGTCGCCGTCGGTCTTGACCGGTTCGGTGTCGCCGCAGCCGAAGGTGACCGCCGCCAGGTTCTGCTCCTCGGAGGCGAACATGGTCACCAGGAACGCACCGGTGCCGCCGACGCAGCAGAGCAGCGCGAGTACGCCGGTCAGCACCACCGCCAGCGCGACCCGCCGTACCGGCCGCCGGGCCGGACCCCGGTCGGTCATCCCGCACCCACCTCCCCGCGCCCGCTCAGCGCCGTTGCCAGTCCACCGTGTCCACCCGCCAACGCCCCTGCACCGCCACCAGGCCGAGCCGCAGTTCGCCGGAGTCCACCGGTACGACCACCTCGACCAGGCTGTCGTTCTGCGGTACGGCCAGCAGGTCCCCGGTGATCCGGTCGGCCGGTACGGCGGCCGGGTCGACCCCGGTCAACTGCTCGGCGAGGTTCTCGGTGGCGAGCGGCCGCAGCCCCGCGTGCCACTCGTCGGCGGTGGTGTCCCGATGGTCCAGCCAGGCGGTGGCGAACGAGCGGGCCACCTGCACCGGCTCGGGCGCGCCGGGACTGGTCCGCGGCGACGGCTCCTCGGTCACGGTCAGCCCGTCGTCACCGGCCTCCGGGTCGGTGATGCTGATCGGGCCGGGCGTACCGCCGACGAGTCCGGGACGGTCGTCGCCGGGGCCGGCGATCAGCCGGGCCGCGCCGACGATCCCGACCACCAGCACGGCGATGACGACCGCGATCCCGAGCCGGGACCGGAGGAGCCGGGTGAAGAGGAACTCGACGGCCCGTCGCATCCCGTCACCTCGCCTCGGAACGGATCCGGGGCGCCCGGGGGGCGGGCGTCGGGTCGGGTGCGGGCGCGGAGTCGGGCCGGTAGATCACATAGGAGGGGTTCTCCACCGGTACGTCGGGCTCGGTCCACTCCGCCGGCCGGCGGCGGGACGGCCGGGCCCGGTCCGGACGCGAGCCGGAGCCGCCACCCGGGGCGTCCGCCGGGGGTGAGCCGGGTGCCTCGCCGCCCCGCTCGGGGCTGCTCTCCACGCGGCTGCCGGCACCGGTCTGCGCCGGGTCCTCGTGCCGGGCCTCCGGGCGCACGTTGGTCTGCTGGATCACCACGTTGCGGTTCTTGACCCGGATGTCGGTGCGGTGGTCCGGGTCGTCGAGCTGGGACGCGGCCCGGACGTCCCGGAAGAACCGGCGGTGCCAGGAGCCGGCCGAGGCGATCACCTCGGTGCTGTCCTTGCCGCCGAGCTGGGTGATCCGGCGGTACGGCCGCAGCAGCAGCCAGCCCACCACGCCGCAGAGCCAGACCAGCACCACCTGGAGCCAGCCGGGAATGGTGGGGGTGCTCATCACCAGGTCGACGGCGAAGAGATAGATCGCCGCGCCGGTGCCGAAGATGGCGATGTTGAAGACGGCGGCGACGACGGCGTTGCCCAGCCGGCGCAGCCCGGCGCTGGCCGGGCGGAGCAGCCCGACCGTGCCGAGCACCGGGGCGGCGATCACCGCCCACCGGAAGAGCAGGAAGCCGAGCAGCACCAGCAGGGAGGCGGTCAGGTCGAACATCGCGAAGAGGATCGCGGCCAGGATGGCGATCAGCCCGGCGCCGATCCGGTCCGAGTCGCGGGCGCCGCGCAGGTATTCGTACGCCTCCGGGTCCTCCTGCTGGATCTGCGCGGCGACCTTCATCCACTGTTCCTGCTTGGCCGAGACGGTGGACTGCCGGGTGCCCGGGTTGGCGGCGATCCGGGCCGTCTCCTCCCAGGTGAACGCCTTGGCGTCGTAGAGGGCCCGGCCGTACTTGCGGGCCGTCTCGCTGTCCGAGGAGCCGAGCGCGCCGCGCAGCCAGTTGCGGTAGAGCATCGTCTCGGTCGCGGTGTCGCCGGCCCGCAGCGCCGGTGGCCGGTTGTCCTTGCAGCCGGCCGGGTTGAGCGAACCGCAGCGGTCGGCCGGGATGCTCTTGTCCCGGGGGCCGACCGCCTCGTGCACCACGTTCAGCGTGGTGACCAGGGTGCCGTCGGCGACGTTGGCGGACCGGACCGGCCAGGCGGCGATCGCGGTCACCGCGACCATCACCAGCACCGCCCAGCCGGCGGTGGTCATCGCGTTGCTCATGTCGGACTGCCGGGAGCGCCAGAGCAGGTAGACCCCGACGACGCAGAGGGTGATGATGCCGAAGACGCTGAAGACCCGCTCGTAGACCGCCTTGGTGGCCTGCTCGACCAGCGGGTCGGCCCAGTCCCACATGCTGCTCGGATCCCAGGCCCGCTCGCGCAGCGCGTTCGAGGCGCCGATGATCGCGGCGGCGATCCGGATCTCGCCGTCCGCGATCTTGTTGAACACCTTGCTGCCCGGGTCGATCACGTCCGAGGCGCAGCCGCCGGAGTCGTCGTACGTCTCGTAGCTGTAGCCGGCGTTGCCGTACTCGGTGTACATCCCCTTCACGCCCGGCTTGCCGCTCGCCTCGGGACGGGTGGCGAACCAACCGCCGAGCCCCTGGTCGGGTGCGCTCGGGGTGGGCGCCTTCACACAGTCCCGGATGTTCTGGCCGACGTTGGCGAGCCGGTCGACACAGTCCCGGAAGTTCGCCTCCCACTCGGCGGTGGTGCAGAGCGCGACCTTGGCCTGGCTCGGCACCGGCACGGCGGCCGAGGCCGGCGAGGCGTTGCCGATCACCGGCCAGACCAGGGTGGCGGTCGCCAGCACCCCGATCGCGAGCAGCAGGGCGGCGAGCCGGGCCGCGATCCTCGTCGAACCTTCTTCAACCCGGACGGGGCGGGCTCGCCGGCCGTGGCGGACCTCGGGTGGAGGTTGAAGAAGCTTCATGGTCAAGCCTCCAGGTCCGCGACGGGGGAGGGCAGGTTGGCCGGGGCGGCCTTCGCCGTGACCGGGGTGGTGTCCAGGTGGTCGAGCAGGCCGGGCACGTACGAGACGTCGACGCGTACCTTCTGCACCCGGCCGTCGACGTCACGCATCACGAACTCGCGGAAGCCGAGCCGGTCCGCCGAGGACGCGTCCACGCTGGAGAGCGAGGCCAGGGTCGCCTCGTAGCCGTCGTTGACCGGTACCCGGAGCAGCCGCAGCGCCTCGGAGGCGATGTCCACGTCCTCGGCGATCCGGCCGACGAAGACGGTGGAGACGAGGTTCTGCACGTCGAGCCCGAGGATGTCCTTCGGGTTCTGCGAGGAGACCAGCGCGGCGAGGTTCCACTTCCGGGAGTCCCGGGCCAGTCGGACCAGGAACGACCGGCCCGAGCGCCAGCCCTCCATGAAGTGCGCCTCGTCCAGGCCGACCAGCTTCCGCGACGACATCGCGCCGCCGTAGCAGCGGCGTACCGCCAGCCGGTGCGCGGTGTGCAGCATCGGCAGCGCCAGGGCCTCCTCGGCCGACCAGTACTCCCGCTCGATCTTCAGGTCCGGCAGCCGCAGCCCGGCCATGGTGATCACGGTCAGCGTGGCGTCGGCGCCGAGCAGCCCCTCCGGCGGGCGGCCGAAGAAGAGCAGCGCCAACGGCATCTCGGCGGTGTCCAGCAGCAGGTTGGCCAGCTCCCGGCCCTCGTCCTCCAGCCCGGCCAGGCAGGCCACCACGTCGTCCAGGGTGGAGGTCTCCTCGGCCGGTACCTGCCGGACCGCGTGCCGGAACAGCGTCGCGGTGGACGCCTCCCGGGCCACCTGCGGCGGCACCAGCATCATGCAGATGTCCTGCACCAGCATCCGCCGCTCGGCGCGGGCGTTGGAGACGGCGATCTGGAACTCCCGGTCACCCGCCGAGCCGGCGGCGAACTCGCTGCGCAGCGGGGTCGGGATCAGCGCGTACGGCGCCAGGGTGCCGTGCTCGGAGCCGGTCAGGTTCAGCACCCGGGAGTACGGCCGCAGCTCCGGCATCGCGCAGAGCCGGGCCAGCGGGCCGGACGGGTCGAGCAGGGTCACCTGCACCCCGCGCCGGGCGGCCAGGTAGCCGAGCGCGCCGAGCAGGGTGGACTTGCCGCCGCCCGGCTCGGCGACGAAGACGGCGAGCCCGGAACGCTCCCGCACCTCCATCGGGAAGTGCAGGTCGAGGAAGACCGGCCGGCGGCAGGTGCCGGCCGTCCGCCCGATCAGGTCGCCGCGCCGGTCGCCGACCGTGGAGGCGGCCTGCGGCAGCGCGGCGGCGAGCAGGTTGACCGGCATCCGGCGCAGGTAGCCGGTGTTGGCGATCGGTTCGCCGGGGATGAACTCCCGGGCCAGCCAGTCCTGGTTCTTCGGGTGCTGGAGCGAGATCCGCAGCTCCCGCGAGTAGAGCTGGATCAGCCGCCGGGCCCGCTCCAGGCACTCCTCCCGGGTCCGCCCGCCGACCGCGATCCGGTGCCAGCCGTGCGCCCGGGCCGACTCCACCGGCAGCCCGGTGGTCATCTCGTCGCCGATCACCAGGGCCCGCTTGGCCAGCCGCTCCAGCTCCGGCGGGGCGTCGATGCCGTGCTCGGCGTAGTCGAGCTGCTGGGAGCGGATCATCCGCAGCCGGTGCTCCAGGTTGCGGAACGAGTCGCCGGGGCCGAGGATGTCGACCCGGGTGGAGAGTTCCATCGGCCAGGGCAGCCGCTCGTGGAAGTGCAGCCACGGCTCGTGCCGCTCGGGGATCTCCAGCGGCTCCATCCGGCCCACGGCCAGCACGGCGACGTGCCGCTCCTCCCCGGTCATCCGGTTGACCAGCTTCACCGTCGACCCGTACGGGCTGCGGTAGCGCTCCACCTGCTCGGTCAGGGCGAGCAGGTCACCGCGCTCCCACCGGCCGTTGGTGACCGGCGAGAGCTGGCCGGGCGGGGCCATGCAGAGCGCCACGGAGCGGTACATCAGCCACTCCAGCTCCTCGGCGCTGACCTGCCGCCCCCGCATCCCGAACGCGCCGAGCACCTCGTCGAACTGCTCGACCGTCCGGCCCAGTTTGCGGCGCTCCCCGTCGGCCGTGCCCCGGCCGAAGGCCCGGAGGAACCGCTCCGCCAGCGAGTTGCCGAGCGACCGGCGGGCGAAGGTGACGCCGAGATAGGTCTGCCCTTCGGCGTGGTTGACCGAGAGCAGGTGCCGCTGGGCGGCGACCAGGTGGTCCGACCAGCTCGGCGCGCCGGAGACGGTGGCGAGCGGGTGCGGGGTGTGCTGGTCGATCGTCCGGGCCCACTCGTCCGCCGGGAACGGCCGGGTGGTCCGGCGCAGGTGCAGCCGGAAGCCGGCCAGGCCGGCGTACTGCTCGGAAATGGCCGAGAGCAGCGCCTCCCGTTCGGCGTCCGGCCGGAAGGCCCAGCGCACCTCCGGCAGCCAGTACCAGGCGGTGACGGTGTTCGGGGTGAAGGTCAGGTGGCCGGCGATCTCGGTGATGGCCAGCTCGACGGCGGGATCCCGGTCGCCGAAGCGGAGCTTCGGGGCGCGTACCCGCTGGGGTTTGGTCAGCGGCTGCGGCCGGGTCGGCTTCGGCGTGCTCCGCCGCTGTTTCGGGGCGACCGGTGCGGTCTCCCGCTCCGGTCGCCGGCCGGGCCGGCGGTCCGGCTCGGTGTGGCGGCGGGTCGGCTGTTCGACGGGCTCGCGGACGATCGGCAGCGCACCGGAGTGCTCGCCGCCGCGCTGCTGTGGCGCGGGGCTCGGCCGCCCGGGGTATCCCTCGGCCGCGGCGCCGGGCAGGGCTCCGGCGGTGTTGCCCGGCGCGGGTCGGAGAGCCGGTGCGTCGGCCGGCCACCCGGCGGGCGGGCCGGGGTCGAGACTGGCGGGTCCGACCGGGCGAACGGCGGGCCCGGTGTCGGCGACGGTCTCGTCGTGCACCGGCAGGGCGGGCTGGGCGGCCGGCGGAGCGTACCGGGCGGTGGGCTGCCCGGCTGCGATCTCCCGCTGCCCGGTGCCGCCGGCCGGGAGTTCGTCCGGCTCCCAGGCCGGCAGGCCGACGGCGGCCTCCGGTTCCTCGCCCCAGCGCCCGCGCGGATGCGCCGAGGGCGGGCGGGGTGTGGGGCGGGGCGGTGGCGTGGCGGGTGGGCTCGGCGGCGACGGCTGGACCGGGCCGGCACCGAAGAGGTCGAGGAAGGGGGAGTCGATGTCCGGGTGCTCGACCGGGGCCGGCGGCCGGGCCGGCGGTGCGGCGGCGGGCCGGGCCGGGCGGTTCCGGGCGGGTGGCTGCGGCGCCTGGAAGACCGCGACGGCACCGTGCCCGGTGTTGCTGAGCAGCGCGGCGTCGTACTCGCTCTCCTCGGCCAGCTCAGACGGGTTGTAGCCGGAGGACTGCGTACCGTTACCAGCGTTGTCGGCCGGGCGACCTGCCGGGTGCGACGAGCCCGGCCGGGAGGGGCGGGTCATGCCGCCGCCTCGCCCGGCCCGGTGGGCTCCACCGTGGAGCGGCAGAGGAATCTGGTTCGCTCGGTCACGCCGTCACCTCGCTGCGGTCGGTCATGTCAACTGCTCCCGGATCCGGATACTGGTCGCGACCAGGCGGGGGTCGCGCTGCTCTGTCGCCGGTTCGCGGGTGCGCCGCCAGTCGGTCAGTGCCGTCCGGATGACCATCCGGGCGGGCCGATCGGGGTCGACGTACCGGAAGACGAACGAGGTGGTGACGATCGCGAGCGCGATCTCCCAGGCGGGGATCAGCTCGACCTTGAGCGTGAAGAGGTAATGAATGAACATGAAGAGCGGCACCAGCAACATGAACAGCCCGTACTGCGTGTAAGGCAGGTGGACGGGCAGCGTGTAGCCGGGCGGCCCCAGGTAGACCAGGCGGGCCCGATAGATGTCGTCGTCGGTGCGCAGCCGCATCTCGTGCTCCGCGGTCTATTCGAAGATCAGGTTGATCAGGTTCTCGCCGACGAAGAACAGCGTCGCCGCCCCGGCGATGAAGGCCAGGCCGAGCAGGGCGATCGCCGAGCTGGTCAGCACCTTCGAGACCTCGCCCTTGCTGGCCCGGCCGATGAAGATCACGCCGAGCACGGCGAGCAGGATGGGCGCGATGTTGGTGGCGAAGAAGCCGACGATCCCATCGGTGTCGATATTGCCCTCGGGCTCGGCCGCCGTCACGAACGCGAGGGTGTGGAGCGCGTGCGTGGCAGCCGGCCATGCCGTCTCCACCAGCTCCATGGCGAACATCGGAATCCTCCCCGGTGCGGTGACGCCCCGCCTCCGCACTGCTGTCAAGTCCGGTCAACCGGGTCGGTCGTGGGGTGTTGATCGACCCTGCGTCTCGCAATCACCGCAAAGGGTGATGGTTTGTGGGCATCTTTGTCCTGATTCGGCCCATCTCTTAAGTTCTGGCATCTGGCTGATGCGAGCGTACGGCGCGTGCCTGTTTGGAACAAGCGGCCCGGAGTGCCACCGATCGCTCCTCCCCGGCCGGTTTCACGTGCCTCGCCGACGCCGGGACGGCGCCGATCCCCGAGGGCGGGGCGGTCGGCGCGGGCCGGCAGGACCACCGGCGGGACCGGGGCCGACCGGGGCCGGAGTGCGGCAGGTGGGTAGCGTCGAGCCGTGACCGAGTCAGTCCAGGGATCCGCCGCGACCGACGGTGGGTGGCGGGCCGACGCGGACCTGCTCCGCTCGCCCAGGCCGGTGGTGATCGGCGTCCTCAACGTCACACCCGACTCCTTCTCCGACGGCGGGCGGTACGCCGACCTCGACGCCGCCGTACGGCACGGGGTCCAGATGCACTCCGACGGCGCCCAGCTCGTCGACGTGGGTGGCGAGTCCACCCGGCCCGGCGCCGACCGGGTCGACGCGGAGACCGAGGCCGCCCGGGTGCTGCCGGTCATCCGGGAACTCGCCGCCCGGGGAGTGCCGATGAGCGTCGACACCTACCGGGCCGGTGTCGCCGCCGCCGCGCTGGCCGCCGGGGCGACCGTGGTCAACGACGTCTCCGGCGGACTCGCCGACCCGGACATGGCCAAGGTGGTCGCCGAGGCGGGCTGCCCGTGGATCCTGATGCACTGGCGGGCACACGCCAAGCGGATGCAGGAACTAGCCCGCTACACCGACGTGGTGACCGACGTACGGACCGAGCTGGCGCAGCGCGTCTCCGACGCCCTCGCCGCCGGGGTCGCCGCCGACCGCATCGTGCTCGACCCCGGGCTCGGCTTCGCCAAGCGACCGGCCGACAACTGGCAGCTCACCGCCCGGCTGCCGGAGCTGCTGACGCTCGGCTACCCGCTGCTCTTCGGAGCCAGCCGCAAGTCCTACCTCGGCGCGCTGCTGGCCGCCCCGGACGGCACGCCACGGCCGACCGACGGGCGTACCGCCGCCACGGTCGCCACCAGCGTGCTCGCGGTCGCGGCCGGCGCCTGGGGGGTACGGGTGCACGACGTACGGGAGACCGTGGACGCGCTCGCGGTGTGGACCGCCAGCGGACGTCCCCGGCTGGCGACCGGCGAGGTGCCCCGATGACCGGGCCGGCGGGCAACCGGGGCCGACCGGGTGACGGGTCCACCGGGCTACCCGGGCCGGGCACCGACCGGATCGTGCTGACCGGGCTGCGGGCGCGCGGGCGGCACGGCGTCTACGACTTCGAGCGGGCCCAGGGGCAGGACTTCGTCGTCGACGTCGTGCTGGAACTCGACCTGACCATGGCGGGCCGATCCGACGACGTCGCCGACACCGTGCACTACGGCGAACTCGCCGGCCGGCTGGTCGCGATCGTGACCGGCGAGCCGGTCAACCTGATCGAGACGCTCGCCGAGCGGCTCGCCGCCGCCTGTCTCGCCGATCCACGGGTACTGGTCACCTCGGTCACCGTGCACAAGCCGCAGGCGCCGATCCCGCACGACTTCGCCGACGTGGCGGTCACCGTGACCCGGCGGAGGTGACATGACCCGGGCCGTACTCTCGCTCGGCAGCAACCTCGGTGACCGGCTCGGACACCTGCGCGCGGCGGTCGACGGGCTGCGGGACGTACTCCTGGTGGCCTCCGGGGTCTACGAGACGCCGCCGTGGGGCGACGAGGACCAGCCGGCGTACCTGAACGCCGTCCTGCTGGTCGCCGACGACGCGGCCGGGCCGCGCGACTGGCTCGACCGGGCCCGGGCCGCCGAGGCGGCGGCCGGTCGGGTACGCGACCCGCGGCGCCGCTTCGGCCCGCGCACCCTCGACGTGGACGTGATCGCGGTCTGGTCGGCCGACGGCGAGCCGGTGCGCAGCGCCGACCCCGAGTTGACCCTGCCGCACCCCCGGGCCCACCTGCGGGCGTTCGTGCTCCGGCCGTGGATCGACGTCGAGCCGTACGGGCGGCTGCCCGGTCACGGCTGGCTGACCGACCTGATGTCGACCGAGCCGGTCGCCACCGACGTGCTGGACGTGCGCCCCCGTGCGGATCTGCGGATAGAGTCGGATTGACGGTGACCGCGGCGCGGACCGGACGGGCCAGCGGCACCGTCCGGTCCGGGCCGCGTGGGTAAGCGGTCCGACGAGCGGAGTGAGGAAGAGTTGTGACCGAGCGCAGACCCCCGACGCGCGGCCCGGCCCCCGAGCGCGGGCGGATGGGTCCGACCAGACCCGCCTCCCTGGTGGTGGCCGGACTCGCCTCGGCGGCCCTGGCCTGGTTGCTGGTAAGCAGCTTCTACAGCCACATCCCGCCGCTGCCCTGGCTGCCCATCGTCACCCTGCTCGGGCTCGCCGCCCTGGAGGGGTACGCCGCCGCGAACACCCGGGCCCGGATCGAGCGCAGGCCCGGCCGGGATCCGGTCGACCCGCTGGCGGTGGCCCGGTTCGTCGTACTGGCCAAGGCGTCGGCACTGGCCGGGGCGATCTTCGCCGGCTTCTACGCCGGGCTGGACGTCTGGCTGCTCATCGAGCGGACCCGGGCCGCCGCGAACGACGTACCGGCGGCGAGTGCGGGACTCGGCGCGTCGCTCGCCCTGGTGGGTGCGGCACTCTGGTTGGAACGCTCCTGCCGGGTGCCCGATCGTGATGACCGTGATTCGGAGAGTGACGACCTGGGTCGGCGCGACGAGCGCTGAACAGGCCGGGCGGCGAATCGACGCACACCGGGGGTGACGGCCGGGCGTGCACGCGGGTACGGTGCCTCCGACCGGGCCAGATCCGCCCACTTCGCTGGATCGGCCCACGTCCGACCGCTCCGCCCCCGGACGCCGCCCCGGGTCGGGGCCTGTCCGGCGGGACGAAACAGGAGGCGCGCGCGATGGCGTACGACGATTCGATCTATCGGCGAAGGGACCCCGGAGTGGATCCGGCGGGTACCGGTGCCCGGGAGGATCCCCGGTACGGCGCGGACCCCGGGTACGACGCCGACCCCCGTACGTCGTCCAGCCAGGTCACCGGACGGTTCATGGGTGGCGAACCCGCCGTGGCGACCGATTCGGAGCCGGCCGAGCCGACCCGGCGGCGCAACGTCCCGCCGGCCGCGCTGCAGAACGTCTTCGACGATCCCGCACACGGCGAGCCCGGGCGGGACCGGATCGGCGTGCACCTGCTCTGGGAACTCGTCCTGCTGGTCGTGGTGGCGGTGCTGCTCTTCCTGTGCAACCGGGACTATCCCGACCTGCTCCGTGGCGAGCAGCGGGAGAGCCTGCTGGTCTTCGGCACCGCACTCGGGCTGCTCACCCTCGGCGCCGGGCTGACCCTGCGCATCGCCGCACCGAACCTCGCGCTGGGTCCGGTCGCCGTCGCCGCCGCGCTGCACTTCGCGGAGAACTCCGACCGGGGCGTCGTCCCGGCGATGCTGCCGGCGCTGGTCGCCGGGGTGGCCGTCGGCCTGGTGATCGCGGTACTGGTGGTGGGCTTCCACGTGCCGGGCTGGGCGGCCAGCCTCGCCGCCGGACTCGCCGTGGTGGTCTTCGTCGAGCAGCGCACCGCCCCGGTCGACGTGCAGGGCGACTACGACCCGAACCAGCACGCGCTCTACCTCTTCGCCGGCTTCGCCGCCGTCGCCGTGCTGGCCGGCCTCTTCGGCACCGTCAAGACGGTACGCCGGGCGGTCGGCCGGTTCCGTCCGGTGGGCGACCCGGCGCTGCGCCGGGGCGGTGCCGCGGCGGTCATCGTCACGCTCGGCCTGGTGCTGTCGACGGTCTTCGCGGTCGCCGCCGGGATGCTGCTCGCGGCCGGTGGCACCGGCCCGGTGGCGCCGACCACCGGGATCGAGTGGACGGGTCTGGCCTTCGGTGCCGCGCTGTTCGGCGGCGCCAGCGCCTTCGGCCGGCGGGGCGGGATCGCCGGCGGGCTGCTCGCGACCGTGGCGCTCGCCCTGTTCATCCGGTACGCCGACGAGCGCAACCTGGACATCGCGCCGACCGCCCTCGCCGCCGTACTGCTGGCACTCGGCCTGCTGGTGACCCGGCTGGTCGAGGCGAACGGCCGCCCCCGGTCGTACGCCGAGCGGGACTGGGTGGAGGAGCCGGCGACGACGGCGAGCTGGGACACCGCCCAGGCCCAGCCGCCGGAGCCGTGGACCTCCTCGCTGCCCGGCCAGCCGACCGACCGCTGGGGCGGCGACCGCTGGGACGGCCCGGACCGTTGACCCGGCGGGGCGCGGCGGGCGGGACGGTCGGTGCGGCTTGCGGCGGTTCGGGCCGATAGGCTCGGCGTCATGACGGAATCCGGTCCCGAGTCCCGCACCACGCCGACCTTCGCCGAGCTGGACGCGCTGTCCACGGAGGAGTTGCGCGAGCGGGCCTTCGCGCTGGCCCGGGAACGGCGGGACATCGGCTTCTTCTGGTCGGTGATCCGGCACCTGCCGAACGCGGACGAGGCGGCGGCGCTGGACGGCTCGCCCAACTCGGCCGGCCCGACCGTGGACGAGGCGGTCGCGCTCTGGCGGGAGTTCACCGGCCACGGCTACGAGGAGACCGCTCCGCTGCTCCGGGCCGCGTTCATCGACTATCTACAGAAGCACTGACCGGCTACCGAAGCACCGACCGGTCGAATCGCCTCATCGGCCCGCCAATGGCGCGGATCGGTTGAAGCCAAGCACATTCCGGGAATCCGGCACCGGGTTTCGCGATCAGATTCCGCTGGGAATTAGCTGTGCATGGCTCTCACCAACAGATACAAGACGGCCACGGGTGCGGGCACGCTAGCCGCATTCGTACTGGTCCTGGTCTTCGGCAGCCCCTGGTATGCCGACTGGGCCGGGGACGAAACCAACCCGAACACGGCGGGTGGCTGGTTCCTCCGGCTGCTCGCCTGGCCCGCGTGGCGGTTCGACTCGGACGACACGATCCAGAACGTCATCGCCGCCGACCTCAAGGCCATCCTGGTGGTGGTGCTCACCTGGGTCTTCCTCTACATGCTGCCCGGCTCGCAGCTCGCCCGGGCCCGGGGCACCCTCAGCCAGTTCCTCGCCGGCTGGTCGGCGTACGTCTTCGCCGGTGCCTTCGCCGCGCTCTTCGCCACGCTGATCGGCAGCAACCCGTCACTGCTGGGCGCCTTCCAGGCCGCCGGCAGCGGTGCCGCGTACGGCTTCTTCGTCGGCTGGATCATCGGCCTGGCCACTTTGGGCGGCTGGCGGGGCCGACGCTGAACCGCGCCGGCCGGGCTGGTCCGGCCGGTCGGCAACCCTCCGACCCGCGGGCGTAACCGCCCGCTCGACGGCGCCCGGAGTGCCCGATCGCCTCCCTCCCACGATCGGCATTCCGGGCGCCGTGCCGTCCGGGTCGGGTCGCGGGTCCGCCAACCCGGCGGGCCTGGCGGTGGGCGTCCCGCGAGCGGGCGGGGCGGAGGCGCGGCAGCGCGGTCATCCCCCGACCGGGTCGGCCGGATAGTCGATGCTGAGGATCTGGTGCCGGCTCACCGTGCCGACCGGCTCGCCACCCTCGTCGGTCACCCGGGCGTCGTCCGAGTTGGTCCTCAGCAGCAACGCCAGCGCGTCGTAGAGCGACGAACCGAGCGGTACGGTCGGCAGCCCGGCGGTGGCGGCGGCGTCGGGCGGCAGCGGACGCAGCAGGTCCCGGGTGACCGGGGTGACCGCGAGCCGCCGGATCGCCCGGTCGGTGCCGACGAACTCCCGGACGAAGGCCGAGGCGGGCTCGCCGAGCAGGGTCGCCGGGCCGGCGTACTGCTCCAGCCGACCGCCCTGGGAGAGCACCACGATCCGGTCACCCAGCCGGACCGCCTCGTCCAGGTCGTGGGTGACCAGCACGATCGTCTTGCGTACCTCCGCCTGGAGCCGCAGGAACTCCTCCTGGAGCCGGGCCCGCGCGATCGGGTCGACGGCCGAGAACGGCTCGTCCATCAGCAGCACCACCGGATCGGCGGCCAGCGCCCGGGCCACCCCGACCCGCTGCCGCTGGCCACCGGAGAGTTCGTGCGGATAGCGCGGCCCGAAGGTGGCCGGGTCGAGCCCGACCAGCTCCAGCAGCTCGGCGGTGCGGGCCGCGATCCGGGCCCGGGGCCAGCCCGACAGCCGGGGTACGGTGCCGACGTTCGTGGCGATCGTCTGGTGCGGGAAGAGCCCGACGTTCTGGATCACGTAGCCGATCCGCCGCCGGAGCTGGACCGGGTCGGCCCGGGTGACGTCCTCGTCGCCGAGCAGGATCCGCCCGGAGGTCGGCTCGATCAGCCGATTGATCATGCGGAGCACGGTGGACTTGCCGCAGCCGGACGGCCCGATCAGCACCACCAGCTCGCCGGCCTTGACCTCCAGGCTCAGCTCGCCGACCGCCACCGTGCCGTCGGGATACTGCTTGCGTACCTGGTCGAGGGTTATCGCGGCGGCACCCGTGGTGCCGGCGGACCCGGCGGACCGGGCCTCCGGGGTAACGTCCACGTATGTCCTTCCGGGTGATCGACCGGGCGCACCCGGGTAATCCGTGGTTCTCCTGGGACTATGTGCAGGGCAATTCGGAGACCATCCTCGCCGCCCTGCGGGAGCATGCCGCCCTCACCGCCCAGGCCGTGCTGATCGCCGCCCTGGTCGCGATCCCGCTCGCCGTGCTGGCGTACTGGTTCCGGCCACTCACCGGGCCGATTCTCGCACTCTCCGGAGTGCTGTACACGATCCCCTCGCTGGCACTCTTCGCTTTCGTCGCACCGTACCTCGGCACCGGGACCACGACGGTGCTGCTCGGGCTGGTCCTCTACGCCCTGCTGCTGATCGTCCGGAACGTGCTGGCCGGGCTCAACCAGGTGCCGGAGGAGGTCCGGGACGCGGCCCAGGGCATGGGGTACGGCCGGTTCGCCCGGCTGCTCCGGATCGACCTGCCGCTGGCACTGCCGGGCATCTTCACCGGCCTGCGTCTGGCGACCGTCTCCACGGTGGCCCTGGTCACCGTGGGAGTACTGGTCGGGCACGGCGGGCTCGGGCAGCTCATCCTCGGCGGCTTCCGGAACAACTTCTTCAGGGCCGAGATCATGACCGGGACGCTGCTCTGCGTACTCCTGGCCCTGATCCTGGACCTGCTCCTCGCCGGCCTCGGCCGGCTGCTCACGCCGTGGGCGCGACGTCGCGGAGCCGCCGGGTGAGCGCGAGGAGTGAGCCGGTGTTGCGAGCCCCGCAGTCGCGAGCCGGAGGTGGGCAGGGGTGAGCGCGAGGAGTGAGCCGGTGTTGCGAGCCCCGCAGTCGCGAGCCGGTGGAGGGCAGCGATGAACCCGATCGAGCAGGCCGTCGTCTGGCTCAACGACCCGCTGAACTGGACCAATCCCGGAGGTGTCCTCGACCGGCTGGTCGAGCACCTCGGCATCTCGGCCGCCGCCGTGGCGCTCGGCTGCCTGGTCGCCTGGCCGCTCGGGCTCTGGCTCGGGCACACCGGTCGGGGCGGCGGTGCCGTGGTGCTGGTCTCCAACGTCACGCTGGCCATCCCGACCATCGCGCTGCTCACCATCCTGCCGCTGACCGCGCTCGGCTTCGGCAAGCCGCCGGTGATCATCGCGTTGGCGGTCTTCGCGGTGCCGCCGCTGCTGGCGAACGCCTACACCGGCATCCGGCAGGTCGATCCCGAGGTGCGGGACGCGGCGCGCGGGATGGGGCTCTCCGGCGGGCAGTTGCTGCGCCGGGTGGAGTTGCCGCTCGCGGTGCCGTACCTCGCGGCCGGGTTCCGTACCGCCGCGGTGCAGGTGGTGGCGACCGCCGCGCTCGCCTCGTTCGTCAACGGAGGCGGGTTGGGGCAGATCATCAGCGCCGGGTTCGGACTGGGCATAGCGGTCGGCGGCGGTCAGATCCTGGCCGGCGGGCTGCTCGTCGCCCTGCTGGCGCTGCTGGTCGAACTGGTCTTCGCGCTGGTGGAACGGGTCGTCACCCCGCGGCCGTTGCGCCGGAACCGGCGCCGGACGATCCGGCGGGCCGACCAGCGGGCGGCGGCGGCGATCACCGGCTCCTGACCCGTGGGCAGCCGATCGGCAGCCGCGCCGGTGTGGGCCTGGTCACGTTCGGCGACCCTCGGCGTCACTGGGGAGGGCCTCCGGCACGCGGGATTATCGCGAAGAGTAGTCGCCTGTGCGCACCGTGTGCCTGTTTGCGTGACGATCCGATGACGAAGCCGGCATCGGATTGTCGTACCAGACGGGAGGATGTTTCGTGAGTACTCGCGGGCGGCCGTCCTGTCCTGTCGCCCGTCGGACACGCGGCCGGCCCACCCGGGCCGCGCCGGGACACAGGAGGCGGGCGTTTTCATGCGCACACGTACACGTCTGGCAGTCGGCGCCGCCGGCGCCGTCGTCGCGGCCGGTTTTCTCGCCGGCTGCGGTGGAGCCGGCTCGTCCGGCACCCAGGCCCCGGCAACCGGGGCGCAGGGCGCCGGTTGCGCACCGGTGGCCGGGTCGGGCCTGGTCGTGCTCGACGACGACAAGAAGCTCCAGAACAGCGACAACATCATTCCGGCGATCAACAGCAAGGCGGCCCAGCCGCAGCTGGTCGCGGCCCTGGACAAGGTTTCGGACAGCCTCGACACCAGCAAGCTGATCGGGCTGAACAAGGCGGTCGACGTCGACCGCAAGACCCCGAAGGTGGCCGCCGAGGAGTTCGCCTCGGCCAACAACCTCACCGCCGGCATCCCGACCGGCGGCACCGGCTCGATCACCGTCGGCGCGGCCAACTTCAGCGAGAACCAGACCCTGGGCGAGCTGTACCGGATCGCCCTCACCGCCGCCGGCTACCAGGTCAAGGTCCAGCAGATCGGCAACCGCGAACTCTACGAGCCGGCGCTGGAGAAGGGCGACATCCAGGTCGTTCCGGAGTACGCCGCGACGATGGCGGACTTCCTGAACAACAAGGTGAACGCCAAGGGCGGGGCGACCCCGCCGCCGATCTCCTCACCGGATCTCAACCAGACGGTGAGCGGGCTCAAGGCGGCCGGTGAGAAGGTCGGCATCACCTTCGGCAAGCCGTCGGCGGCGCAGGACCAGAACGCGTTCGCGGTCACCAAGGAGTTCGCCGACAAGTACGGCGTCCGCACCCTCAGCGAGCTGGCAGCGAAGTGCTCCGGCTCGGCGACGGTGCTCGGCGGTCCGCCGGAGTGCCCGCAGCGGCCGAAGTGCCAGGCCGGACTGGTCCAGGTCTACAACTTCAACGCCGGCCGGTTCGACTCGCTCGACGCCGGTGGCCCGCAGACCAAGTCGGCGCTGACCAGCGGCACGATCAGCGTCGGGCTGGTCCTCTCCTCCGACGGTGCGCTCGCCACGAGCTGACGACCGGCGTCCGGGGACCCAGTTCCCGGACGCGAGCGGCGGAACCGGCCCCGTCCGTTGGCGCCGCCATTTCCGTCCCCGGCAACTGTGGGTAGGCTCGACTGCCATGTCAGCCCGCGAGGCTCCCGAGGAAACCCGCCGTCGGCCGCTGCTGACCGTACTCTTCTGGGTCGGGGTGGGCCTGGCACCGCTGGCCGCCCTGTTACTGCTGGTCGGGCAGGGCAACGGGCCGCTGCGGATCGCGGCGGTGCTCGCCGTGCTGGCGGTCGTACTCATCGGACTGTCGATCACGTTGCGTGGCGACTCGGAGGGTGTCCGGCTGGACCTGGAGGAAACCCTCATCGAGGAACTCGACGACCTGCGGGGCGAACTGCGCAACGACATCGCCACGGCAGCCCGGGCCACGCACAAGGCGTTCGGCGAGAAGCTCGAGGTCGTACAGGGCAACGTCGAGGCGCTGCGTGGCCAGATCGAGGCTGTCCGGGCCGCCGCCGTCGTGCCGGGTACCTCCGCTCCGGCCGCCGCGACCGGTCCGGCCGCTGCCGCCGTGGCCGGTGGCGTGGCCGGTACCGCCAGCGTGCCCGCCGGGCGTGCGGCGGCCGAGCCGGGCCAGAGCGGCTGGGCCGGCGCCGATCCGGGTCGGACCGGTCGGGTACCGGACGAGCCCGCCTCGGCGCGCTGGGCGCCGGGCGGACCGGGCCGGGAGGGTCCGGGTGGCCGCCCCGAGGGGCCACGCCGGGCAGGGAGCGGTCCGGCTCCGTCACATGCCGTGGCTCCGGCGCACTCGGCGGGGCCCTCCCACGCTGCCGGGCCCTCCCACGCTGCGGGCCCGTCGCACTCGGTGGACCAGGGCGACACCGGCGAGTTCCACGGTGGGCCGGGCGGTGGTTACCGGGGCGGCGCCGGCTACCGGGGCGGCAGCTACCAGGGGAGCGGCCAGCCCGACGGCGACCGGGCCGGGGCGGGCCGGGGGCGGTACGGCCGGGACGACGGTGCGGCGGCGGAGCCGGGACAGTACGGCCACTCGTGGGCGCAGGGCGCCCGGCCGCATCGGGGCGGCCCGGGCGGGATGTCCGGCAACCCCGGTGGCGTTTCCGGGCCCCCGCTCGGTCGGGGCGTGGTCCGGCACACCGAGACCGTGCAGGTGACCACCAGGCAGACCATCGTCGGCGGGCACGAGGACGACGACCATGCCGGCTACGGCGGCGGGACCTACGGCGGCGGCGTCTACGGTGGCGGCGCCCGGTCGGGCGGCTACGGCAACGGCGGCTACGGCGGCGCGGGGCAGCCCGGCGGCTACGACGGCCAGCCCGGTGGCTACGGCGACGCGGGGCAGCCCGGTGGCTACGGCGGCGCCCAGGCCGGTGGCTACGGTGGCGCCCAGGCCGGTGGCACCTACGACGGCGGTGGGACCTACGGCGGTGGGACCTACGGCGCCGACACCTATGGCGGCGGCGAGGAGCCGGCCGGTGGCCCGGGTCGAGGCGGTGACGGGCGTCGGGGCGGCAGCGGCTACGGGGGCGGCACCTACGGCGGTGGCCCCGAGCGGGACGGGCGCGACGGGGACCCGGACGATTGGCGGCCGGCGCAGGGGCGGCAGGCCGCCGAGCCCGCCGACGAGGGGCGGGACGGACGCCGGCCCGGCGGAGACGGCGGCTGGCGTGGCCGTTCCGCCGAGCCGGAGCCGGATCCGGGGATCGGCGACCCGGCCGACGACTCGTACTGGGCCGAGCTGCGGGCCGGCGACCGCTGGACCTCGGTACGCAGTGACGACCGGGGCCGGGAGGTCCGGATGGGCGAGCGGCGGGCGTCGATGCGATCGGACGAGTCCGGTACCGAGCTGCGGGTCGAGGACCGCTGGGCGGAGATGCGCCGGGAGGAGCCGGGGCCGGGCGAGGAGCGGCGGGCGGGTCGGCAGTGGTCGGAGTCCCGGGACGACGACCGGCGCTCCGGCGGTCAGCGCGGTCAGCGCGGCTCGGGCGGTTCCGGCGGCTGGTCCTCCGACGACGCCGTCCCGCGCGGCGGTACCGGCGACTCCGGCGACGGCCCGGGCTGGGAGCGGTCCGGCGCTGCGCCGGCGCTGCCCGCCGGAGGTGTGGACCCGGCCTCCGTCTGGGGTCCGCCGCGACAGGAGCCCGAGCCGGAGCCGGCCCGGCGGGGACGGCGGCATCGGGACGACGAGGAGTACGGCTACCCGCCGCTGGACGAGGCGCCCCGGGCCGGCGGCACCCGGCGGTCGGAGTACGGCTACTCCGCCGAGAGCGACTGGCGCTGACCGGCGCGCCGCCGGCCGGGGCGAGTGCTCGGCCCTTCGGGCAGCCGGGCGGTCACTTGTCGATGTCGCCGACGACGAAGAACATCGAGCCGAGGATCGCGATCAGGTCCGGCACCAGGCAGCCGGGGAGCAGTGTGGACAGGGCCTGCACGTTGGCGTAGGACGCGGTGCGCAGCTTCATCCGCCACGGTGTCTTGTCGCCCCGGGACACCAGGTAGTAGCCGTTGATCCCGAGCGGGTTCTCGGTCCAGGCGTAGGTGTGCCCCTCCGGCGCCTTCACCACCTTCGGCAGCCGCACGTTCACCGGGCCACTGATCCGGTCGACCTGGTCCAGACAGCGTTCCGCGAGGTCGAGCGAGACGTACACCTGGTCGAGCAGGACCTCGAACCGGGAGTGGCAGTCCCCGGCACTGCGGGTGACCACCGGCACCTCCAGCGACCCGTACGCCAGGTAGGGCTCGTCGCGGCGCAGGTCGAGGTCGAGCCCGGAGGCCCGGGCGACCGGGCCGGAGGCGCCGTACGCGGCCGCGTCGGCGGCGGAGAGCACCCCGACCCCGACGGTACGGGCCAGGAAGATCTCGTTGCGCCGGATCAGGTTGTCCAGGTCCGGCAGGCGGCGGCGTACCTCGCCGATCGCGGCCCGGGCCCGCCGGGTCCAGCCGGCCGGTATTTCCTCCTTGAGCCCGCCGACCCGGTTGAACATGTAGTGGATCCGGCCGCCGGAGACCTCCTCCATGACGGTCTGGAGGGTCTCGCGTTCCCGGAAGGCGTAGAACATCGGGGTGATGGCGCCGATCTCCAGCGGGTAGGAGCCGAGGAACATCAGGTGGTTGAGCACCCGGTTCAGCTCGGCCAGGGCGGTACGCAGCCAGACGGCCCGCTCCGGCACCTCCATCCCCATCATCCGCTCGACCGCCAGCACCACACCCAACTCGTTGGAGAAGGCCGACAGCCAGTCGTGCCGGTTGGCGAGCACGATGATCTGCCGGTAGTCGCGTACCTCGAAGAGTTTTTCGGCCCCCCGGTGCATGTAGCCGACGACCGGTTCGGAGGAGATCACCCGCTCGCCGTCGAGCACCAGTTTGAGCCGGAGTACGCCGTGGGTGGACGGATGCTGCGGCCCGATGTTCAGCACCATGTCGGCGGTTTCCAGGCCCGCCCCGGTGCCGACGGTCAGCTCCCGCAGCGCCCCGGTGTCGGCAGTCATGCCCGTCATCGTGCCACGATCCGCCCGGCCGCATCGCCGGCCAGCGTGACGTCCGGTCCGGCGCCGAGCCACCCGGCCGACCCGGGGTCGCCGAGCCATCCGGCCGGCCCGGGGTCGACGCCGACCGGTTGCAGCAGCCACCAGTGGCCGCCGAGGCCGGCCGGGTCGGTCAGCTCGGCTGCCGTGGAGGCCCGGGCGAGCGCCCGGACGTAGCCGGCCGGGTCGGTCGAGGCGAGCGCCAGTGGGGGTCGTCGCCCGTCGGCTCCGAGCGCGCGCAGCGCACGGTGCTGTTCGACCAGGGTGTACGGCAGGCCGGCCCGCGCCGTACCGGCGGCCGCCACCGAGTCGATAGCGACGTGCGCGGTCAGGTCGCAGCTCCCGTCCGGTACCGGGTCGACCTGCCGGCCGGAGCGGAACCCGGTCAGCGTGCCGCGCACCGGGCGGGTGTCCCGCAGGTGTCCGTAGTCGACGGCGAGGGCCAATCCCCGGTGCAGGCTGCCGACCGCCCCGGCCCAGGCGGTGTCCCGGGGCAGGCCGATCTCGACCCGCTCCGGCGGTCGTGGGTCGGACCCGGCCCGGCCCGGCGACGGCCGCTCCGGCGGGGGCGGCCACCAGCGGGCCAGCCACTCCGTCTCGGCCGGGTCGAGCGGGCCGCCGATCGACTCGGCGCCGGTGGCCGGGTCGACGAGTATCCGCCGCCAGCCGGCCGGGCCGGCCTCCGCCACGTCCAGCGGTACGTTGTCCAGCCACTCGGTGCCGAGCAGCAGACCGACGACCCGCTCGGGCAGGTCCGGGCGCCAGTCGACCGTCTCCGGAACCGAGCCCGGGCGCGGGGCCAGTTCGACCCCGGTGAGCCGGAGCCGGGCGGCGAGTTCCGGTGGGGCGAGCCGGGCGAGGGTGCCGAGGAGTTCACCCCGGCCGGCACCCACGTCGACCACCTGCAACGGGTCGGGTCGGCCCAGCGCGGCGTCGAGCCGGTCGAGCAGCCGCAGCAGGGCACTGCCGAGCACCGGTACGGCGTGCGCACTGGTCCGGAAGTGCGCCGCCGGTCCGGCACCGCCGACGAAGAATCCCCGGTCACCGTAGAGCGCGGTGGTCATCGCGGCTCGCCATCCGATCGGCACCGGCCCAGGTTATGCGGCGCCGGTCACCCCGGGCCCCCACCCGCCGTCGGACGGCCGGCGACGGCGGTGAAGGTTTTCACAACCTCTTGGTCCCGAGCTGGCCGGACGGCGCATACTTGCGATCGACCGGTACCACTTATCGAGGACTGGATCACGCTATGAGCGCTTCCGCGCGCCCGCAGACCGCCACCTCCGGCGGGTCGGCCCGGCCATCGGCCGCCGCCCCGAGCCGTGATCCGGCCGGCCAGGGTCAGTCGCACCCCATGATCCCCCGCCAGCTCACCGTCGGCGTGATCGGCGCCGGCCGGGTCGGTGCCGTGCTCGGCGCCGCGCTGGGCCGGGCCGGGCACCGGGTGGTCGCCGCCGCCGGGGTCTCGACCGCTGCCCGGGACCGGATCGCCCGGCTGCTGCCCGGGACCGTGGTACGTCCCGCCGACGAGGTGGCCCGGGTCGCCACCGACCTGCTGCTGCTCGCCGTACCCGACGACTCGCTGGCCCCGGTCGTCGCCGGGCTGGCCGGGACCGGCGCGCTCCGGCCCGGGCAGGTGCTGGCGCACACCTCCGGCGCGCACGGGCTCGACGTCCTCGCCCCGGCCGTGGCGGTCGGGGCGCACCCGCTGGCGCTGCACCCGGCGATGACCTTCACCGGTACCGCCGAGGACCTGCGCCGGCTGCCCGGCATCTCGTACGGGGTGACCGTCCCGGAGCCGCTGCGGCCCTTCGCCGTCCGGCTCGTCGCCGACCTCGGCGGGGTACCCGAGTGGGTCGCCGAACCGGACCGCCCGCTCTACCATGCCGCGCTCGCGCACGGCGCGAACCACCTTGTCACGCTGGTCAACGAGGCGGTGGACCTGCTCCGCGCCGCCGGGGTGGCCCAGCCGGCGAAGGTGCTCGGGCCGCTGCTGCGGGCCGCCCTGGACAACTCGCTGCGGCTCGGCGACGCGGCGCTGACCGGGCCGGTGTCCCGGGGCGACGCCGGTACGATCGCCCGGCACCTGGACCGGCTGACCGCCACCGCCCCGGAGTCGGTACCCGGCTACCTGGCGCTGGCCCGCCGTACCGCCGACCGGGCGATCGCCGCCGGCCGGCTCCGCCCGGCCGACGCCGAGGCCCTGCTCGGGGTGCTGGCTGACCGGGACCGGAAGGTCACCGCCGCGTGACGACCGGGCGGCGGGAAGAGCGGCACGCGACCGGGAGTGGGGAGCCGAGATGACCACGGTGTTGCGTACCCGGGCGGAGCTGGCGGCCACCCTGGCCCCGCTGCCCGGAAAGCTGGCGGTGGTGATGACCATGGGCGCGCTGCACTCCGGGCACGAGGCGCTGCTGCGGGCGGCCCGGGAGCGGGCCGACACCGTACTGGCGACGATCTTCGTGAACCCGCTCCAGTTCGGCCCGAACGAGGACTTCGACCGGTACCCCCGGACCTTCGAGGCAGACCTGGCGGTCTGCCGGGCGGCCGGGGTGCGGTACGTCTTCGCGCCGTCCCGGGAGGAGCTGTATCCGGACGGCGAGCCGATGGTCAGGGTCGACCCGGGCAGCCTCGGCGAGGAGCTGGAGGGCGCCAGCCGCCCCGGCTTCTTCACCGGGGTGCTGACCGTGGTGGCGAAGCTGCTCAACCTGCTCCGGCCGGACGTCGCGCTCTTCGGTGAGAAGGACTACCAGCAGCTCACCCTGGTCCGCCGGATGGTCCGCGACCTGGAGTTGGACGTCGAGATCGTCGGCGTGCCGACCGTGCGCGAGTCGGACGGGCTGGCGCTCTCCAGTCGCAACCGCTACCTCTCGGCGGAGGAACGGACCTCCGCGCTGCGGCTGTCGGCGGCGCTGCGGGCCGGCAGCGCCGCCGCCGGAGCCGGGCGGGGTGCCGACGGTACGCTCGCCGCCGCCTACCGCGCCTTCGGCGAGGGTGCGACCGGCGCCAAGCTGGACTACCTGGTGCTGACCGCACCGGACCTGGGCCCGGCACCGGCCACCGGACCGGCCCGGATGCTGGTGGCCGCCTGGGTCGGCTCCACCCGGCTGATCGACAACATGCCGGTCGACCTGGCTCCGGCTCCCGCACCGGCCAACTGAGGCCCGACCCCACCCGACGCCCGCCCGAGACACACCCCTGGACCACGGAGGGACGTACCCGATGTTCCGCACGATGCTCAAGTCGAAGATCCACCGGGCCACGGTGACCCAGGCGGACCTGCACTACGTCGGTTCGGTGACCATCGACGCCGATCTGCTGGACGCCGCCGACCTGCTCCCCGGCGAGCAGGTCGCGATCGTGGACGTGACGAACGGGGCACGGCTGGAGACGTACGTGATCCCCGGTGAGCGCGGCAGTGGCGTGATCGGCATCAACGGCGCCGCCGCGCACCTGGTGCACCCCGGTGACCTGGTCATCCTGATCTCGTACGGCCAGATGGACGACGCCGAGGCGCGGACGTACCAGCCCCGGATCGTGCACGTCGACGCGGCGAACCGGATCATCGAACTGGGCGCGGACCCGGCGGATGCCGTACCGGGAATGGTCGGCGACCCGGTCCGCGGCGACCTCGTCGCCACCGCCTGACCCCCGGGAAGCGGCCTGTTCCGGCTGATCCCCGGGCAGCGGCCGGCTCCGGTGGCCGATCCACCTCCGTCGGCCTCTCCCGGGGCGACCCGCCGGAGAGATGATCTTCCCGTCCGGGTGACCCTGCCGGTTAACGTAGGGTGCAGCCATCCGGACCGTTGGCCGCCCTGGGGAGGACGCGATGCGCCGTTGGACGAGCGCCCTGGCGCTGGCCGGGGCGGTGCTGCTCGGCGTCGCCGGCTGTGCGCCTCCGGGCGGCACCGACGGCGACCTCACCAACGACTGGGCGCCGGTCGGCGAGCCGGCGGTCTTCACCCCGGCGGCCGAGACCTGCCACTCGGCGGACTTCTCCGAGACGGTCTACCTGTCGTCGTACCTGCCGGTGGACTGCACCACCAACCACCGGCTGGAGACCGTGCACGTCGGCACCTTCGCCGGGGCGGCGGGCGAGGCGGAGAAGCCGCCGGCACCGGGCTCGGCCGGGTTCACCACCGCGTACGCCGAGTGCGACAGCCGGGCGCGCGGATTCCTCGGCGCGGACTGGCGTACCGGCCGGCTCTGGCTCGGTGTGGCGGTGCCCTCTCCCAAGGGCTGGGCGGCCGGGGCCCGGTGGTTCCGCTGTGACCTGACCGAACTGTCCAACGTCGAGGAGGACGGCGACGCGGTGACCCGGACGGCGAGCCTGAAGGGCGCGCTGCGCGAGGCCGGACCGCTCCGGTTGGGCTGCTACGCCACCACCCTGACCCGGACCGAGACGATCGACCGGATGCCCCCGGTGGAGTGCTCGGCCCGGCACAACACCGAGTTCGCCGGGGTGTGGCGGGCACCGGCGACGTTGAGGTACCCGACGGCGGAGCGGGACTGGCAGCCCTTCTACGACGGCTGCTACACCATCGCGGCCCGGTTCGCCGGGGTGTCGCAGAGCACGGTGCGGTTCCGTACCGGCGTGGTGGCGCTGCCCGGTGGGCGGGACGACTGGACGTCGGGCAACCGTGGGGTTCGGTGCTATCTCTGGGTCTCCGACGGTAAGTTCACCCGCTCGCTGAAGGGTGCCGGCGCGAGCGGGCTGCCGATCCGGACCGGTTGATCCCGTTCGATCCGGTCCGGAGCGCCTCGTCGTCCGGTTCGGGAAGCGTCGTAGGCCACTACTCCGGCCCCCGGGGCACCCCGGCCCACCCGTACGCGGTTGACTGGAGCGATGCAGTTTCCGACCGTCGACCTGCCGGTGGTACCCCGGCTGCTGGCCGCGCCGGCACCCGGCTGGGTGGAGACGACCGACGTGGTCGTGATCGGGTCGGGCATCGCCGGGCTCACCGCCGCACTGCACCTGCGCGAGGCGGGACTGCACGTGACCGTGGTGACCAAGGTCAACATCGACGACGGCTCCACCCGGTGGGCGCAGGGCGGCATAGCGGCCGTACTCGATCCGTTGGACACCCCGGCCGCGCACGCCTCGGACACCGAGCTGGCCGGGGTCGGGCTCTGTGACCCGGCGGCGGTCCGGGTGCTGGTGGAGGAGGGGCCGACCCGGCTGCGGGAGCTGATCCGGGCCGGGGCCGAGTTCGACCGCAACCCGGACGGCTCGCTGATGCTGACCCGGGAGGGCGGGCACCGGGCCGACCGGATCGTGCACGCCGGTGGCGACGCGACCGGGGCCGAGGTGCAGCGGGCGCTGCACGCCGCGGTCGGCCGCGATCCCTGGATCCGGCTGGTCGAGCACGCCCTCGTCCTCGACCTGCTCCGGGCTCCGGACGGCGGCTGGGCCGGGCCCGGGCGGGCCTGCGGGATCACCCTGCACGTGCTCGGCGAGGGCAGCGAGGACGGCGTCGGCGCGATCCTGGCCCGGGCCGTGGTGCTGGCCACCGGCGGGATGGGGCAGGTCTTCGCCGCCACCACGAACCCGGTGGTCTCCACCGGCGACGGCGTCGCCCTGGCGATGCGGGCCGGTGCCGCCGTGACCGACCTGGAGTTCGTCCAGTTCCATCCGACCGCGCTGCTGGCGCCGGCCGCCCCCGGGGTCGACGGCGGCGCCCCGGCCCGCTCCGCCCAGCAGCCGCTGGTCTCCGAGGCGCTGCGCGGCGAGGGCGCGCACCTGGTCGACGCGGACGGCAAGCGGTTCATGGTCGGCCAGCACGAGCTGGCCGAGCTGGCCCCCCGGGACGTGGTGGCCAAGGGGATCCACCGGGTGCTGCTGGCCACCGGCGCCGACCACGTCTTCCTGGACGCCCGGCACCTCGGCGCGGAGTTCCTGGCCCGGCGCTTCCCCACCATCGTCGCCTCCTGCCTGGCCGCCGGGATCGACCCGGCCGAGCAGCCGATCCCGGTCGCACCGGCCGCGCACTACGCCTCCGGCGGGGTACGCACCGACCTGCACGGCCGCACCTCCATCCCGGGCCTGTACGCCTGCGGCGAGGTCGCCTGCACCGGTGTGCACGGCGCGAACCGGCTGGCCAGCAACTCGCTGCTGGAGGGGCTGGTCTTCGCCCGCCGGATCACCCAGGACATCGCCCGGGACCTGCCGGCGCAGGCCGAGCCGGCACCGACCGGGGCGTGGCGGGGCGGCGAGGGCGCGACGGTCGACCCGGCGGTGCGGGAGAGCCTGGCCCGGGCGATGACCCGGGGTGCCGGGGTGCTCCGCTCCGCCGACTCGCTCCGGGCCACCGCCGCCGAGCTGGTCACCCTCGGCGCGACCCGGGGTGCGCCGCGCACCGCGAGCTGGGAGGCGACCAACCTGCTCACGGTGGCCGCCGCACTGGTCGGCGCGGCGTACGCCCGGCAGGAGACCCGGGGCTGCCATTGGCGTGAGGACTACTCGCAGGCACGCGATGATTGGCTCGGACACCTGGTCGGGTCGATCGGTCCGGCGGGCGAGCTGCGACAGGACTGGGAGGCACTGTGCTGACGGACCCGACCACGCGGGCGCTGCGGGACGCCGGGCTCGACCCGGCGGAGGTGGAACGCGTCGTGCAGGCGGCGCTGGACGAGGACCTGGGGCCGGAGCGGCTGGACGTGACCAGTGTGGCGACCATCCCGGCCGGGCAGGTCGGCACCGCCGAGGTGGTGGCCCGGGCCGGTGGGGTGGTGGCCGGGCTGGCCGTGGCGGCGGCCGTCTTCGAGCTGGCCGGCGGCCCGGAGGTGCGGGTGCTGCCGGTGGTCACCGACGGTGCCGAGGTCGCCGAGGGCGACGTGCTGGCCAGGGTGACCGGGCCGACCCGGGGGCTGCTCACCGCCGAGCGGACCGCGCTGAACCTGCTCTGCCGGATGTCCGGGGTGGCGACGCACACCAGGGCCTGGGTGGAGGCGCTGGGCGGCAGCAAGGCGACCGTGCTGGATACCCGGAAGACGACTCCGGGGCTGCGCGCGCTGGAGAAGTACGCGGTACGGGCCGGCGGCGGCGCCAACAAGCGCCTCGGGCTCTACGACGTGGCGATGATCAAGGACAACCACAAGCTGGCGGCCGGCGGCATCGCACCGGCGTACCGGCGGGTCCGGGAGGCGTTCCCGGCGGTGCCGATCCAGGTCGAGGTGACCACGGTGGCCGAGGCGCTGGAGGCGGTGGAGGCGGGTGCCGACTTCCTGCTCTGCGACAACATGTCCCCGGCGCTGCTCGCCGAGGTGGTGACGGCGGTCGGCGACCGGGCCGAGCTGGAGGCGACCGGTGGGCTGACCCTGGCCACCGCCGCCGAGTACGCGGCGACCGGCGTCGACTACCTCTCGGTTGGGGCGCTGACCCACTCCTCGCCTATCTTGGACATCGCACTGGACCTCCGCTCGCGCGCCGCGTAGCGGCGGGACGCGCCACGACTCGGGGTTCGGGACTGACGACATGCTGCTCTGTATCGACATCGGCAACACCAACACCGTGCTGGCGACCTTCGAGGGCGAGAAGCTGGTGCACTCCTGGCGGATCAAGACCGATGCCCGGTCCACCGCCGACGAGCTGGGCCTCAAGCTGCGCGGCCTGCTGGCCGGTGACGCGGTGGAGGTCACCGGGGTGGTCGCCTGCTCGACGGTGCCGGCGGCGCTGCGCTCGCTGCGTACGATGCTGGCCCGCTACTACGCCGACCTCCCCAGCCTGATCGTCGAGCCGGGGGTGAAGACCGGGGTGCAGCTGGCGATCGACAACCCGAAGGAGGTCGGCGCCGACCGGGTGGTGAACACGCTGGCGGCGTACACCCTCTACGGCGGGCCGTCGATCGTGGTCGACTTCGGCACCACCACCAACTTCGACGTGATCAGCGGGCGGGGGGAGTTCCTCGGCGGGGCGTTCGCGCCGGGGATCGAGATCTCCTTCGACGCGCTGGCCGCCCGGGCGGCCCAGTTGCGCAAGGTCGAGCCGGCGGTGCCCCGTTCGGTGATCGGCAAGAACACCGTGGAGTGCCTCCAGGCCGGCATGTACTTCGGCTTCGCCGGCCAGGTGGACCGGATCGTCGAGCGGATGGTCGGTGAGCTGGGCGAGGTGCGGGCGGTGATCGCCACCGGCGGGCTGGCGTCGCTGGTGATCGGCGAGTGCCGGACGATCACCCACCACGAGCCGATGATCACGCTGATCGGGCTGCGGATGGTCTACGACCGCAACCGCTGACCGCCCGCCGGCCCGCCCCGGTCAGCGGGGTCGGCCGGCTCAGCGTCGGCGGGCCCGGAAGACCAGGGTCCGGTACGGCAGCTCGAAGCTCTCCCGTCCGGCCAGGTCCGGGTGGCTGGCGGTCAGCTCCCGGATCGCGGCCGCGACCTCCCGCTGCTGCCGCGGGCTGGCGGTGAGGTAGTGCGACCGGGTGCTGATCATCCCGACCAGGGCGTCCGGGGTGAGGGTCACGCCGTGCCGGAACTCGTTCCGTTCGACCGGGGCGAAGTCCGGGCCGTAGCCGTCGATGCCGGGTCCGTCGTCCCGGGCGCCGCGCCCGCCGAGGATGTCGACGGTGATCGCGGTCAGCGCGGCCACCCAGGGCACCGACTCGTCCCGGTGGTTGAAGATCGCCGCGTACGTCCCGCCGGGGCGCAGCAGCCGGGCCCCCTCGGCGTGCGCCACCGGATGGTCGAACCAGTGGTACGCCTGCCCGGCGACGATCGCGTCGACGGATCCGTCCGGCAGCGGCACCCGCTCGGCCGAGCCGGCCCGGGCGACCGTCCCCGGGGTGGCGGTGTCGAGCCTGGCCCGCATCCCGGGGTCCGGCTCGACCGGCGTCACCCGGTGGCCGAGCCGCAGCAGTACCCGGGTGAGGATGCCGGTGCCGGCGCCGAGGTCCAGCACCTCGGCCGGGGCGGGACGGCCGACCGCCCAGCCGACCGCAGGTTCCGGGTAGCTCGGCCGGTACCGGTCGTAGTTCCCGGCCGCGGCACCGAAGGAGAGGGCGTGGGACTGGTCGACCATGCCTGGAGGTTATCCAGTGCCCCGGCGCCGACGCACTTGAGTACGCTCGGGGCCGAACTCCGCCGACACGATTTCCCGAGGAAACATGCCGTGAGCCAGCAGATCCCGAACCCCGCCGATCCCGTGGACGACCTTCCCGAGCAGATGCGGGTCCGCCGGGAGAAGCGGGACCGCATGCTCGCCGAGGGCGTTGCGCCGTACCCGGTGGGATATCCGCGCACCGCGACTCTCGCCGAGATCCGGGCCCGTTACGCCGATCTTCCGACCGACACCGCGAGTGGGGACGTGGCCGCCGTCACCGGCCGGGTGATCTTCGTCCGGAACACCGGGAAGCTCTGTTTCGCCACCCTGCGCGACGGCGACGGTACGGAACTCCAGGCGATGTTCTCGCTCGACCGGGTCGGGCAGGAGCGGCTCGACGCCTGGAAGCGGCTGGTCGATCTCGGCGACCATGTCGGGGTGACCGGTGAGGTGATTACCAGCCGGCGTGGTGAGCTTTCCGTGCTCGCCGATTCGTGGGAGCTGACCGCGAAGGCACTGCGGCCGCTGCCGGTGGCGCACAAGCCGCTTAGCGAGGAGGCCCGGGTCCGGCAGCGTTATGTCGATCTGATCGTGCGCCCCCGGGCCCGCGAGATGGTACGCACGAGGGCGGCGACGCTGCGTAGTCTGCGCGATTCGCTGCACGCCCGGAGTTTCATCGAAGTTGAAACCCCCATGCTGCAACCGCTGCCCGGCGGGGCCACAGCCAGGCCATTCGTGACGCACAGCAATGCGCTAGACACGGATCTGTATCTGAGAATCGCCCCCGAGCTTTTTCTCAAGCGGGCGGCGGTCGGCGGCATCGACCGGGTCTTCGAGATCAACCGTAACTTCCGTAATGAGGGGGTCGACTCTTCGCACTCGCCGGAGTTCGCCATGCTCGAGGCATACGAAGCGTACGGTGACTATGACACTATGGCGACCCTCACCCGGGACCTGGTGCAGGCGGCGGCGCTCGCCGCGACCGGCTCGCAGGTGGTGACCCACGCCGACGGCACCGAGTTCGACCTCGGCGGGCAGTGGCGTTCCGTGACCCTCTACGGCACCCTTTCCGAGGCGCTCGGCGAGGAGGTGACCGTCCGCACCGGCATGGCCGACCTGCTGGGGTACGCGGAAAAGGTCGGCCTCGCGGTCGACGCCAAGTGGGGGCCGGGCAAGCTCGCCGAGGAGCTTTTCGAGGAACTGGTCGTACCCACCCTGCGGCAACCCACCTTCGTCCGGGACTACCCGGAAGAGACCAGCCCGCTGGTGCGGGCGCATCCCGACCAGCCGGGACTCACCGCCAAATGGGACCTCTACGTGCTCGGTTTCGAGCTGGCCACCGGCTACACGGAGCTGGTCGACCCGGTGGTGCAGCGGGAGCGGCTGGTGGCCCAGGCGCAGCGTTCCGCCTCCGGGGACGACGAGGCCATGCGGCTCGACGAGGACTTCCTGCGGGCCATGGAGTACGGAATGCCGCCGCTCGGGGGCATGGGAATGGGAATCGACCGGCTGCTGATGGCCCTCACCGGCCTCGGAATTCGGGAAACGATCCTCTTCCCGATGGTCCGCCCGGAGTAGTTGCCGCCGCGCGGCCTGTCGCGTAGTTTCGCCATCCTATTGACGGAGCAAGCATCTAACGGGCTATTGTGCTCTTGTTTGCGGCGAACCTGCTCGAAAGGATAGCGACACGTGGCCAAGCAGATCATTCACAAGCTGGTCGATGACCTGGACGGCGGAGACGCGGACGAGACGGTCAAGTTCTCGCTCGACGGCGTGCAGTACGAGATCGACCTGTCGAACAAGAACGCCGGCAAATTGCGGGACCTATTCGCCCCGTACGTCGCGGCCGGCTCGAAGGTGGGCCGGGGCGGCGTGGTGGTCGGCGGTCGTGCCGCACGGGGGCGGGGTGGCGCCACCGCCGACCGCGAGCAGAACAAGGCGATCCGGGCCTGGGCCAAGAAGGAAGGCAAGGACATCTCCGACCGCGGGCGCATCCCGCAGGAGATCGTGGACGAGTACCACGCCAAGGCGGGCCGCTAGGCGTCGGTGCTTCCCCGACCCGCGAGCGGGGGGGGGGGGGGGGGGGGGGGCCCCCCCACCCCGCTCATTTTTCGCCGTGTCGGGCGGTATGAGACGATTAGCGGGAGTGTCCGCTTCGTTACTGTCGGTGACCCGGGAACATCCTGGCGGTCCAGGCGTTGTCCACATCCAGTGGACGAAGTTGTCCACAGCCTGTGGATGACGCGGGGCCGCGTCGCCCGGGCGGGGACTCGAAATTTCGCTCTGCGCGTACAGCGGACGGTCCGGGAAGCATCGCTGAGCGTGGACGGTTGGGAAAAACGTCGCGTACGTGGCTCATTCCGGGAACACACGACCTCAGGAGAGTCGGCTCGCGGCGATAGAGTAAGGGAGCACGGATGTCCGCCTCGGGCGTCCGGGTGGTGGCCCCGCCACGATGCTTGGCCATCAAGATCGAGTGCGCACGGCACGTGAGGAGCACGAGGGCATGTTCGAGCGGTTCACCGACCGAGCGCGGCGGGTTGTCGTCCTGGCTCAAGAAGAAGCCCGGATGCTCAACCACAACTACATCGGTACGGAACACATCCTGCTAGGCCTCATCCACGAGGGTGAGGGCGTCGCGGCGAAGGCCCTGGAGAGCCTGGGGATTTCGCTGGAGGGCGTCCGCCAGCAGGTCGAGGAGATCATCGGCCAGGGTCAGCAGGCGCCGAGCGGGCACATCCCGTTCACGCCGCGGGCCAAGAAGGTGCTGGAGCTGTCGCTGCGCGAGGCGTTGCAGCTCGGCCACAACTACATCGGTACGGAGCACATCCTGCTCGGCCTGATCCGCGAGGGCGAGGGCGTTGCCGCCCAGGTGCTGGTGAAGCTCGGCGCCGACCTCAACCGGGTCCGGCAGCAGGTGATCCAGCTCCTCTCCGGCTACCAGGGCAAGGAGCCGGCGGCTGCCGGTACCGCGCCGGGTGAGGCCGCGCCGTCGACCAGCCTGGTGCTGGACCAGTTCGGTCGCAACCTGACCCAGGCTGCCCGGGAGGGCAAGCTCGACCCGGTCATCGGCCGGGAGAAGGAGATCGAGCGGGTGATGCAGGTGCTCTCCCGCCGTACCAAGAACAACCCGGTCCTGATCGGCGAGCCCGGGGTCGGCAAGACCGCGGTCGTCGAGGGGCTGTCCCAGCGGATCATCAAGGGCGAGGTGCCGGAGACGCTCAAGGACAAGCAGCTCTACACGCTTGACCTGGGTGCCCTGGTCGCCGGCTCGCGATACCGCGGTGACTTCGAGGAGCGCCTGAAGAAGGTGCTCAAGGAGATCCGCACCCGCGGCGACATCATCCTGTTCATCGACGAGATCCACACCCTGGTGGGTGCGGGTGCCGCCGAGGGCGCGATCGACGCGGCGAGCATCCTCAAGCCGATGCTGGCCCGTGGCGAGCTGCAGACCATCGGCGCGACGACGCTGGACGAATACCGCAAGCACCTGGAGAAGGACGCCGCCCTGGAGCGGCGGTTCCAGCCGATCCAGGTGGGTGAGCCGTCGCTGACCCACACCATCGAGATCCTCAAGGGTCTGCGGGACCGTTACGAGGCGCACCACCGGGTGAGCATCACCGACGCGGCGCTGGTCGCGGCGGCGACGCTGGCCGACCGGTACATCTCGGACCGGTTCCTGCCGGACAAGGCGATCGACCTGATCGACGAGGCCGGTGCCCGGATGCGGATCCGTCGGATGACCGCGCCGCCGGACCTGCGTGACTTCGACGAGCGCATCGCCCAGGTGCGCCGCGACAAGGAGTCCGCGATCGACGCGCAGGACTTCGAGCGGGCCGCGCAGCTGCGGGACAAGGAGAAGCAGCTGCTGGGCCAGAAGGCGCAGCGGGAGAAGGAGTGGAAGGCCGGCGACCTCGACGTCGTCAGCGAGGTCGACGACGAGCAGATCGCCGAGGTGCTGGCGAACTGGACCGGCATCCCGGTCTACAAGCTCACCGAGGAGGAGACCTCCCGGCTGCTCCGCATGGAGGACGAGCTGCACAAGCGGGTCGTCGGCCAGGAGGACGCGGTCCGTGCGGTCTCGAAGGCGATCCGGCGTACCCGGGCCGGCCTGAAGGACCCGAAGCGGCCGTCCGGCTCGTTCATCTTCGCCGGCCCGTCCGGCGTGGGTAAGACCGAGCTGTCCAAGGCGCTGGCGGAGTTCCTCTTCGGCAGCGAGGACGCGCTGATCCAGCTCGACATGTCCGAGTTCCACGACCGGTACACCGTGTCGCGGCTGGTCGGGGCGCCCCCCGGCTACGTCGGCTACGACGAGGGTGGCCAGCTCACCGAGAAGGTGCGGCGCCGGCCGTTCTCGGTGGTCCTGTTCGACGAGATCGAGAAGGCCCACCCGGACGTCTTCAACACCCTGCTCCAGATCCTGGAGGACGGGCGGTTGACCGACGGCCAGGGCCGGATCGTGGACTTCAAGAACACGGTCATCATCCTGACCACCAACCTGGGTACCAGGGACGTGGCCAAGGCGGTCTCGATGGGCTTCCAGGCCTCCGAGGACTCCGACTCGAACTACGAGCGGATGAAGCAGAAGGTCAACGACGAGCTGAAGCAGCACTTCCGGCCGGAGTTCCTCAACCGGATCGACGACACGATCGTGTTCCACCAGCTCAACCAGACCGAGATCCTCTCGATCGTGGACATCATGATCCAGCGGATCGAGACCCAGCTCCGCAACAAGGACATGGGCCTCGAGCTGACCGACAACGCCAAGAAGTACCTGGCGAAGAAGGGCTTCGACCCGGTGCTGGGCGCCCGGCCGCTGCGGCGGACGATCCAGCGCGACATCGAGGACAACCTGTCGGAGCGGATCCTGTTCAACGAGCTGACCCCGGGCCAGATCGTCGTCGTGGACTGCGAGGGCGACCCGGACAACATCGACAAGTCCAAGCTGGTCTTCCGCGGCGCGGACAAGCCGGTCCCGGTGCCCGACGCGGTGCCGGCCGACCTCGGCAACACCGCCGCGGCCGGCGCGGACGAGTAGGCGAACGGCAGCTCAGACAGCGCATGAACGGTTCGGCCCGGTGGCAGTCGCCACCGGGCCGAATTCGTCTTCGCGGCGCGGCTATCCGTCGATGCCGCCCTCACCGGCCAGCACGCAGGTGTCGTCGAGCATCTCGACCAGGCCGTCCTCGATGAGCCCGGCGAGTGCCCGGGACCGTTGCAGGTCGTCGGACCAGACGAGGTCCAGCCGGGCCCGCGGCACCGGACCGGTCGCCTCCCGGAGTACGGCCAGCAGCTTGCCCCGGACCTGGCGGTCGGTGCCGGCGTACCGCTGCGGCCGGCGGGTCGGGCCGGCCGGCGCGGTACGCCCCGACGCCCGCCAGGCGCATCGGGCGGCCAGCGGACAGTCGACGCACCGGGGCGCCCGGGCGGTGCAGACCAGCGCACCCAGCTCCATGAACGCGGCGCTGGCCCGGGCGGCCCGTTCCGGCGCCATCGGCAGCAGCGCCTCGGTGGCGACCAGGTCGGCGGGACGGGTCGCCGGCCCCGCGTCCGGCTCTCCGGCGACGGCCCGGGCCACCAGTCTCCGAACGTTGGTGTCCACCACCGGGTGCCGCTGCCCGTACGCGAACGCTGCCACCGCCCGGGCCGTGTAGTCGCCGACGCCGGGCAGCGCCAGCAACTCCGCCAGTCCGGTCGGCACCTCGCCGCCGTGCCGCGCCAGCACGGCGACCGCGCACTCGTGCAGCCGCAGTGCCCGGCGGGGATAGCCGAGCCGCCCCCACATCCGGATCGCCTCGGCCGGGGTGTCCGCGGCCAGGTCCGCCGGCCGGGGCCACCGGGTGAGCCAGGCCCGCCAGGCGGGGAGTACCCGTACCACCGGGGTCTGTTGCAGCATGACCTCGCTGACCAGGATCGGCCACGCCCCGATGCCGGGTTCCCGCCACGGCAGGTCGCGGGCGTTCTCGTCGTACCACCGGATGGCGTCGGCGGCGAGTTCCGAAGTTGTCGTCGACATGGCGCCGTCGATCCTGTCATGCCGGACCGGTCGGCGGCCGGGGCGGGCGCCGGAATCTCCGTCGTCCCGGAGCGTGGGCCGGCGGTCGGGTCGGGCCCCGGACAGGTGGATGATCGGGCAGACTGCCCGGATGAACGAGCTCGCGATCACCGTCATCGGTCCGGACCGGCCCGGCATCGTGGCCGACGTGACGGAGGCGCTCGCCCAGGTCGGGGCCAACCTGACCGACTCGACCATGACCCGGCTGCGCGGGCACTTCGCGATGACGCTGATCTGCGTCGGCCCGTCCGGTGCCGAGGCGGAGGCGGCGCTGACCCCGGTCGTCGCCGACGGTCCGCTGGTGGCGACGGTCCGCCAGGTCGGCGCCGAGGCGTCGAGTACGCCGTTCGGCGAGCCGTACCTGATGGCGGTGCACGGCGCCGACCGGCTCGGCATCGTCGCCGCGCTGACCCGGGTACTCGCCGAGGCCGGCGGTAACGTGACCGACCTGACCACCCGGCTGACCGGCCCGCTCTACGTCCTCCTCGCCGAGGTGGAGCTGCGGCCGGACGCGGCCGAAGGGATCGCCGCCCGGCTGGCCGAGGTGGCCGCCGGGCTGGACGTGGAGGTCACCCTGCGGCGTGCCGACTCGGACCTGTTGTGACCGGGAAGGACGACACCGGGATGGCCGAGGAGTGCGGCCTGGGTGACTGGACACCCGAGTTGCTCGGCGACCGGGGTGCCGTACGCCCGGTGGTGACCGCCCCGGCCGGGGTGCTGAGCCGGGAGGGTGCCACCGTCGACCCCTGCGACGACGACGTGGTGCGGCTCGCCGCCGACCTGGTGGCCACCATGCGGGTCTCGCCTGGCTGCGTCGGCCTGGCCGCACCGCAGATCGGGGTCGGGGCCCGGGTCTTCGCGGTGGACGTGACCGGGCACCCGAAGACGGTCACCGCGCACGGCACCTTCGTGCTCTGCAACGCCGAGGTCGTCGAGGCGAGCCGCTGGCGGCCGGGGCGGGAGGGCTGCATGTCGGTCCCCGACCTCACCGGCGACGTGAAGCGGGCCAGCCGGGTGGTGGTGCGGGCAGTACTGCCCGGCACCGGAGCGGCGGTCCGGCTGGTCACCGACGGCTTCGAGGCCCGGGCGTTACAGCATGAGATCGACCACTGCGCGGGCCGGCTCTTTCTGGACCGGGTGGCCGGCGCGCACGCCGTCTACCAGCGGAAGGTCTATCTGTGACCGGCGGCGCCGAGACGGCGTGCCAAGGCTCCGGCGCGTCGCGGGGATCCGGGCGACCCGTGCCGATACGGTGAAACCATTATGCGTCTGACGGTTGGCCCCCTTCCGCCCGCCGTGTATTGGCGGCGTCGAGCCGTCGTGCTCGGCGCCCTGCTGCTCTTCCTGGTCGTGATCCTCTACTCCTGCGTCAACACAGCGGGCGACCCCGGAAAGGACAAGACCGCCAACCCTGGGCCGTCCGCGACGCTCACTCCGCACGTCGACCCGTCGGCGTCCGGCCCGCCCGCGTCGGGCGCCCCCGAGTCCGGTGCTCCGGAGCCGGGTGGACCGGGCGGCGAGCCGACCGACCTCCCTCCGGCGGGTGAGGAGGACACCTCCGTCGAGCCGGCGGGCGGCCAGGTGCCGCCGGCGCCGCCGCCGGTGCCCAACGAGTGCACCGACCAGGAGATCTCGGTGACACCGGTGCCGTCGCAGACCTCCGCGCAGCGGGGCCAGACGATCGAGCTACGGCTCAAAATCAAGAACGTCTCCGACCGGACCTGCAACCGGGACGTCGGTGCCGACCTCCAGGAGCTGTACATCAAGTCCGGGGCCCGCAAGGTCTGGTCGTCGGACGGGTGCAGCGAGGTCCGGGCCAACGACATCCGGCCGTTCCCGCCCAGCCACGAGAACGCGTACACGATCTCCTGGAACGGGCGCGAGAGTTCCAAGTGCGCCAACCAGCTCGCCGCCGGGCCCTATCCGGCCGCCGGCAGCTACGAACTCTTCGGCCGGCTCGGCAACAAGCTCAGCAAGCCGGTCCGGATAACCATCACCGGCTGACCGGCGGCGACTCGGCCGTCCCGACAGGCCACCGGCCCCGTCCAGCCGTCAGACGTAACGCTCCAGAATGGACGCCTCGGCGAGCCGGGAGAGTCCTTCCCGTACGCCCCGGGCGCGGGCGTCACCGACCCCGTCGACGGCCTGTAGGTCCTCGACGGTGGCGCCGAGCAGCCGTTGCAGGCTGCCGAAGTGTCCGACGAGCCGGTCGACCACCAGCCCGGGCAGCCGGGGCACCTTGGCGAGCAGCCGGAACCCGCGCGGGCTGACTGCCGCGTCCAGCGCGTCGGAGGCACCCGGGTAGCCGATCGCCTTGGCGACCGCGACCAGGTCGATCAGCTCGGTGGCGGTGAGCAGGTCCAGCTCGACCAGGGCCTCGTCGAGGGTCCGCGCCTTGCGCCCGGTCGGCAGGTAGTCGCGGATCACCAGGGTCCGGTCGGCGTCCACCCCGGCCATCAGCTCGTCGAGCTGGAGGGCGAGCAGCCGACCGTCGGTGCCCAGTTCGACGACGTAACCGGCGATCTCGTCGGCGATCCGGCGGACCATCTCCAGCCGCTGCACCACGGCGACCGCGTCCCGTACGGTGACCAGATCCTCGATCTCCAGCGCGGAGAGGGTGCCGGAGACCTCGTCGAGGCGGAGCTTGTAGCGCTCGAGAGTGGCCAGTGCCTGGTTGGCCCGGGACAGGATCGCGGCGGAGTCGTCCAGCACGTGCCGCTGGCCGTTGACGTAGAGGCTGATGATCCGCATCGACTGGCTCACCGAGATCACCGGGAAGCCGGTCTGCCGGGCGACCCGCTCGGCGGTGCGGTGCCGGGTGCCGGACTCCTCGGTCGGGATCGACGGGTCGGGCATCAGGTGCACGGCGGCCCGGACGATCCGGGTGCCGTCGCTGGAGAGCACGACGGCGCCGTCCATCTTGCACAGTTCGCGGACCCGGGTGGCGGAGAACTCGACGTCGAGCGGGAAGCCGCCGGTGCAGAGCGTCTCGACGACCCGGTCGTAGCCGAGCACGATCAGGGCACCGGTACGGCCACGCAGGATGCGCTCCAGCCCGTCCCGCAGCGCCGTGCCCGGCGCCATCAGCGCCAGGTTGGCCCGCAACGGGTCGCCGGTCGGGCCCGTCCCGTTCATGGTCATGCCGACTCCGACGGGGCGGGTCGAGGTGCCGGCGCTGGTGCGGACAGGAGAAGCCGCGCTGGCGGTACGGTTCGCGTCGCGGTCGATCGGCACTCGGACATTCTACGGACCGCCCTGCGTTCGGTGCTGTCGCGGTTACTGTGACGTGCCACTGTGCCTGCTTCCTCCCATCGGCGCGCCGTCGGTACCGTCTGGGACCCGCCGCGTAGTGTCCAGTTTGTAGCTGATTGGCAAGCCTTGCCGGGCGTGGCCGTCCCGTCCGGCCGCAGGTGGCAACGGCCGTAAGCATGCCACGCCCCGGCCAACCGCAGCGCGGCGTGACCGTATGGTTACTCAGCCGACACCCGGGCCACGCATTGCAGCGCCGATCGTACGTCGGTGACTTCCGTCACCCGCATGTTCTCCGGAGCCACCCCGCTGGCGTTCGGCCCGCAGCCGGTAGGCACCAGGGCGTACTTGAAGCCGAGCCGGGCCGCCTCGGCCAGCCGCCGGGGCACGGCGGCGACCCGACGCACCTCGCCGGTCAGCCCCACCTCCCCGATCGCCACCAGATTCGGCGCGATGGCGAGGTTGAGCCCGCCGGAGGCGACCGCCAGGGCGACGGCGAGGTCGGCGGCCGGCTCGACCACCCGGATCCCGCCGACGGTGGCGGCGAAGACCTCCCGGTCGTGCAGGGTCAGCCGCTCGGTCCGGCGTTGCAGCACCGCCAGCACCATCGCCAGCCGGGCGCTGTCCAGCCCGGAGACGGTCCGCCGTGGCGACCCGGCCACCGTGGCGCCGATCAGCGCCTGCACCTCGGTGACCAGCGCCCGCCGGCCCTCCATCGCCACCGTCACACAGGTGCCGGGGACCGGGTCGGCGGAGCGGGTCAGGAACAGCCCGGACGGGTCGGCCAGGCTGCTGATCCCGCCCTCGTGCATCTCGAAGCAGCCGACCTCGTCGGCGGTGCCGAAGCGGTTCTTCACGCCGCGCACCATCCGCAGCGACGAGTGCTTGTCGCCCTCGAAGTGCAGCACCACGTCGACCAGGTGCTCCAGCACGCGGGGGCCGGCGACCTGCCCGTCCTTGGTGACGTGCCCGACGAGTACGGTGGCGATCCCCCGCTCCTTGGCGACCGCGACCAGGGCGGCGGTGACCGCCCGGACCTGGCTGACCCCGCCCGGCACCCCCTCGGTGCCGGGGGTGGAGACGGTCTGCACCGAGTCCAGCACCAGCAGGCCCGGCTTGACCGCGTCGAGGTGGCCGAGGACGGCGGAGAGGTCGTTCTCGGCGGCCAGGTAGAGCCGGTCGTGCAGGGTGCCCATCCGCTCGGCCCGCAGCCGGACCTGGCTCACCGACTCCTCGCCGCTGACCACCAGCGACGGGCTGCCGGCGCCGGCCGCCCACTGCTGGGCCACGTCGAGCAGCAGCGTCGACTTGCCGACCCCGGGCTCACCGGCGAGCAGCACCACCGCGCCGGGCACCAGGCCGCCGCCGAGCACCCGGTCCAGCTCCGGCACGCCGGTCGGACGTGCCCGGGCCGGGGCGGCGCTGATGGTGGCGATCGGCCGGGCCGGCTCGGCCGGCGCCCGGGAACTGACCACCCGGCCGGAGACGGTGGGGCCGGTGAGGGTCGACTCGACGACCGAGCCCCACTCGCCGCACTCCGGGCACCGGCCGACCCACTTCGGCGGCTGGTGGCCGCAGGCGTCGCACTCGTAGGCGGGCCGGGGGTCGCGGCTCGCGGCACGGCCGCGCCCGGTCGCTGGGCGGGGCGTGGCTCGGCTGGTCGTCACCCCAGCACGCTAACCAATCCGTACGACGGAACCGGAGAGACCCGGCCGCACGCCGAGCCGCCACGGCAGCCGACTACTCGTGCCCCTCGTCCTCGCCGACGACCGGGGTGGCGACCGGGGCCGGCGTCAGCGGCACCGCGACCGGGGCCTGTACCGGCACCTGGGTCCCACCGAAGTCGAAGGTCAGCTCGATGTTGCCGCCCGGCGGCAGCGGTTCGGTCAGCCCGGAGAGCTGGAGCCAGCTACCGGTGGTCTCGTCCAGGATGACGAACCCGCGCGCCGGGATCTGGATCTCGGCCGGCCGCGTCGGGGACGCCGTGGGAGACGGGGCGACGGCACCCTCGGTCGGGGTCGCCGACGGAGAGCCGCCCGGCGACGGGCTGCCCGAGGTCGCCTCCGGCGACGGGCTGCCGGTGGTCGCGGACGGGCTCGCCGAGGCGGTACCGCCCGCTGCGCCGGCCAGCACCACCGCACGGGCACCGGCCGAGCTGACCCGCACCGTCACGGCCTCGCCGGAGTCATTGAAGAGGCCGACGTTCATCGGCGCGTCCGCGCCGGCCGGATAACCCTGGGTGTTCAGGTAGTCGATCGACAGGTTGCGGACCTTGAAGTTGTTGTCCGCCGACTGCGCGTTGGTGCCGACGCTGGTGGGGACCTTGGCGGCGGTCTCGGCGATCTGGCCCGCGCCGCAGCCGGACAGCAGCAGGGTGGCGGCGGTCGCCGTACCGGCCAGCACCGCAGCGGCTCGCCGAGCCCCCCTGATCGAGCGCGTCACCTGGTCCTCCTTCGTGCGATCCCGGTCGCCCTCGCGATCGGCGGGTCGGGGCGAACGGGCACGGTGGCCGTACCCGGCCCGACGGGCTCCAGGGTAGTGGGCGGTGATCGGCTCTCGTACGCCGACCCGGTATCCCGGTCCGGCCCGCTCGGGCGGTACCGGCCGGTGGCGTGGCCGACTCAGCCGACCCGCCCGCTGGTCACCAGCAGCACCACGTCGATCAGCGCGACGAGCATGACGGCCCGGAAGACGGCCACCGGACGGTCGCCCCGGGCGGCGGCGGCCCGACCGGCGTACCAGCCGACCGCCGGGACCACGGCGGCGACCGCGACCGCCGCCAGCCCGACCCAGGAGGGCGGGCCGGGCGGCCCGGCCACCAGGGTCGCGGTGGCCGCGAGCAGCAGCCCGGCGGCGGCCAGCCGGGAGCCGGTCGGGCCGAGCCGGTGCGGCAGGCCCCGGACCCCGGTCCGCTCGTCGTCGGTCAGGTCCGGCAGCACGTTCGCGAAGTGCGCCCCGGCGCCGAGCAGCGCACCGGCCGCGACGAGCCAGGCCGGCGGCGCCGGCGCGCCGGGCAGCCCGAGTACGACGACCGCCGGCAACGTCCCGAACGAGACCGCGTACGGCAGCACCGAGAGCGGGGTGGACTTGAGCGGCCAGTTGTAGAGCAGCGCGGAGACCAGGGCGAGGGTGACCGCCCCGGCGGCGGCCAGGTTGAGGGTGAGCGCCGGCAGCGGGGTGAGCACGGCGGCGAGCACCCCGGCCGTGCCGACCAGCCGCCGGCTGATCATGCCGCTGGCCAGCGGCTTGTCCCGGCGGCCGACCGCGGCGTCCCGGTCGGCGTCGAGCCGGTCGTTGAGCCAGCCGACGGCGAGCTGGCTGGCCAGCACGGTGAGGGTGACCGCGGCGATGCCGGCGGGCGGGTGGCCGACGCCCCAGGCGAGCAGGGCCGAGACAGTGGTCACCGCGACCGCCGGCTCGGGGTGGCTCGCCCGGACCAGCCCTAACACCACATGCGACATATGGGAAGTCTGGTTGTTACCGCTCGGTCGTGCCAGGCTCGATCGCATGCGGACAGCGCGGACCAGGCCGGACGCCGGGGCCGCCGCGCCCGGGCGCCGGGCCGGGCGGCTGCCCCGCAACGACCCCCGGCAGTACGACGACCTCGCCGACGAGTGGTGGCAGCCGGACGGCGCCTTCGCGATGCTGCACTGGCTGGCCGAGGCGCGGGCCGCCCTGGTGCCGCCGGCCACCCGTCCCGGGGCGCGCCTGGTCGACCTCGGCTGCGGTGCCGGCCTGCTCGCCCCCAGGGTGGCCGGCAGGGGCTACCGGCACGTCGGGGTGGATCTGGTCCGCTCCGCGCTCGCCCAGGCCGCCGCGCACGGGGTGACCCCGGTGAACGGGGACGTCGGGGCGGTGCCGCTGGCCGACGGCTGCGCGGACGTGGTGGCCGCCGGTGAGGTGCTCGAACACGTACCGGACTGGCGGCGGGTGGTGGCCGAGGCGGCCCGGCTGCTCCGGCCCGGCGGGACCCTGGTGCTGGACACCCTCAACGCCACCGCGCTGAGCCGGCTGCTGGCGGTACGGGTGGCCGAACTCTTCCCCGGGGTGCCCCGGGGGATCCACGATCCCCGGCTCTTCGTCGACGCGCGGGAGCTGGTCGCCGAGTGTGCCCGGCACGGGATCGCGCTGCGGGTCCGGGGCATCCGGCCGGCGGCCTGGGGAACGGCACGCTGGCTGCTGCGCCGGGCCGTCCGGCGCGTCGACCCGGCCACGGCGGAAAACGGGCGGGTCGGGCCTCCGGACGCGCCACGGATCGTTCCGACCTGGTCGGCGGCGGTGCTCTACCAGGGGTGGGGGACCAGGCAGGGGTAGCCGGGGCGGCAGTGCCGGCCGACCGGCCGGTGCGGGAAGGACTACGGATGACGGTGGACGCGCTCGCAGCGGCACGCCGGGTGGCGCCGAGATTCGCCGCCCGGGCGGCCGAACACGACCGGGACGGCACGTTTCCGGTCGAGGACTTCGCCGACCTGCGGTCGGCCGGCCTCCTCGGGCTCATGGTCCCGCCGGGGCTGGGCGGCCTCGGCGCCAGCTTCGCCGGGTACGCGGCGGTCGCCACCGAACTGGCCCGGGGCAACGGCGCCACGGCACTGGTCTTCAACATGCACGCCTCGGTCACCGGTGCGCTGGGCGCGTTGACCGAGGAGCTGGCCGAGGCGCTCGGCGTACCGTCGGAGGCGCTGGCGGCCCGGGACCGGCTGCTCGCCGAGGCGGCGGCCGGTGCCTGGTACGCGGTGGCGATGAGCGAGCGCGGTGCCGGTTCCCGGCTGTCGAAGCTGACCACCACGTACGAGCCGGTGGACGGGGGCTACCACATCAAGGGGGCCAAGACGTTCTGCTCGGGGGCCGGGCACGCCGACGCCTACCTGGTGGCCGCCCGGAGCGTCGCCGACCAGTCGGTGGTCTCGCAGTTCCTGGTGCCGGCCGGGCCGGAGGGGCTGCACGTCGAGCCGACCTGGGATTCGCTCGGGATGCGGGCCACCGCCTCGCACGACCTGCACCTGGACGTGACGGTGCCGTCCGACCGGCTGCTCGGCGGGGTGGAGGGGCTGGCCCTGGTGGTCGCGCAGCTCATGCCGCACTGGCTGGTGGCCAGCTATGCGGCCGTCTACGTCGGGGTGGCCAGGGCGGCGATCGACGCCGCTGTGGAGCACCTGACCGCACGGGGGTTGGACGGTCTGCCGGCGGTACGCGCCCGGGTGGGCCGGGCCGACGCCGCCACCGCCGCCGCCGGGCTGGCGGTGACCGAGGCGGCCCGCCGGGTCGACGAGGCGCCGGGGGACGCCGAGACGAACCGCTGGGTGTGGCGGGCGAAGCTGCTGGCCGGGACGACCGCGGCCGAGGTGGCGGCCTCGATGGTGGAGGCGGCCGGCACCTCGGCGACCCGGCGCGGGCATCCGCTGGAACGCCTCTACCGGGACGCCCGGTGCGGGTCGCTGCATCCGGCGACCTCGGACGTCTGCGCGGACTGGCTCGGCGTCGCCGCGCTCGGCGGCGACCCGGACCGGGACGCTTCGACGCCGCGGTGGTGAGGCGCCCGGTGTCTGGGTACCTGATAGTGCGCGAGCCGGCCGCTCGACCGCCACCGGTCGGGCCGGGTCGCGATCAGGCGCGTCGAGTCGGCGCGAGTCCCGAGGTCACGCTCGGCGGTTGGGCTCGGTGGGCGCGTGGAGCGCGCAGGGGTGCGCGGTGTCGCGATCGGAGGACGGCATGGGAAGCGGAAGCGGGCCGGAAAGTTGCGGGGTGATCGCCGGCGTGGGTGTGGCGCTGCCGCCCACGGCGAGCCAGCAGGAGCTGTGGGCGGGCTTCTTCGCGGGGCACTTTTCCGGGGCGACCCGGGCGCTCGCCGAGCGGATCTTCGCCAACTCCGGGGTACGGCAGCGGCAGGCGGCGGTGAACCCGCTGCTGGAGGACGTCTCGGACTGGCCGACCGAGCGCCGGATGCGCCGGTACCAGATCGAGGCGCTGCCGCTGGGCAAGGAGGCGGTCGGGCGGGCCCTGACCGACGCCGGCCTCTCGGCCGACCAGGTCGGCCTCTTCGTCGTCTGCTCCTGCACCGGGTACGCCACGCCGGGGCTGGACATCCTGCTGGCCCGGGACATGGGGATGGCCCCGGACACCCAGCGGATGTTCGTCGGCCACATGGGTTGTTACGCCGCACTGCCCGGGCTGGCCGCCGCGAACGACTTCGTCACCGCCCGGGGCCGCCCGGCGCTGCTGCTCTGCGCCGAGCTGACCAGCCTGCACATCCAGCCGTCTACGGCCCGGATGGACACCCAGCAGATCATCTCGCACGCGCTCTTCTCCGACGCCGCCGTCGCCGTCGTGGTCGCCCCGGGCAGCCGCCCCGGGTACGCCGTCCGCGAGGTCACCGCCGTCACCGACACCTCGACGGCCGACCACATGACGTGGGAGCTGACCGACACCGGCTTCCGGATGGGACTGTCGCCGAAGGTGCCGCAGGTGCTGGCGGCACACGTCGGTGACCTGGTCGCCGCGTTGCTGGACCGGCACGGCCGGCGGATCGGTGAGGTGGACGGCTGGGCGGTGCACCCGGGCGGGCCACGGATCCTCAACGTGGTGGAGACGGAACTCGGCCTGCCGCCGGAGGCGATGGCCGCGTCCCGGGCGGTTCTCGACGAGTACGGCAACTGTTCGTCGCCGACGTCTTTGCTCATCCTGGAACGACTCCGGCGAGCTGCCGTTCCACCCCGTACCGTGGTGATGCTCGCGTTCGGACCCGGGCTGACCCTCTACGCGGCACTGCTCGACCGGCAGCCCGGAGCGGCACGGGCGGACGGCATCCGGCCGGTCCACGAAACCGGCCGGGGTGGCGGCTCCTAGGACAGCTCCGCCGGACCGGCGGGAGGAGGCGACCGGTGCGCAGGGTGGCGTTGACGATGGCGGCGGTGCTGCTGGTCGGGTTCGGCGGCTGGTGGTCGGTCCGGTCTGCTCCGGAGCCGCCCCGGCCGGGCCAGACCGGGGTCGGCGGGGCGGCGGTGGCGCCCGGGATCGGCGGGGCGGACCTGGCCGGCGAGCGGAGTGGGAGTGTGGCCGGGCAGAGCCTGCCGCGCTTCCCGGACACGGTCTGGCGGGAGACGGCGACGCTGAACCAGCGCCGGTTCGTCACCTGGTCGATCGACACCCGGCCGGGTGGCCGCTACCTGCTCCAGTACGTCTGCCTCAGCCCGGGGGAGTTGCACGTCCGGGCGCTCCGGGGGGTGACGCGGAGCTGGTCGAGGTCGGTGAGCTGCCCGGGGCCGTTCGGCAGTGTGCAGCTCGTCGCGGCCGGGGACGAGATGTCGATCGGTGCGCGGCGGCTCAACCACCGGCACGTGGAGATCGCCCTCCAGGTGGTGGTGCTGCACTGAGCGGGAGTTGCCGTTCCGGTCGCCTCCGGATCGGCTGGCCGGCTCAGGCGGCGGTCAGCAGGCGCGGCAGGTCGGCCTGGTAGTCGCCCGGCGAGTGCAGTTCCGGCACGATCCGGAGGATCTGCCCGGAGCGGCTGGCGAGTACGGCGGCGGGTCTGGCGTTCGCCGGGGGCAGGTGCAGTGCGGTCCGCAGCTCGGAGGTCGGGTCCGTCAGGAAGCGGGGCGGCCGGCCGCCGGGCGGTGGCATGGTCCGGGCGCCCGGTACGGTCCGGCGGGTGCTGACGGCCACCACGGCGACGCCGGGTGGGGCGGCGCGTACGGCGGCGTCGAGGTGCTCGTCGCAGCTACAGCCGTCGATCAGGATGACCACGGCGGGGAGCAGGCCGCGCAACGGGACGACCCGTCCGTCCTCGCCCAGCAGGTCCAGCGCGGGCAGGGCGCGGGTGACCGGGCTCGTCGGGCCGCTCGGGCCGCTGCCGGGGGTGCTCCGGCCGGTGGCGACCGGCCGTTGCGGGTTGGGCCAGGTGATGGCGAAGAGGCTGGTCAGGGTCGCCAGCAGGGCGACGGAGAGGATCAGCAGGCAGAGCCGCAGCGGTGCGGGGCCGGCGGTGGTGGTGCGGAGGCCGAGACGCCTGCGCCAGCCGTCGCGGCGGGCCCGTAGTCGCAGTTCGCGGCGGATCTGTGCGGCTTCGGCGGCGAGTTCGGCGGGGTCGTCGGGGATGACGATCCGGCCCCAGTCGGCGGGCAGGTCGGGCACGCCGTCGAACGGGCCGTTGTCCGGCCGGCCGTCGCCGTCCGCCGACGTGCTCATCGCGCACCCCCTGGCTGCTCACCTGAGGTGTGAATCGGGCTCCGTTCAAGCCTCCCCCACCGGGGGGCGTATCGCTAGTGGGCGGCGGTGCCGGGTGCCGGGAGATATGCTGGAGGGACCGCAACGCCCTACATCCGATTTTTCCGATCCGCCTTGTCGGCCGGTGATCCGTTTGTCACACAGCGTGTCTAAATCTACGGATCGCTGTCTTGTCAAGCCGAAGAAAGACCTCTCACAGGGCCTCTGAGCTGCGCTAACGGTCAGGACTGCGGTGGGACATCGGTGCCTGAGCGTGTTACCCTAGACACAGCGAAAGGGGTTTCGAACCTATGGTTTTCAGTGTCGGCGAGACCGTTGTTTACCCCCACCACGGGGCCGCACTCATCGAGGCGATCGAGACTCGGGTCATCAAGGGCGAGCCTAAGCAGTACCTCGTCCTCAGGGTCGCTCAGGGTGATCTGACGGTCCGGGTGCCCGCCGAGAATGCCGAGATCGTGGGCGTGCGCGAAGTGGTCGGCGAAGAGGGCCTGGGCAAGGTCTTCGATGTCCTCCGTGCCCCGCACACCGAGGAGCCGACCAACTGGTCGCGGCGTTACAAGGCAAATCTGGAGAAGCTGGCCTCCGGTAATCCCCTCAAGGTGGCCGAGGTTGTCCGCGACCTCTGGCGCCGGGAGCGGGAGCGGGGCCTGTCGGCGGGTGAGAAGCGAATGCTCGCCAAGGCCCGCGACATCCTCGTCGGTGAGGTGGCGCTCGCCGAAAAGAGCACCAAGGACGAAGCGGAAACTCTTCTCGACAAGGTGCTCACCGAGGCATAGCACTCACGCTGGCACTTTCCGCCGGTGCCGGCGACGTACCCCGAAGAAAGTCCGAGGACCGCGACGTGACCGCGCAGCTCAATCCGCGCGGTGACGTCGCGGTCCTCGTTCCTGCTGCGGGTGCCGGCGTCCGGCTCGGGCCGGGCGGACCCAAGGCGCTCCGGCGGATCGGTGGCGAACCCCTGCTGGTGCACGCCGTGCGGCGGATCGCCGCCGCGCCATCCGTGCACACCGTCGTGGTGGCGGCGCCACCCGGCGACGAGGACGCGGTCCGGGAACTGCTCGCCCCGGTGGCCGAGCTGGCCGTGGTGACCGGCGGGGCCACCCGGCAGGAGTCGGTCGCCGCCGCGCTGGCGGCGGTACCGGCCGGCCCGGAGATCGTCCTGGTGCACGACGCCGCCCGGGCGCTCACCCCGACCGCACTGGTCGAGTCGGTCGCCGAGGCGGTCCGGGGCGGTGCGGACGCGGTGATCCCGGTGCTCCCGGTGGTCGACACCGTCAAGGAGGTCTCGGCCGCCGGTGTGGTGCTCGGCACCGTGGACCGGTCCGCGCTGCGGGCCGTGCAGACGCCGCAGGGCTTCCGGCGGGCGGTGCTCGCCGCCGCGCACGCCGCCGCCGTCGATCCGCTCACCGACGACGCGGGCCTGGTCGAGAAGCAGGGCGTACGCGTCACCTGCGTTCCCGGGTCGGAATACGCGCTGAAGATCACCCGCCCGTTCGACCTGGCCCTGGCCGAGCACCTGCTCGGCGCCGTACCGCTCGCCGGGCACCACTGATCGCCTACGCTTTCGCACGTGATCCTTCCCCTGGTCGGTGTCGGCACCGACGTGCACGGGTTCGAGGCGGGCCGGGCCTGCTGGGTGGCCGGCCTGCACTGGCCCGGCGTGGACGGGCTGGCCGGGCACTCCGACGGCGACGTCGCCGCGCACGCCGCCTGCGACGCGCTGCTCTCCGCCGCCGGCCTCGGCGACCTGGGCAGCAACTTCGGGGTGGCCGAGCCGGAGTGGGCCGGCGCCGCCGGGGTGACGCTGCTGGCCGAGACCGCCCGCCGGGTCCGGGCCGCCGGCTTCGAGATCGGCAACGTCTCGATCCAGGTGATCGGGGTACGCCCGAAGATCGGTCCCCGCCGCGACGAGGCACAGCGGGCGTTGACGGCGGCGGTCGGCGCCCCGGTCACCGTCTCCGGTACCACCACCGACGGGCTCGGGCTCACCGGCCGGGGCGAGGGGCTGGCTGGTGTCGCCGTCGCCCTGGTGCACCGGCGGTCCGAGTCTCGGCCTGGCGCGGGACAGGCGGAGAGCTGAGCTGCTGCCCGACCTCCAGGTGCTCGGGTACCTCCATCCGGCGGAAGATGGCCAGCGCCCGCTCCCGGTACCGCTGTGCCTCGGCCGGATCGTGCGGTTCCAACTGGCGGGCGATCCCGACCAGTGCCCGTCCCTGCTCGTACGGGTGGCTGATCCGGGTCGCCAGGGTCAACGCGTTGCGGTGGAACTCCAGGGCCTGCCCGGAGTGTCCCTGGGCGGCCAGGGTCAGACCGATGCCGTTGAGGGCGGCGGCCTCGCTGTACCGCTCGCCGTGCCGATCCGCGGCGATCAGCGCCAGCTCGTGGTGCTTGCGGGCGTCGTCCAGCCGGCGTAAACCCCGGAACGCCGCTCCGAGTTCGTTGAGCGCGTACGAGACGCCGGATCGACTCCCCGTCCGGTCCCAGAGTCGCAACGAGGCCCGCAGGCAGCGAATCGCAAAGTGGTGTTGACCGAGGCGCGACCTGACCGCACCGATGTTGGCGAGGGCCAGCGCGACGTTGAACTGGCTCCCGGCCAGGTTTGCCATGAACAGGTGTTGCCGGTGTAGCCGGAGGGCTTCCTCGTACCGGCCGAGGAACATCAGTGGTAGTCCGATGTTGGAGACGGCGGTCAGCACGTCCTGGCCCGCCGATCGACGGTCGCGCAGCGCGCGTTGGTGGAGGCTGACCGAGTCGGCCAGTCGGCCCATGTGCCAGTAGACGATCCCGAGATTCGACCGGCTCACGTTCGCGCCGAACCGGTCCCCGCTCCGCTCCCGCACCTCGATCGCCGCTTCCAGGTCGCGCACCGCCTGCGTGCAGTCACCGCTGCGGAGATGGGAGTACGCCCGGTAGTTGTACATCGTTCCGATCGCCGCCTCGTCGTCCAACCGACGAGCCGCCACGAGCCCGTAGCGGTGGGTGTCGAGGATGTCGTCGTGGTACTGGCGGACGTAGTAGAAGCGCCACGCCGCCCGAGCCAGCCGCCATGCCTGGTGTGGATGGTCGCCTTCGGCCGCCAGGCGGACGAGGGCGCGCAGGCTGTCCCGTTCCACCTCCAGCCATTCCAGGGTGGGCCGGACCGCGGCGAGCAGGTCCGGCCGGAGCGGCTGCTTGAGACCGAGGGTCTGCACCAGGGGTATCGCCGTCTCCATCGCCGCGGTGGAGGCGAGGCAGGCGTGCATGAAGTAGTCGAGTAGCCGGTCGATCGCCGCCGAGTGCTCCGCCGGCTCGCCGGTGGACGTCGCGAGTCCTCGGGCGTAGTCGCGGACCAGGTCGTGGAACCGGAACCGACCGGCGACCGGCTCTTCCAGCAGGTGGTGGTTGACCAGATCCGCCACAGCGGTTTCCGCGTCCGGCAGCGGCACGTCCGCGAGCGCGGCTGCGGTGTCGACGCCGAAGTGCTCGCCGGGGTGCAGGCCCAGTAGCCGGAACATCCGGCGTACCGGTTCCTGGAGCGGCTCGTAGGAGAGCCTGAAGGCGCCGGCGACGGTGTGGTCCTCCGCGGAGAGTTCGCCGAGCAACGGGGTGGCCCGGTCCAGCCGTTGGGCCAGGTCCGCTACCCGCCAACCGGGCCGATGGGCGAGGCGCGCGCCGACGAGCCGGATCGCCAGCGGGAGGTAACCGCAGCGGCCAACCACCACGGCGGCGGCTTCCGGCTCGGCGTCGATCCGATCCCGGCCGGCTACCCTGGCCAGCAGTTCGATCGCCTCGTCCGGGGCGAGGACCGGTAGCGACATCGGTGGGGCGCTGCCGCTGGCGAGCAGCCGCCGCCGGCTGGTCACCAGGACGAGGGTGCCGGGTGCCGACGGGAGAAGCGGGGCCAACTGCGCGCTGCTGCCCGCGTTGTCGAGCACGAGCACCGCCCGCCGGGCGGCGAGTTCCGCGCGCCACAGCGCGATCCGGTCGTCGGGGTCGGGCGGGATCCGGCCGGCGGGCACACCGAGCTGCCGGAGCAGGGTCACCAGCGCCGTCGCCGGGTCGAGCTGATCGCCCGCGCCGTGTCCCTGGAGGTCGACGAAGAGTTGTGCGTCGGGATAGTCGTCGGTGAGTTGGGCGGCCACCTGTACCGCCAGTGCCGTCTTCCCGATGCCAGCCATCCCGTCGATCACCTTCAGTACGGTGGCACCGGGGCTCGCCGCCCGCACGGCGGCAACCAGCCCGCGTACGGCCTCGGCCCGGCCGGTGAAGTCGACGGGTTGCCGGGGGAGCCAGTTGACCTGCATCCCGGCCGGGCCGACCTCGTCGCCTGGGGGAACTGCGGTCGTAGCCGTGGATGTCGACCGCCCGGACGCCCGGGGCGAACTGACTGGCGACGGACGCTCCAGGGCAGGGTCGCGGTTCAGGATCGCCTGATGGAGTTGACGCAGCTCCGTACCGGGTTCGATACCGAGCTGCTCCACCAGGACGGTACGGGCGGCACCGTACGCGGCCAACGCTCCCGGTACGTCCCCCTCCTGGGAGAGTGCCCGCATCAGCAGCGCATGACCACGCTCCCGGAGCGGATGGGCCAGCAGATGATCCCGCAGGTACGTCACGGCCAGCCCGGGTTGTCCGGTCGCGAGGCAGAACTCGGCCCGCTGCTCGACCAGGTCGAGCAGCATCTCGGAGACTGCTTCGGCCCGAGCCGACAGGACCGGCCCGAGCGGCAGGCCGGCCAGGACCGGTCCCCGCCACCGCCTCTCGGCCCGGCTGAGCAGTTCGCCGGCCGTGGCGATGTCTCCGGCGGCGAGCGCCACGGTCAGCCGCTGGCACTCCGCCACGAATGCGATCAGGTCCACCGCCTCGGACGGCAGTCGAAGCTCGTATCCGGATCCACGTCGGACGAGAAGACCTCGACCCCCCGGCATCCGGTCGAACATCCGCCGCAGGTTTCCCGCATAACCGCGGGCATTCGCCACGGCGGAGGCGGGTGGCTTCGCCGGCCACAACTCGTCGACCAGCTCGTCCATGCCGACCAACCGACCCGGTCGCAACGCCAGCATGGCCAACACCACCTGCTGCTTCGGCGGGCCGAGCACCAACGGCACACCGTCGGAAATGATCTCCAACGGTCCCAGCAGCGAAACCTCGAACATCACACCCCCGATCAGCCGGAACGACGGATCCGGCTGCCACCGACCCAGCGTATCCATCGCCGTCGGTGTCGCCCGCAGTATCGACCTGGCAGTTCCGCCGGACCGCGACCATCTGGGATGAGCCCTCAATTTTCGAGATCTTGATAAGTTGTGGTCGGCGGCCAACCAGGATTCAGCGAGAATCCTGGCGCGGCGGGCTCGGCGGCGGTTGCCGGGGAGGCCAGTAGACGATCCGGGCGGCCAGGTCGCGGGGATCGGCGGTGGGCAGGTCCTGTAGGGCGTGTTGCAATTGGCCCGCGAGGTAGATCAGCAAGCCGATCCGGTTGTCCCGATAGGCGTGTAGCAGGTTGAGGCGGGCCGGCTGGCAGGGCCAGGGTGCGCCACAGGTCCGGCACCGGAACGAGGGGCGGGCCGGCGTGTGCGGCCGGAACCGGGCGTGCGGGCCGTACATCAGGGTCGCGCGGTCACTGGAACTCGACCAGCCGAGCGCGTCCGGCCCGGTCCGGCGTCGGCCCGCCGGCCCGGCTGTTGGCCCGGTGCGGGCGGGTGGGCGCGGCCCACGCCGGGCGGGTGTTGGCGTGCCGGCTCCGGGCCGGGGGCGGCGGCGGATCCGGGGGTACCCGGACCAGCGCCGGCCTGCCCGTCGGTGGTGGCCCGGGGCGGCGGGGCGCCGCGATGGTGCGCGGGCAGCGCCAGCGGCGACCACACGAGCAGAAGATCCAGAGGAAATACCAGGCGCGGTAATGCCGGACAGGTTTGCGGTGTCGCCTGGACATCGATCACCCTTTCTCGCTGTGTTCCGAGCGAACGGAGGTGATTCCACCCTGGACCGAGCGCCGCGATCCACAGAAGATGGACCTAAGGCACTGGAGGCGGATAACGGATACCAATCCACATACGGGAGCATTGGGTGAGCGATCTTCGAGAGATCCTGAGAAAGCAGCGCGCGGCGAAAAGGATGACCCAGGATCAGGCTGGTGCCGCGATCAACGTCAGTGGATCATTGATTGCCGCGTTCGAATGCGGTCGACTGGTTCCGCAGCCCGACACGGCCGAACGGCTCGACGCGTTCTTCGGGACCGGCGACGAGATCCAGCGCACCGCCGAAGTGGCCCGGGAAGACGCCCAGGCTCCCTGGCTGCGCCCGTGGACCGACAACGAGAGGCGCGCGGTCCTGCTGCGTACGTTCGAGCCGAACCTGATTCCCGGGCTCCTCCAGACCGAGGCGTATTCGCGCGCGGTGCTGCGCGGCACCCGGTTGCCTGACGAGGTGGTCGAACGGACCACCCAGGTGCGCAAGGATCGGCAGGCGGCAACGGTCGACCGGGCCGACCCGCCGATGCTGACCGCTGTCGTGGGCGAGGCCGCCCTGCACTGTGGTCCGCCCGACGTGCTGAAGGAGCAACTCGACCACCTGGTCGACGTCGGGCACCGCCCCCGGGTGCAGATCCGGGTAGTGCCCCGTAGTGCCGGCCTGCACGGCGGGTTGTCCGGCGCGTTCGTGCTGGCGACGCTCCCCGGCGGGGTGCGGGCCGGCTATCTCGACGACCAACTGCGCGGCCGGGTGGTGACCGATGTCGATGACCTGCACGGTCTAGAGTTGGCCTGGGACATCGTCAGCGGTCTCGCCCTCCCGGTCGACCAGTCGCGGGACCTGATCGTGAAGGCGGTTGAGGAGCATGACTGAGCAGCCGAACTGGCGCAAGAGCAGTCGTAGCAGCGGCAACCAGGGCAACTGCGTGGAGGTCGCGGAGAACCTCCCGCACCAGGTGCTGGTACGGGACAGTAAGGATCCGTCGGGGCCGGTGTTGGCGTTCGGGCCGGCGGCCTGGCGCGGCTTCGTCCGGGACCTCGCCGCACACCGCTAGTCGAGCAGCCGAGCGCCCCCGCGTCCGTGTGGCAGCACGGGCGCGGGGGCGTCGCCGTGTCGGGGCCGGGACGACAGTCCCCTTGACGGGATTGCGTCGGGGCCGCGATCACGGGGGAGGCGGGCCGGGCTCGGCGGCGGGAAGTCGTCCGACCAGGTGACCGGGGGCAGTAAGGGACCAAGCCTGACGCCACGGGGGGAGCGCCAGGCTTGGTCCCGTCTACGGTACCGCGCATCGGCCGGCATGGGGAGTGGGCATTCGGCGGGTCGTCGGACAACTGGCCGGTGCGGCCCGGCAACTGCCCGGAGAGTGGGTGTTCGGCAGGTCGGGCGTTCCGATCCGGCGGGACGGCGCCGGATAGGCTCGGCCCGTGTCCAGCGACGCCGATTCCGACCAGTCATCCTCCGCCGAAGGGTACGTCCAGCGCGCCGAACTGCTCGCCGAACTCGGCCGGTACGACGAGGCTGCCGCCGAAGTCGGGTTCGCGATCGCGCTCGACCCGTCGAACGTGCAGGCGCTGGTCATGCTCGCGATGGTCAGGCTCGCGGGGGACAAGCCGGAGGAGGCGCTGACCGCCGCCGACTCGGCCGTGGCCGCCGCTCCGGAGCTGATCCATCCACTGGTGATCCGGGGACACGCCCTGGCCGACCTGCGCCGGTTCAGGGAGGCGGCGGCGACGGCCGACGAGATCCTCGCGCTCGGCCCCGACGACGCGTACGCCCAGCGCAGCGCGGCGGCGATCCTCGGCGAGTCGCGCAACGGACAGCAGGCGCTGAACGCCGCGTGGCGGGGGGTGGAACTGGCCCCGGAGGAGCCGCAGGCGCATCTGGTGCTGGGTCTCGTGGCGGCCAGAATGGAGATGTTCGACCTGGCCGAGCGGGCCTACCGGGAGGCGCTGCGGCTGGACCCGGAGCTGGCGGCGGCCCAGCACAACATCGGGGTGATCCGGCTGGAACAGCGGCGCTACTCGGAGGCGCTGGAACATCTCGCCGACGCGGCGGCACTCGACCCGACCAGCCGGGACGGCACCCGGGCCATCGGCGGCGGGCTGCGGCAACTCCTGATGTACGGCGCCGGCTACACCATCGTGGTGTCGGTGCTGGTGGCCTGCCTGGCGGCGGCGAACCCGGTGTCGTCCCGGCTCTGGGCCGCTCTGGCGGCGGTGACCGGCGGCATCCTGGTCTGGCGGTTCGCCAGGCGGGTGCCGAACCTGGGCCGGGGGCGGTTGCCCGACCTGATCCGCGCCGACCGGCTGCTGGCGCTCGGCGTCTACGCCGTGGTCGCCGGCCCCTGCCTGATCCTGCTCTACGCGATCCTCGGCACGCCGTGGCCGCTGGTGCTGGCGATCACCGCCACCGCCGCCACCGAGCTGGCCGTGCTCTTCGGCTGGTCGCCGGACCGCGACTGACGGCACGGACCCGTATCGGACGGCGTGGATGAACGGGTAGAGTCCGGGGCAGAACATACCGTTTCCTCTCGGCTCGCCCGTGTCGACGGAACGATCGGGGCTGCGATGACTCGGCAGTGGACACACCAGTGGAGTCGCCGGTTCGGCACGGCGTTGTGCGGGGTGTTGGTGCTCGCCGGTTGCACCGACGACACCGGGCCGGAACCGCCGGCCCCCGTGGTGACCACGCAGGAGTTCGAGCAGCGACTCACCGAATACCTGTCCCGGGCGGTCAACGGGGCACTTGAACCCGAGGCCCAGGCGAGCGGGCCGACCCACTCCCGCACGGTGGGCTGCGGCGACCTGCGCGAGGGCGGACCGGCCTGGGGTGTCCGGCCGCGGGCGGAGCTGACGGTGTCCGCCGGCGAGAAGGCCGAGAAGTACCTCGACGACCTGGACACCTGGATGATCGGCGAGGGCTTCGGTGAACGCACCAAGCGGGTGCGGGCCGGCAGCCCCGCCGACGTCCGGGAGATCACCGGCGAGCACGACGACGGCACCGAGTTGCTCATGGAGATGGCTCTGGACAGTGGACAGTTCACCGTCTCGTTGACCGGGCCGTGCACCTGGCCGCCGGATCGGCCCGGCGGCCCGCCGTCCTCCGGACGGCTCCCACCCCTCCCGCCGCCGTCCGGGCCGATGGGGACCGGCAGCGATGCCGACCCCGCCCCGTGCAGGTCACCGAAGCTCTACGTCTACAACCGCACCTCCCGGCCCTTCGCCGGCCGCGGCCCGCACCTGATGGCGATGGTCCGATACTCCGACGAGCGGGAGATGGAGTACACCGAGTTCTCCCTGCCCCGTGCCTGGGAGCCCCGGTACGCGCCGGGCACCTCCCGCAGGAACCTCGACGAGGTACAGCTCCTCGTCTGCGTACGGGTGACGGCGACCCGGGACTCGCGCCAGGACGTCACCTGTAGCTATGCGAGTGAACGGGCCCTGCTGGCCGGTGGCAGTCCGTTCACCTTCAACCTGTTCGAGAGCGTCTACCACGTCACGGTGCGGGAGGCCCGGAGCGGCAAGGTGGTCAGCGAGTTCACCGTTCCGGGCCGGCAGCGCGGCGAGCAGAACTGCCCCTATCGGATGAGCTACAACCGGAAACTGGCCCGGGGGATCGACGAGGCGACGTTCCAGCGAAGACTGCGGCCGCTGGTCGAGGCACGCCGGTGACGAGGTCGTCGGCGCGGTAGGGCTCAGCCGGTGGTCCGGCCGGACCAGGTCCAGGCGTACCCGGTGTCCTCGCAGGAGAGTGCCGGTCCGCAGAGGTCGAGCGGGCGGAAGGTGTCGACCATGACGGCCAGCTCGTCGAAGCTCTCCGCCCCGATCGCCCGTTCCGGGGCGCCGGGCTGCGGGCCGTGGGTGAAGCCGCCCGGGTGCAGCGAGATCGACCCCTGCTCGATCCCGGAGCCGCGCCGCGCCTCGTAGTTGCCGCCGGTGTAGAAGAGCATCTCGTCGGAGTCGACGTTGTGGTGGTTGTACGGCACCGGCACGGCCAGCGGGTGGTAGTCGACCTTGCGGGGTACGAAGGAGCAGATCACGAAGTTCGGCCCCTGGAAGGTCTGGTGCACCGGCGGCGGCTGGTGGATCCGGCCGGTGATCGGCTCGAAGTCGTGGATGGAGAACGCCCACGGGTAGAGGTGGCCGTCCCAGCCGACCACGTCGAAGGGGTGGTTGGCGTAGACGTGCCGGGTCCAGCCCCGGCGGTGCTGCACGTAGACCTCGACGTCGGTCTCCTCGACCAGCAGCGGCGCCTCCGGGCCGCGCACGTCCCGCTCGCAGTAGGGGGAGTGTTCGAGGAACTGGCCGCGCACCGAGAGGTAGCGCTTGGGCGGGCCGATGTGCCCGGAGGCTTCGATGGCGAGCATCCGCAGCGGCTGCGGGGCGACCGGGACGATCCGGTACACCACCGAGGTCGGGATGATCACGTAGTCCCCGGCGGTCACCCCGAGGACGCCGAAGCTGGACTCGACCCGGGCGGCGCCGGACTCGACGTAGAGGCACTCGTCGCCGATCGCGTTGCGGTAGAGCGGGGAGGGCTGGTCGGCGACGACGTACGAGATCCGGACGTCGTCGTTGGCCAGCAGGTGCTGCCGGCCGAGGATCGCGTCGGCGCCGGCACCGCCGTCGAGCTTGTGGGTGCGCAGGTGGCGGGGCTTGAGCGGCAGGTTCGGCACCCGCTGCCAGGCCGGCGGGGTGAACTCCTCGGCGGCGACGATCGCGGTCGGCAGATAGCGGTGGTAGAGCAGCGACGAGTCGGAGGAGAAGCCCTCCTGGCCCAGCAGTTCCTCGGCGTAGAGGCTGCCGTCGGGCTGCCGGAACTGGGTGTGGCGCTTCCGGGGAACCTCGCCGACGCTGCGGTAGTACGGCATGATCGCCTCCCTTTTGTCCCAGTCACCGGCCGAGAACGTCCGATAATCGGACGGTGTTGTCCGCTAGTCGTAGCGTCCCGTAAGTTCTCTGTTCGTGTCAACGCAGGTGCCCCGGCTCTTCGCCGGGCTGGTCGACGACGCCGCCGTCTTCCCGCCCGGCAACGCCACGCTGCCCGACGCGGTCGCCGCGCACCGCCGGCACCGCAATGCCTGGTACGCCCCGCTGGTCGGCCCCCTGCTGCTGCCCGCCTCCGCCCTGCCCGGCCTGCCGGCCCTGCTCGACGGCGACGAACGGCTCGACGTCGGCGTGATCGGCGACGTACCCGTCGAGGAGCTGTACCCGCTGTGCGACCGCACCGACCCCCGGATCCGGATCCGGCAGGTCGAGATGGCGGTGGCCAAACGGGGCGAGGACCCGCTGCCCGGGCTCGCCGCGCTCGCCGCCCTTCCCACCCGGCTGGCCGACGCCGACGTCTACGCCGAGGTCCCGCTCACCTGGGGGCTGCTCGGCGCGCTCGACCGGCTGGCCGACGAACGGGCCGCCGGCAAGCGGATCGCGGCCAAGTTCCGCACCGGCGGGCTGGCCGCCGAACTCTTCCCCACCCCGGTCGAGCTGGCCGCGGTGATCGGCGCCTGCCGGGACCGGGAACTGCCGTTCAAGCTCACCGCCGGACTGCACCACGCGATCCGGCACATCGACCCGGAGACGGGCTTCACCCACCACGGCTTCGTCAACATCCTCGCCGCCACCGCCGTGGCCTGTTCCGGCGCCGAGGTGGCCGTGGTGGCCGAGACGCTGGCCGCGACCGACCCGCTGCCGCTGGTCGAGGCGGCCCGGTCCCGGCGCGACGAGCACCGTCCACTCTGGATCGGCTTCGGCTCGTGCAGCGTGATGGATCCGCTGATCGACCTGGTCCGGCTGGGACTGGTGAACGGAGGCTTCGAGTCGTGACAGTTGGGGGAGACGCGTGACCTGGGTGGCGGAGGCGGCCGGATCGGCGTACGGGGTGCACAACCTGCCGTACGGGGTCTTCCGGTCGGCGGGGCGGGCGCCCCGGATCGGCGTACGGATCGCGGATCTGGTCCTGGACCTCGACGGCGCGGAGGCGGCCGGGCTGGTACTCGCCGGCGGCGCGCTGCGGCAGCCGACCCTGAACGCGTTCCTGACGCTCGGCCGGGCGCAGTGGAGCACCGTCCGGACCCGGATCGTGGAGCTGCTGACCGAGGAGGAGCACCGGGCGGCGGTGACCCCGCTGCTGATCCCGCTCGACCGGGTCGAGCTGGTGCTGCCCTTCGAGGTCGCCGACTACGTCGACTTCTACTCCTCAGAGCACCACGCGAGCAACGTCGGGAAGATCTTCCGGCCGGACGGGCAGGCGCTGCTGCCGAACTGGCGACACCTGCCGGTCGGCTACCACGGCCGGGCCGGCACGGTGGTGGTCTCCGGTACCCCGGTGGTCCGCCCGATGGGCCAGCGCACCACCCCCGACGGTCCGGTGTACGGGCCGTCGACCCGGCTGGACATCGAGGCCGAGGTCGGTTTCGTGGTCGGCGTACCGTCGCCGCTCGGCGAGCGGGTCGGGGTGGACGACTTCGCCGCGCACGTCTTCGGGGTGGTACTGCTCAACGACTGGTCGGCCCGGGACATCCAGGCGTGGGAATACCAGCCGCTCGGACCCTTCCTCGGCAAGTCGTTCTGCACCTCCGTCTCGCCCTGGGTGGTGCCGCTGGAGGCGCTGGCCGACGCCTGGGTGCCGGCCCCGGAGCAGGAGCCGGCGGTCCTCGACTACCTGCGGGACGTACCGCACCTGGGGCTGGACCTGCGGCTGACGGTGGACTGGAACGGCACCCGGGTCAGCGAGCCGCCCTTCGCCGGGATGTACTGGACGCCGGCCCAGCAGCTCGCGCACCTGACGGTGAACGGGGCGGCGCTGCGTACGGGCGATCTCTACGCCTCGGGCACCGTCTCCGGGCCGCTCCGGGAGCAGGTCGGCTCGTTCCTCGAACTGACCTGGGGCGGCAAGGAGCCGGTGACGCTCTCCGACGGCTCGACCCGGACCTTCCTGTCCGACGGCGACACGGTCGGCATCGGCGCCACCGCGCCCGGGCCGGACGGCACCACGGTCGGCCTCGGCGAGGTCGTCGGGACGATCGCCCCGGCCCGCTCGGACTGACGCCCTTCAGCCCAGCGCACGCACCGCCGGTCCCCGGTCGGCGTTCAGCCGGCTCTCTGCCGGTTGGTCGGACGAAGTGTGCGATTGACCGGCCGGGACGAGTAACAGGATTGCTCATCGCGCGTTGAGTTACCCGGATGGGGACAAACCCGTCATCAATGGTGATTCACCTTGAAAGGGTACAAAGATGTTCAACGCGGAAGTTGCCCGCTGGCGCAAGAGCAGCCGTTCCAACGACCAGGGACTCTGCATCGAAGTGGCCGACAACCTGCCCGGCGTGGTCGGCGTGCGCGACTCGAAGGACCCGGACCCGGTGCTGGCGTTCGAGCCGGCCAGTTGGGCGGCGTTCGTGACCGCGACCAGGACAGGCGCGTTCGGAAGCTGATCGACACCGCGCGGTTCCGACACTGCCGGGACCGCGCGGTCACGGGGGAACCCTCGCCCCGCCCCGGTGCCAGGCGGGGCGAGGCACGCAGACCGGCTCCGGTTCCGCCCGCGCCGGGCTGTCACGTTCTGATCACTCTGCGGCGGTCCGCGCTGTGCTCTGCCCCTCCCGCCCCGTACCGTGGAGGTCGGGGAGGTGCCCATGTCGACGGTGGCGTTCAGCCGACTGATCGAGGCGCCCGCCGACGAACTGTGGCGGGTCTTCACCGACCTGCCCGCCCGCCCCCGATGGCTCTGCCAGGTCGACGAGGTCGAGGTGCTGCACCCGGCCGGGCTCCCGACCGGTGGCGGATTCGGGGTCGGCGCCGTCTGGCGGGAGAGCCGGACCGGTCCGGACGGCACCGTGATGGCCGAGGAGTTCGCCGTCCAGGAGGCGACACCGCCCCGGCGACTCGTGGTCAGCTCGACCGGCAACGGGGTGGACTACCTGACGACGTACACCTTCGTTCCGGTGTCGGCGCGGCGGCCCGGCCCGGATCGGACGGTGGTGACGGTCAGCCACCAGGGCGTGCCGACGGCCCGGTACGGCCGGCTGCTGGCGGTGATCTTCGGTGGGCTCGCCGCCCGGGCCGGCGAGGGTGCGCTCCGCCGTGACCTGGCCGACCTCGCCACCGTCACCGAGCCGGACCGTCGCGGCCCCGCCGTCGCCGCCTGATCCTCCGCGCCGCCAGCCGTCGCGTCCCTGATCCCCGGCGCCGCGAGCTGTCGCGTCCCTGATCCTCCGCGCCGCGAACCGTCGCCGCGGCAAGCCCGAGCCGCGACCCCAGCCGAGTCGATCACCGTTCCGGCGACTCCGGCCTGCCCAGGTGCGCGCCCGGCCGGGCACCGGATCGTGCACCTGCCAGGCGGCGGACACCCGGCGGTCGATAGGGTTCGGGCGGAGGTGTCCGGGCATGGCAACGCCGAACGGCGCGCGAAACTGGTTGCGGACGGCGGTCGCCATCGCGGTGGCGGTGCTGCTCGTGGTCGGATCCGCCGTGATCGTGCACCGGGTGCTGGGGCCGGCCGAGGTGGTCACCCCGGCCCGGGCCGACTATCCGGCTCCGGTGGCCGTCCGGCCCGGCGTGGTCGGCACCCTGAACGCGGCACCGTTGATCGTCGACGACCGGATCCGGGTCTACGCCACCACCCGACAGATCCGGGCCGACCGGCCGGTCGACGCACCTACCCGGCGTACGCCGTACTGGTCGTACCGGCGCTGGCCGGCCCAGGTGGCGGGGCTGGTGGCCGACGGCGGCACGGTGGTGACCCGCTGGTCGGACGGCGAGCTGGTGGCGCTGGACGCGCGTACCGGCACCGTGCGCTGGCGGGCCACCGGACCGAGCCCCGGGCACGGCTACCTCGGCCGGCGCACCGGAGCCGCCACCGTCTACGCCCCGACCGGCCTGAACACCGCCCGTAGCTCGGCCGGCCGGCCCGTACTGGTGGTCGGCGGGACCGCCGACCGGCGCGGGATCGACCTCGACTCCGGCCGGGAACTGTGGCGCCTCGCCGCCGATCCGGCCTGCTCCGACGGCGGTCCGGACGACGAGGCCGCCGCCGGCGCGGGGCAGGGGCTGACCACCACCGACGGGTTCTTCGCCGTCCTCGACACCTGCGCCGGTTCCCGGGAGATCGAGTTCCACGACGTGGCCACCGGCAGCCTCGCCGGTCGCTGGCGCCCCGCCGACTCCGGTGAGCCGGTGCAGCTCAGCCCGGTCGGCTGCGCGGCCGGCCGGTCCGGCTGCCGGGCCCTGCGTACGGTCAGCGCCGGGGTGACCCGGGGCTGGCTGGTCGAGGGCGCCCGGCCGGTACCGGCCCCGGCCCTGGACCCGCCCGAGGCCGTACTGGTCGACGGGGTCGCGGTGGCGCCGGCCGGTACCGGGCTGGTGGCCCGATCGGTGCGCGGCAATGCCGAGGTGTGGCGCTGGTCCGAGGCGGGGCAGGCCCGGTTGGTTGCCGCCCAACCGGGTCGGGTGCACCTGCGTACCGCCGGAGGTGACCTGGTCACCCTCGACGCCGCGACCGGGGCGGAAAGGTCCCGTTTCCCGTTCACCTACGGGCGGGACTCGACCAGCTGGTCGCCCGGATTCGCCTACGCCGCCAGCGGCTTCGTCGCCGTGGAGCGGCTGGCCGAGCCGGTCGACCCGGCCGCCGGGGACGACCGCTACTACCTGGCCGCCCAGCCGGTCATCCTGGCCGGCACCTGACCCGGCCGGCTCCGGCTCCGACCGGGCCGGCTCCGGCTCCGACCGGGCCAGTTCGGCTCCGACCCGGCCGGTTCCGGCTACGACCCGGTCTGCGCGCCGGCGCCGCGACGGCGGTGTGCCCGGCGGGCGACGACGAAGAGTCCGCCGGTCACGACCAGGCCGGCTGCCAGCGAACTTCCGAGAATGCCCCACGGGGTGCGCAGCGGCCCGAAGAGGGTACTCGGCTCGCCCACCTCACCCGGATCGGGGAAGCTGATCCTGCCGGTGCCGGTCTGTCGCACGGTGCCGCTCTGTAGCGCTATGTCGATTTTCCAGGGGCCGTTCGGCAGTTCCCGGGGGAACCGTACGCCGACGGTGCCCGCCGTGCCGGGTCCGAGCGTCGTACCCTCGATCACGTCGAACGGGCCGGCCCGCGTCCCGGCGGGACCCTCGGAGAGCGACACGGTTCCACCCAGGTCCAGCGCCCGCCCACCGGTGTTCTGCACCGCGATGCTGACCGACGGTACGCCGTGGGCGTCCCGGGCCGGCACCACCTCGCCGATCGTGAAACTGGACGGTGGCTCGCCGCCGACACCGATGTCGAGGTAGACCCGTACGCCCACCCGGTGGATCTGGTTGACGTTGGCCGACTTCTTCGGCGGGGACTTCGTCGAGGCCCAGATGACGGCGTACCGCTCGCCCTTGGCGGCCGGCGGTGGCACGTCCAGAGTGGCCCGGACCCGGGTCTGCCCCCGGGGTGGGAGGTCCACCCGGTCCTTGTCCAGGGAGATCCAGGAGCTCAGGTCGTTCTGGGTCCGGCCCTCGCCGAACCGGAACCGGCCCTCCTCCAGGGTGGCCGCCGCGGCGTACAGGTCGATCCGCTGGTCGCGGGCGGTCTTGTTCACCACCAGCAACTGCCGCCGGATCAGGGTGCCCGGCGGGAGGTGGTCCACGATGTAGCGCAGCGCGCGTGGGTCGCCACGGCGGTCCGCCGGCGCCTCCAGCAGCTGGATCCCGATGCTCTCCGCGTCGGGATCCCGCGCCGCCGCGCCGGCCTGGGTGGGAGGCAGGCCCGGGCCGACGAGACAGATCAGGAGCAGCGGTGTCCAGGCCGCCGGGCGCCCCCGGTGGCTAGGCCACCGAATGCGTCACCGTCCCGGTGTAGACGCCGGCCTCGGCATCGAGCGGAACGTTGATGGACAGGCCCGGGTTCCAGGTCGCCGAGTTGTTGCCGGTACCGCCGACGTGGGTGAACGCCACGAGCGGCGTGGTGCTGTCCAGCGGTTCCCGGTCGGCGAAGGTGGGTTGGCCGGGCGTGAACGTGCCGTTGCCGGTGGAGCTGATCAGAGGCCCGGACCAGTAGTCCACCTCGGAGAAGAGGATGGTCTGGCTCGGCGAACCGGTGCCGGTGGTGAAGACTGTCGACGTCACCGTCGCTACCCAGGAGGCGTCCGCCGAGGCCCGGGCGTCGGTGACGGTGACCGGGCCGAGCGAACCGGTGATCGCGGTGCCCGGTGCGCCGGAGCCCAGGTCGGCTGCGGCCGGGGCCTCGATGTCCAGGGTGCCGGCGACGACCTCGAAGGTGACGACGGTGGTATCGGACGGCGCCGCCACGGCGGGCGCGGCGGCGAGTCCCACCGCGGCCGTGGCGGCCATCCCGATCATGAGCATTCTGGCAAGTCGCACGGGCGGTACCTCACGTTTCTCGAATGTGGCCGGTGATCTCGGGAGCCGGAGCAGCCCTGCCACCCATTCGAGAAGATAGAGCGTATCGCCCTATTTGTGCGTTAAAAGGCTGTAATTACCATTACCTTCATGTTATCGCTGGTTGGCGAGCTGGTCCGCGACCGCCAGGAAGGCGTCGTTCTCCGCCGGGGTACCGATGGTGACGCGTACGCCTTCGCCGGCGAAGGGCCGGACGATGATCCCGCGCGCCTCACACGCCTGCGCGAACGGCACCGACCGGTCCCCGAGCGGCAACCAGACGAAGTTCGACTGGCTCTCCGGCACCGTCGCCCCGGCCGGCCCGCCCGGCAGCCGCTTGCGCAGCGCCTCGGTGACCCGGTCCCGCTCGGCCACCACCAGCGCGCAGCGCCGCCGCACCTCGTCGGCCTGGGCGAGCGCGGCGAGCGCCCCCGCCTGGGCGGCCAGGCTGGTGGAGAACGGGGTGACCACCTTGCGTACCGCCGCCGCCACCTCCGGATGCCCGACCAGGAAACCGATCCGCAGCCCGGCCAGCCCCCACGCCTTGGAGAAGGTCCGCAACACCACCACGTTCGGCCGGTCGCCGTAGGTCGCCAGGCCGTCCGGCACCTCCGGGTCGGTGACGAACTCCCGGTACGCCTCGTCGAGCACCACCAGCACGTCGTCCGGCACCGCGGCGAGGAACCGGTCCAGCTCCGCGCGCCGCAGACTCGTCCCGGTCGGATTGTTCGGGTTGCAGACCAGGATCAGCCGGGTCCGGTCGGTCACCGCCGCCGCCATCGCGGCCAGGTCGTGCCCGTGGCCGGCGTCGTTGGGCACCCGCACGCTGGTCGCGCCGCTGGTCGCCACAATGATCGGGTACGCCTCGAAGGAGCGCCACGAGTAGACGACCTCGTCCCCGGGCAGGCAGGTCGCCCGGACCAGGTGCTCGGCCAGCGCCACCGACCCGCAGCCGGTGGCGATCCGGTCCGGGTCCACGCCGTGGCGTTCGGCGAGCGCGGCCCGCAGCGCCAGTACGCCCATGTCGGGGTACCGGTGCGCGCCGGCGACCGCCTCGGCGACCGCCTCGACCACCCCGGGCAGCGGCCCGTACGGCACCTCGTTGCTGGCCAGCTTGATCGCTTCCGGCAGCCCCAGCTCGCGGGCCAGGTCGGCCGGGCTGCGCCCGGGCACGTAGTTCGGCAGCGCGTCGAGATCGGCGCGGGTCAGTCGGGGAGTCCCGGGCCGCCGGTCGGGGCCGGGGGTGGAACTGGTCGGACCGGTCATGACGCGGGACCTCCCGTGTGATCGTGCGGGGTGCCGGTGGGCTCGGCCGGGGAACGGGCCGAGGAGGTCGACCGCACCACCACGGTCTGACCCCGCTTGTCGTGCAGGGACTGCCGCAGCGGCCGGTCGAAGAACGCGAGCGCGCAGTCGACGAGCTGGATCAGGAAGCCGATGCCGCAGCAGCTCCAGAGGAAGACCGGCAGGCCGAGCATGTTCCACCGCCGGAAGGAGCGGCCGAAGCCCAACTGCTCCGTCTCGGCCAGCGGTACGACCTTGATCCCCATCACCCGCTTGCCGATGGTCTGCCCGGTGTTTGCCACCGACGGCACCTCGTAGGCGAACCAGAGCGCGACCGCGATCAGCAGGATGACCACCTGTAGGCCGTCGGCCTGTGGGCTCACCTGGGGCAGCCCCTCGGTGGTCGACTCGCCGGCCAGGGCACGCCGCCAGATCTCCCGGGTGACCGGCTCGACCTCCTGCACGAAACGCCAGACGAACCAGCCGTTGACCACCACGTTGAGCAGCAGCACCAGGCTGATGTCGATCAGCCGGGCGAGCACCCGGGCGCCGAGCGGGGCCAGCTCCAGCCCGTGCGGCCGGGGCGGCGGCGCGGCCCAGTACGGATGCGGCCAGCCCGGCGGCGGCTGCCCGTACGGCGGCATCCCCGGCGGCGGCCCGTACGGCTGCCCCGCCGGACCCGCACCGGGCCAGCCCGGCGGGGCGGGTGGTCCGGAGGCCGGTGGTCCGCTCGGTGGCGCGCCGCTGACCGGGGGCGCCCCACCCTGCGGCGGACCGCTGACCGGTGGCCCGGCCCAGGGCGGTCCTCCCCACGGTGCGGCCGGGCCGCCGGGCGCCCCGGCCGGGGGCGGCGTCGCCGGTGAGCTGGGCGCGGCGGGTGAACCCGGGGCGCCGGCACCGCTGGACGGCGCGGGGGCCGGCTCGGGCTCCTCGGCCGGCGGCGGGCCGGGCGGCGGAGTGGCGTCGACGGGCAGCGGCGCGCCCACCCAGCCCTCGCCGTCCCAGTACCGCTGGGTGGTCGGCTCGGCGGGGTCGGCGTACCAGCCCGGCTGCACCGTCACCGGAACGACCTTGGTTGAGTCCTGACGTTCACGCTGGAACCTTAACCACCACGGTCCGGGCGAACTTGTCGTGGAGGCACTGCTGGTACGGCTTGTCCCAGAGCTGCCAGAGCCCGTCGACGTAGGCCAGCCCGGGAACCAGCCCACTGCCGGCCTGCACCAGGAAGCGCCGGGCCAGCGGCGTCCGGCCGATCGAGGCGGTCGGATCCAACGGGATGATCTTCAGTTTCATCACCCGCTTGCCGATGGTCTGCCCGGTCCGTTTCGGCAGTTCCACGTGGTAGACGTACTGGAGGGCGAGCGCGACCACGAGCAGGCCGGCCTCCACCAGCAGCAGCGGCAGCAGCAGGTCGAACGGGTTCATCTCGATCGTGCTGGCGTCCGGGTCGGGGACGGTGAAGAAGTCCGCACCCACCGTGGCGAAGAAGACGACGAAGACGGGGATCGCGATCACCATCACCGTGCCGCCGAGGATCGCCCCGTCGATCAGGTACGCCAGCAGCCGGTCGCCGAACGAGGCGAGCGGCTGGCCGGAGGGGCTGACCGGCGGCGGTGCCACCTGGTAACCGGGCATCGGAGGGTAGCCGGGCCGGCCCGGAGGGTAGCCGGGCGGGCCGTAGCCGGGCGGCGGAGCGTACCCCTGCGGGGGCGGCCCCGGACTGCCCGGCTGCGGCCCGTGGCCGGGCTGCCGGGGGTGCGGCGCGAAACCGCCGGGCGGCGGCATGGACGGAGGCTGCGAAGTCACGCCGGACAGTGTTACAGGTTTCCGCGCGCCTCTTGTTCCCGCTCGATGGCCTCGAAGAGCGCCTTGAAGTTGCCCTTGCCGAAACCGAGGGACCCGTGCCGCTCGATCAGCTCGAAGAAGACCGTCGGCCGGTCCTGCACCGGCTTGGTGAAGATCTGCAACAGGTAGCCGTCCTCGTCCCGGTCGACCAGGATCTTCCGGGCCTTCAGCTCCTCGATCGGGGCGCGTACCTGGCCGATCCGGGCCCGCAGCTCCGGGTCGTCGTAGTACGAGTCCGGGGTGTCCAGGAACTCGACTCCGGCCGCCCGCATCGCGTCGACGCTGGCCAGGATGTCGTTGGTGGCCAGCGCGATGTGCTGGGCGCCCGGCCCGCCGTAGAACTCCAGGTACTCGTCGATCTGCGACTTGCGGCGGGCCACCGCCGGCTCGTTCAGCGGGAACTTGACCTTGCGGGTGCCGTTCGCCACCACCTTCGACATCAGCGCCGAGTAGTCGGTGGCGATGTCGTCGCCGATGAACTCGGCCATGTTGGTGAAGCCCATGACCCGGCGGTAGAAGTCCACCCACTCGTCCATCCGGCCCAGCTCCACGTTGCCGACCACGTGGTCGACGGCCTGGAAGAACCGCTTCGGCTGCACACCTGCGTCGATCATCGGCTGCCGGTCCACGATCGGCCCCTGCGCGACGAAGCCGGGCAGGAACGGGCCGTGGTAGCGCGACCGGTCGACCAGCGAGTGCCGGGTGTCGCCGTAGGTGGCGATGGTGGCGACCCGGACCGTCCCGTGTTCGTCGGTCACGTCGTACGGGGCGGTCAGGCCGGTGGCGCCCTGCGCCATGGCGTGCGCGTACGCCGCGTCCACGTCCGGCACCGCCAGTGCGATGTCGAGTACGCCGTCGCCGTGCCGGGCCACGTGGTCGGCGTCCGGGGCGTCCGGGCGGACCGCGCCGGTGAAGACGAACCGGGCCGAGCCGCTGGTCAGCACGTACTCGGCGTGCTCCCGGTGCCCCTGCTCCGGCCCCCGGTAGGCCACCCGGGTCATCCCGAACGCCGTCGAGTAGTAGTGCGCGGTCTGCTTCGCGTTGCCGACCATGAACCGGATGTGGTCGATGCCCTGCACCGGGAAGGGGTCGGTGGCGTCGTCGTGCGCGACGGCCCCGACGAGCCGGTCGACGTCGAGGTCGAGGTCGGAAGCCGATCCGGCGGTGGACGGCTGGTGGAGTGCGCTGGTCATCGTCCTGCCTCCCTGCGGGTGCCGCGACCGGCCGGCGGTCCGGCCCGTCTTTCCCGGAGCATCCCGCTCCGGCGCCGGCTGGGCAACCGATCCGCAAAATGCTGGGCAGGTTGTGCATTTAGTATGGTCAACGACCGTGACTACTGTGCAAGCTGTCCAGCTCGACCCGCTCGACGTCAGACTGATCGACCTGCTCGCGGCCGAACCCCGGATCGGCGTCCTGGAGTGCTCCCGCCGGCTCCAGGTGGCCCGGGGCACCGTGCAGGCCCGGCTGGACAAGCTGCTGGCCCGGGGCGTGATCGCAGGTCTCGGGCCGCAGCTCGATCCGGCGGCGCTCGGCTTCGCGGTGACCTCCTTCGTCACGCTGGAGATCAACCAGCGGCCCGGCCACGACCCGGTGACCGCACACCTGCGCGGCATCCCCGAGGTACTGGAGGCGCACACCATCACCGGCTCCGGCGACGTGCTCTGCCGGATCGTCGCCCGGTCCAACACCGACCTGCAACGGGTGCTGGACCAGATCGTCTCGCACGAGCAGATCGCCCGGGCCTCCAGCATCATCGCGCTGGCGGAGAAGATCCCCTACCGGGTACTGCCGCTGCTCCGCTCGGCCGTGGACGCCGGGCCGGAGGGCGGGGCCTCGGCGGCGAGCGCGTCGCCGAGCGCGGTGCGCTCGTAGCGGACCGACCGGCCGAGCCGGGTCCGGGTGACCAGTCCGGCGTCCCGGAGCACCGCCAGGTGCCCGCCGACGCTGCCCAGCCCGCTGTCGAGCTGGGCGACGAGCTGACTCGTCGTGGCAGGGACGGCCAGGGCCCGCAGCACCGCCGCCCGGGAGGCGCCGACCAGCCGGTCCACCGCGTCCGGGGTACGGCCGGGCGGGGGCGGGCCGAGCAGGTCGGCGACGCCCCGGGCGGGATAGACGATCGCGTACGGCCAGGGCGGCTCGGTATAGCTGATCAGCGGACCGAAGGCGGTGGGTACGAAGAGCAGTCCCCGGCCGGCGAGTTCCCGGCTGCCCCGGCCGGTGCAGTCGACCTCGATCACCCCGTTCGCCCCGTCCGAGATCCAGCGCAGCCGGGGGTCGAGGTCGGCGAGCGCGGCGGCCCAGCCGTACGTGCCGAGCTGACCGGCCCGGCGCAGCAGGTCCCGTTCCAGCACCGCCCGCAGCCGTGGCCAGTCCGGCGCCACCAGCGTGGTCCAGGCCGCCTCGATCGCGCCGGCGATCCGGTCCACCACGTCCGGTGCCTCGAAGATCCGCCGCGCGTACTCCGGTGGGCTCCGGTGCCCGGCCAGGTTGCGGGCCAACTCCTCACGGGCCTGCCCCAGCGGGGTGGCCCGGATGACGGCCAGCTCGTCGGCGAAGCTCAGCCCGACCCCGGACGGCGGCGGCTGCACGAAGTCGGCGTTGTAGCCGTCCCGGCGCAGCAGCGTCAACAGCGCACCGACGGCCGGCGAGTCCCGCCGCAACCGCAGGTAGCGGTCCCGGGCCCGGGCCACCCAGGGGTCCAGCGCCGCCGACCGGTACTGGCCGGCGCAGAGCCGCAACGCCGACATCGCCTCGCCGAGCGGGGAGATGGCGAACCGGCTGGCCGCCACGTCGGCCGAGGTCACCTCGATCCGGATGGTCAGGGAGGACTCCTTCCGCCGCCGCCTCGCGGGTGCGCCCGATCGCCGCCGAACCGGCGGGTGCCGGCACCTTTCGCTCCTGTCCGAAACCCTAGTGCCGGGAGGCGGTGCCGCGCACGCTGGCCCGATGAGTACCGCGACGGGACCGGCCGAGGGCCGGGCGGGCAGGACGGGACCGGACGACGGACCGGCGCGGACCGGTACGCCGGGTCCGGACGGCCGGGCGGCGACCTTCGGCAGCGTGCTGGCGGTACCCGAGTTCCGGGCGCTCTACGCGAGCTTCGGCGTCTTCATGGTCGGCGAGACGGTGAAGATGCTCGCCCTCGCCGTACTCGTCTACGACCGGACCGGGTCGGCGCTGCTCGCCGCGCTGGCGTACGTGGTCGGCTTCCTGCCGCACGCGATCGGTGGCGTACTGCTGCTCGCCCTCGCCGACCGGTGGCGGCCCCGGGCCCTGATGGTCGGCTACGACCTGCTGCGGCTCGGCGCCGTCGCGGTACTCGCGCTCGGCCTGCTGCCGCCGGCCGGCATGCTCGGGCTGGTCTTCGCGGTCGGGCTGCTCGCCCCGGTGAGTACCGCCGCCCGCAACGCGCTGCTGCCGGAACTGCTGGCCGGGGACGGTTACGTGCTCGGCCGCTCGCTCTTCACCGTCGCGGCCGGCGCCACCCAGGTGCTCGGGTTCGCCCTCGGCGGCCTGCTGCTCGGCCTGGTCGGCCCGTACGGCGCGCTCTGGCTGACCGTCCTCACCTGCGCGGTCTCCGCCCTGCTGGTCCGGTACGGCGTGGCCGAGCGGCCGCGCCGGGCGGCGGCGCACGGCGTGGTCCGGCAGACCTGGCAGGTCAACCGGCTGCTGCTGCGCGACCGGCGGGTCCGGGGACTGCTGCTGGTGCACTGGCTGCCCGGCTCGCTGCTGGTCGGCGCCGAGGGCGTGATCGTGCCGTACGCCGACGACCTCGGTCCGGGGGCGAGCGCCGGGGTGCTCTTCGCGGCGTCCGCGTCCGGCATGCTCCTCGGCGACCTGGTGGTCGGGCGGTGGGTCGCGCCGGCCCGGCGGGAGCGGCTGGCCCCGTGGCTGGCGCTGCTGCTCGGCGCGCCGATGCTGGGCTTCGCCGCCGGGCCGGGGCTGACCGCCGCCGCCGCGCTGTTCGGGCTGGCCACCTTCGGCTTCGCGTTCCAGCTCGGGCTGGCCCGGCGGTTCCTGGCGGCGGTGCCGCAACAGCGCCGGGGGCAGGCGTTCGGGCTGCTGAGTACCGGCCTGATGACCACGCAGGGGCTGACGGCCGGGTTCGCCGGGCTGCTCGCCGAGTGGCTCGCGCCGGGCCGGGTGATGGCACTCGCCGGAGTCGCCTCGATGGCCGCGACCCTGCTGCTGTGGCGCTGGCTGCGCCCGGAGCCCGCCGAGCGGACCGCCGACGCCGGGACCTCCGCCCACTGCCACGAGTCCTGATCATCGGTCGAGGCTGCGGTGCTTCGCCAGGACCACCTGCCCGGGTTTCCGGACCTGTGGTCGGTGCGGATCCGAGGGACCGTGGTCGGTCGGCCCGGCGCGTTCACGGTGGTGCTCTGCTCGTTCTGGGTCAAGGAGACCGAGCACAGGGTCGTCTGCGACAACTTCTCGACCCTGGGTTATCCGGTCTGAGAGCCCCGTCGCCGGCTGCGGGATCCCGGAACGCGAGGACCCTGCGACCGGATTTTCCGACACGGACATAACGCCCTAGCGGCACTTGCCCGACGGTCTCGTCTACGGTAACCGGATGGCGAAGGGGAGCGCCCGGAGCGCGGGCGTGATGTCCGCCCTGGCCATCGCGCTGATCGCGGTGATCGTGCTCGCCGCGACCAACGTCTGGAATCCCTTCCCCGGGGTCTGGGACTGGGTCAACCGCGACGAGCCGATCTCCGAACCGGACGTCGTCTGGCAGCAGCGGATCGGCGGTACGCCGCAGAGCGTCACCATCGCCGGCAACACCGTGGTGATCCGCTACCGCACCCGGGTCGAGTCCCGCAGCCTCGCCACCGGGCTGCGACTGTGGGAACGCAAGGCCGACTGGGCCGCCGTCGCGGGTGGCGACCGTGACCCCGTCGTCGCCGTCGGCAAGCTGCTGAGCAAGGGCTACGAACTGCTCGACCCCGAGACCGGCGCGGTACGCCGCAAGGACAGCGCCGCGGTCGGTGTCTGGACGTACCGCAACGCCGTGGTCGACGTACGCTGCCGGGAGCCCCGGGACTGCACACTGACCGCCTGGGATCCCCGGGGCAGCAATCCGATCTGGACGACCTTCCTGCCCGGGGTGGAGACCGGTCCGCTGGCCGGCAACCCGGAAACCCTCGGCACCCGGCGGCTGACCACCCGGCAGGTGCACGAGGGGGCCGGTGGCCCGGCGGAGATGCCGCCGCTGCTCGGCCTCTCCGTCGACGGCCGGGTACACATCGTGGACACCGCCACCGGCCGGGTGATGCAGGACGTGAAGCCGGGCCAGCAGGACCGGATCGTGGTGGTCGGCGGCCGGATGCTGCGGATCGAGGCCCGCGCCGCCGACGGGACCTGCTACTTCACGGTGGTGGCCCGGGATCCGGCGACCGGGCAGGAGGTGTGGCGCCGGGACGGGCTCAACCTGCGTACCGCCGACGGCGCCGGCTGCGCGCAGCGGGAGGATCCGCAGGGCGGGGAGAACGTCTTCGTCGGCGTCGGGCCGGACGCCCGGGAAACGGTCGTCGACGCGTACGACGGCCGGGTGCTCTGGACCGGCCCCAAAGGTGAGAAGCTGCTCGCCGTCGACGACCGGTACGCGCTCTCCCGCTCCGCCGACCAGCGCTCGGTGATCGGCAGCGAACTCGCCATCGACCGGGCCCGGTGGACCCGGCCGGTCAACTCGGAGGGCGGTGCCGCGCTCGCCCGGAACGCCGCCCTGCTGATCGACCGGCGACCGAACCGGATCATCGCGCTCGACCCGCGCAGCGGGCGCGAGCTGGTCAACGTCCGCTCCTCGGCCGAGGTACTCGCGGTGGGCCCGGCCGGAATGGTGATCGGCGACGGCCGGGACATCGGCTACCTCCAGTTCACCGGGGTCTCGACCGGCGGCCCGGCACCCACCGCCGGCCCGGGCGGCCAGGAACCCGAACCCGGCATCGAGTGCGGCGGCCCGAAGCAGCCGGAGTGTCCACCGGAGAACGGCAAGGACGGCTGACGCCGCTGTCGCACCGGCACCCGGATGAGAGCGGCGTCGCAGGTCGACCCGGCGGGTGGGCCGGCCCCGGTCGGCTGGCCTAGGCTTGCCGGCTATGAGCAGTGGCGCGCCGTTCTCGTACTCCCCCCTGTTGCCCGTCGGCGCCGACCAGACCGAATACCGACTGGTCACCGACGAGGGCGTCGACGTGGTCCACGGGCCGGGCGGCCGCCGTTTCCTGACCGTGGAGCCCTCGGCGCTGACCGCGCTGACCGCCGAGGCGATGCACGACATCGCGCACTACCTGCGGCCGGCGCACCTCGCCCAGTTGCGGGCCATCATCGACGACCCGGCCGCGTCGCCGAACGACCGCTTCGTCGCGCTGGACCTGCTGCGCAACGCCAACATCGCCGCCGGGGGCGTACTGCCGATGTGTCAGGACACCGGCACGGCGATCGTGATGGGCAAGCGGGGCCGGCACGTGTTGACGGACGGGTCCGACGACGAGGCGGTGTCCCGGGGGGTCTATCAGGCGTACACCCGGCTCAACCTGCGGTACTCGCAACTCGCCCCGCTCACCACCTGGGAGGAGAAGAACACCGGGAGCAACCTGCCGGCCCAGGTGGAGATCTACGCCGAGGACCCGGACGGGCACCCGGACGCGTACAAGTTTCTCTTCATGGCCAAGGGCGGCGGCTCGGCGAACAAGTCCTACCTCTACCAGGAGACCAAGGCACTGCTCAACCCGACGCGGATGATGCAGTTCCTGGAGGAGAAGCTGCGGCTGATCGGCACCTCGGCCTGCCCGCCCTACCACCTGGCCGTGGTGATCGGCGGCACCTCCGCGGAGTACGCCCTGAAGACCGCGAAGCTGGCCTCCGCCAAATACCTGGACAACCTGCCCACCCAGGGCTCGATGCTGGCGCACGGCTTCCGCGACCTGGAGCTGGAGGCCGAGGTGCTGGAGCTGACCCGGCAGTTCGGGATCGGCGCGCAGTTCGGCGGGCGCTACTTCTGTCACGACGTACGCGTGGTCCGGCTGCCCCGGCACGGCGCCTCCTGCCCGGTCGCGATCGCGGTCTCCTGCTCCGCCGACCGGCAGGCGATGGGCAAGATCACCCCGTCCGGGGTCTGGCTGGAACGGCTGGAGACCGACCCCGCCCGGTTCCTGCCGGACGTCACCGACGCCCAGCTCGACCAGGGCGCCGAGGTGGTCCGGGTCGACCTCAACCGGCCGATGGACGAGATCCGGGCCGAGCTGTCGAAATATCCGGTGAAGACCCGGCTCTCCCTGACCGGCCCGCTGGTGGTCGCCCGGGACATCGCACACGCCAAGATCGCCGAGCGGCTGGACGCGGGCGAGCCGATGCCGCAGTACCTGCGCGACCACGCCGTCTACTACGCCGGGCCGGCGAAGACCCCCGAGGGGTACGCCTCCGGCTCGTTCGGCCCGACCACCGCCGGCCGGATGGACGCGTACGTGCAGAAGTTCCAGGCAGCCGGCGGCTCGCAGGTGATGCTGGCCAAGGGCAACCGGTCCGGCCAGGTGACCCGCTCCTGCCACGAGCACGGCGGGTTCTACCTCGGCTCCATCGGCGGCCCGGCGGCCCGGCTGGCACAGGACTGCATCAAGCACGTCGAGGTACTGGAATATCCGGAACTCGGCATGGAGGCGGTCTGGAAGATCGAGGTGGTGGACTTCCCGGCCTTCATCGTCGTCGACGACAAGGGCAACGACTTCTTCGCCGAGGTGACCAAGCCAGTACTCACCGTAGGCCGCCGCTGACCGGTGCCGCGCCCCGCGCCCGCTGTCGAGGATCACGCGACCCTCACGGAAAGAGTGGCTGGGCCGAGCCTGGCCGGCACTCCTGCAGGGAAGTAGCGCGAACCTCGCCGAGGTGACCAAATCGGCGTTGGCCGTCGGGCGACGCTGACCGACGGGCGACGCTGGTGCGCTGTTCAGCCGGTGTGCGACAGGGCGCTGGTGCGGACCAGCACCTGCCGCTCGGGACCGGCGCTGCCGTCCCCGCGCAGCTCCACGCCGCGCAGGGACAGCCACTCGAGCCGTGGATACCGGCCGAGATCCGCGCCGACCCGGGTGACCCGGAGGACGAGCGGGCCGGTTCCGTAGCAGTAGTCGGATTCGGCGAATTGCAACACGTCCCCGGCGGCCGGCACCGGCCGGGGCCGCTCGGCTCTTGCAGAGGCGTCCATTTCCTGGCGTCTCCTCAGGTGTGGATGGCGGCGAAACCGCTGCTCCGACACGGTGCGTCCGTCGCCCCCACGGGCCGGCGGGCGCACCGCCCCCGTCGATGTGTCTCACCTGGTGTCGTGCGTCCCACCGCACAGTGTGGGTGGTGGCGCTCTCGTTCCACTGCCAGGCCGCTATCAAGTCGATTCTGCTGCGCGTGATTGTCGGGTTACTCTGCTGCCGGACGTGACCTCGGTCAGGAGCTGGCGCATGCGGTTCGGGATCCTTGGGCCGCTTCAGGTGAGCGGCGGTGAGTCGACGGTGACCGCCGGCCGGGACAGGGTGGTCCTGGCGGTGCTACTCCTGCATGCCCCGCAGGTGGTACCGGTCGACGAACTGGTCGACGCGGTGTGGGACGCGGACCCGCCGGTCACCGCGCGGGGACAGTTGCAGACCTGCGTCTCCCGGCTGCGCCGGCTCTTCGTCGCCGCCGGAGTGCCCGGCGAGACGATCGTCACCGGACCCGCCGGCTACCGCATCGTGCTCGGGCCGGACGACCTGGACGCGCACCTCTTCGAGCGGCTGGTCGCCGCAGCCCGCAGCGCCGCCGCCGAGCAGCACTGGCCGGAGGCGCGGGAGGGCTACCGGTCCGCCCTCGCGCTCTGGCGCGGTCCGGCGCTCGCCGGGATCACCGGTACGGCCGTCCGCCGGGGCGCCGCCTCCCTCGACGAGCAGCGCATGCTGGCGATGGAGGACAGCTTCGAGATCGAGCTGCGGCTCGGCGGCCGCAGCGGCGACCTGGTCGCCGAACTGACCGACCTGGTGGAACGCCACCCGCTGCGGGAACGGCTCCGGGGCCAACTGATGCTGGCGCTCGCCGACAGCGGCCGCCGGGCCGAGGCGCTCGCGGTGTTCCGGGCCGGCCGGGAGATCCTCGCCGGTGAGCTGGGCATCGAGCCCGGGTCGGCGCTGCGGGAGATCCACCGACGGGTACTCGCCGGCGAGGTCGGGCCGACCGAGGAGGAGCCCCCACCCCGGTCGCCGGTACGCGCCCTGCCCCGGGCCATCGAGGACTTCACGGGCCGGCACGAGACCATCACCCGGCTGCGTAAGGAGATCGAGGAGGCGGGGCCGAACTTCTCCGCCGTCTACGTCATCGACGGCATGCCGGGCAGCGGCAAGACGGCGCTGGCCGTACACCTGGCGACGGCGCTCGGCGCCGCGTACCCGGACGCGCACCTCTTCGTCGACCTGCACGGGCACAGCCCGCACAGCCCGCTGCCGACGAGCACGGCGGTCGGCACGCTGCTGCGGCAACTCGGGGTACCCGGGGAGCGGATCCCGGCCGACCTCGACGACCGGCTGGCGCTGTGGCGTACCGAGCTGGCCACCCGGCGGGCCCTGCTAGTGCTGGACAACGCGGCCAGCACCGCCCAGGTCGGGCCGCTGCTGCCGGCCGCACCCGGCTGCCTCACGGTGGTGACGAGCCGGCGCCGGCTGGTGGGGCTGGACGGGGTACGCGCGCAGTCGCTGACGGTGCTGGAGCCGGTCGAGGCGGTCGACCTGCTGGCCCGGATCGTCGGCCCGGAACGGGTCCGGGCCGAACCGGCGGCGGCCGAGGAGGTGGTCCGGCGCTGCGGGTACCTGCCGCTGGCCATCCGGCTGGCCGGTGCCCGGCTCGCCCACCGGGCACGGTGGAGGGTGGCGGACCTCGCCCAGCGGCTCGGCGACCCGGACCGTCCGGTACTGGCCGAGTTCGCCGTCGAGCACCGGACCCTGGCGGACGCCTTCGGGCTGTCGTACGCCCAGTTGCCGGAGCCGGTGCAGCGGACGTTCCGGCTGCTCGGTGCGCACCCCGGTGTGCAACTCGACCAGTACGCCTGTGCCGCGCTGACCGAGCTGCCGCTCGGGGCGGCCCGGGAACACCTCGACGAGCTGGTCGACGCACACCTGGTGGACGAGGTGGACGCCGGGCGGTTCCGGCTGCACGACCTCATCCGGGAGTACGCCGCCGAACTGGTCACCGTGGTCGGCGGCGAGTCCGAGCGGCGGCAGGCGTTGCAGGGGCTGCTCGACTACTACCTGCACACCGCCGCCTCGGTGAGCCAGGTGCTCGAACCGACCGGAAACCTGCGGATGGCCGTACCCGGACAACCCGCCCGCCCCGACCTGGTCGCCGCCGCGGCCCGGGACGGGCGGGACTGGCTGGAGGCGGAGCGGCGCAACCTGGTCGCGCTGGTCCAGTTGGCGGTGCAGGAGGGGCTGCACCGGTACGCCTGGCAGCTCGCCCGGGCCAACTGGCGGCAGCTCTATCTCGGCGGCCACCTGGACGAGCTGATCCAGACGCACACCGACGGGCTGCGGGCGGCGGAGGCGCTCGGCGACGACGCGGGGATCGCCATCATGCACAACTACCTCACCTCGGCGTACTTCCGACGCGGCGAGTTCCAGCGCTCTGTCGAGTCGCTGCGGGTGGTCATCGCGATCTGGGAGCGGCTGGGTGACATCGCCGGGCGGTCGGTGGCGACGGTGAACCTCGGCCTGCCGTTGATGATGCTCGGCCGGACCCGGGAGGCGGTGCACTACCTCGAACTCGGGCTGGAGCTGGCCCGGCAGACACCGGGCTGGCACGCGATGCCGAACGCGCTGACCAACCTGGCCAGCGTCTACCTGACCGTCGGCCGCTACTCCTGCGCGCTGCGGGTGCTGCGGAACCGGCTCTTCATGGCCCGCCAGGTCGGCAAGATCGCCATGGTGGCGGACACCCTCGGCTCGATCGGCGGGGTCTACGGGCGGCTGGGCCAGCGCGACCGGGCGCTGCGGCACATGTCCGTGGCGCTGCGCGTCCAGCAGGCCCGGGGGAACCCGTTCGCCGTCGCGGACCTGCTCAACGAGATCGGCAGCATCGAGCGGCAGTGCGGCCGGCCGGAGGTGGCGGTGCAGCGGCACCGGGAGGCGCTGGCCGCGATGCGGGACGCCGGGGACCGGGCGGGCGAGTGCGCGGCCCGGAACCTGCTCGGCCGGGCCCTGCTCGATCTCGGTGACACCGCCGCCGCCCTGGACCTGCACCGGCAGGCGCTGCTCGGCGCGACGAAGATCCAACTGCCGTACGAGCAGGCCCGGGCGTTGGACGGGCTCGCCTGCTGCCTGCGGGAAAGCGATGCGGCGGCCGCCCGGTCGTACTGGACCCGCGCGCTGGCCCTGCTGGTCCAGATCGACTCTCCGGACCAGCACGACGTACGGCGGCGGCTGGGGGAGCTGGGCTGAGCCGTCCGGCCCGCCGGCCCCGGGCGGTTCCGGTGCCCGGATCGGTGACGGCGATCATCTGCGAGCCGGCCCGGGTCGAGGCAGGATGGAACGCGTGACCACACCAGAGGCGGCCGGCTACCGGATCGAACGCGACACGATGGGCGAGGTGGAGGTGCCCGTCGACGCGCTGTGGCGGGCCCAGACGCAGCGCGCGGTGCAGAACTTCCCGATCTCCGGACGGGGGCTCGAATCGGCCCACATCCGGGCACTGGCCCAGATCAAGGGTGCCGCCGCGATGGTCAACGCCGAGCTGGGGGTGATCGACGAGGCCGTCGCCGGGGCGATCGTCACCGCGGCCGCGCACGTCGCCGACGGCGGCTACGACGACGAGTTCCCGATCGACGTTTTCCAGACCGGCTCCGGCACCTCGTCGAACATGAACGCGAACGAGGTGATCGCCACGCTGGCCGCCCGCGAACTGGGCCGCGAGGTGCACCCGAACGACGACGTGAACGCCGCCCAGTCCAGCAACGACGTCTTCCCCTCCTCCATCCACCTGGCCGCCACCCACGCCGTGGTGCACGACCTGCTGCCGGCGCTGCGGCACCTCCAGTTCGCGCTGGAGTCCAAGGTGGACGAGTTCGCCGAGGTGGTGAAGGCGGGGCGGACCCACCTGATGGACGCCACCCCGGTGACGCTGGGCCAGGAGTTCTCCGGCTACGCCACCCAGCTCCAGTACGGCATCGAGCGGCTGGAGAGCTGCCTGCCCCGGCTCGCCGAACTGCCGCTCGGCGGTACCGCCGTCGGCACCGGGATCAACACCCCGGCCGGCTTCGCCCCGAAGGTGATCGAGAAACTGCGCGAGATGACCGGGCTGCCGCTGACCGAGGCGCGCAACCACTTCGAGGCGCAGGGCGCCCGGGACGGCCTGGTCGAGGCCTCCGGTCAGCTCCGTACCGTCGCGGTCGGCCTCTACAAGATCTCTAACGACATCCGCTGGATGGGTTCCGGCCCCCGGGCCGGGCTGCGCGAGTTGCAGATCCCCGACCTGCAACCCGGTTCGTCGATCATGCCCGGCAAGGTCAACCCGGTGGTCTGCGAGGCGGTCCGGCAGGTCTGCGCCCAGGTGATCGGCAACGACGCCACCGTCGCCTTCGCCGGGTCGCAGGGCGACTTCGAGCTGAACGTGATGCTGCCGGTGCTGGCCCGCAACGTACTGGAGTCGATCCGGCTGCTCGCCAACGTCAGCCGGCTGCTCGCCGACCGCTGCGTGGTCGGCCTGGTCGCGAACGTCGACGTGGCGCTCGCGTACGCCGAGGGGTCGCCGTCGGTGGTCACCCCGCTCAACCGCTACCTCGGTTACGACGAGGCGGCCTCGATCGCCAAGGAGGCGCTGGCCAAGGAGCTGTCGATCCGCGAGGTGGTGCTCGCCCGGGGGCACGTCGAGGCGGGCCGGCTCACCGCCGAGCAGCTCGACGAGTCGCTGGACGTACTCCGGATGACCCACCCCTGACGTTCCCGGCCCGGCGCCGCCTACCCTCGTACCCGTGGGCGTGCGCACTGTCGTCTTCGACGCGGACGAGACCCTGCTGGACCTGCGGCCGGCGGTGACCGGCGCGCTGGTGGCCGTACTGGCCGAGATGCGGCGGCTCACCCCGGCGGCCCGGGCCGTCACCCTGGCGGAGATCGAGGGGGACTGGGACGCCGTCTTCGCCGAGCACGCCGCCGAGCCGGTGACCCGGATCCGCCGGGCCGCGCTGGCCCGGTCACTGGCCCGGGCCGGCCTCACCGCCGAGCTGGAGCCGATCGCCGAGCTGTATTTCGCCCGGCGGTTCGCGCTGACCCGCCCCTTCTCCGACAGCCTGCCGGCGCTCGCCGTGCTGCGCCGGTCGTACACGCTCGGCTTCGCCACCAACGGCAACAGCCGGGCGGACCGGTGCGGGCTGGCCGCCGAGTTCGCCTTCGAGATCTACGCGCACGTCGCGGGCGTACCGAAGAAGCCCGCACCGGAGTTCTACGCCGCGGTAGTGGCGGCGGCCGGGGTGCCGCCGTCCTCGGTGGTGCACGTCGGCGACTCGCCGGGCAAGGACGTCGAGGCGGCCCAGGCGGCCGGCCTGCGCGCCGTCTGGCTCAACCGGGCCGCCCGCCCCCGCCCGCCCGGGCTGCGCCCCGACGCGGAGATCCGCTCCCTCGCCGAGCTGCCCGCGGTGCTCGAGCGCTGGTAGGGGGCGACTGCCCGGAAAGAGTGGCGCCCCGAGCTGGCCGGTACCGCTTCTCCCCGGATCCCGCGTGATCTTCCTCAGGCGAGCGCGGCGGCGATCTCGGTGGCGGCGGTGCGGACCTGGGCGCCGGTCTTCGGCACGTCCAGGGGGGCGAGGGCGACCACGCCGACGCTGGCCTCCAGCCCCGGCACCCCGAGTACGGGTGCGGCCACGCCGTACGCGCCGGGCTGGAGTTCGCCGCTGGTCGCCACCGGCTCGGCCCGGCCCTGCCGCCCGGCCAGGATCGCCCGGCCGGCCGCGCCCCGGCCCAGCGGATGCCGGGCCCCGGTCCGGTACGCGACGTGGAATGCCGTCCAGCTCGGCTCGACCACCGCCAGCGCCACCCCCTCGGCACCGTCGACCACGGTCAGGTGCGCGGTCGCCCCGGTCTGCTCGGCCAGCCGGCGCAGCGCCGGCAGCGCCCCGTCGGCGAGCAGCGGCTGCGCCCGGCGGGCCAGCTGGAGCAGCCCCGCGCCGAGCCGCAGCCGGCCACCCGCGTCGCGGCGGACCAACCCGTGCCCGGTGAGCGCGCCGAGCAGCCGGTAGACCACCGCCCGGCCGACGCCGAGCCGGGCGGCCGCCTCGGTCACGGTCAGTCCACCGGGCGCGTCGGCGACCAGGTGCAGCAGTCGCAGTCCCCGGTCCAGGGTCTGCGCGGTCTCGCCGGTCCGGCCCGGGGGCTCCTCCGCCGGCCCGGCCGCCGCGCCGCCCGCCACCCTCGCCACACCAGGCAGCGTACGGCCGGCACCGGCCGGTACGGCAGCGGGCACGACCGGTGGCGGTCCGGGCGGTGGTCGCGGGGTGAGCCCCGGCAGGCATCGGTCGGTACCCTTGTACGGTGACGCTACGCCTCTATGACACCGCCACCCGATCGGTGCGGGACTTCGTCCCCAAGCACGCCGGCAAGGTCGGGGTCTACCTGTGTGGCCTCACCGTCCAGTCTCCGCCGCACATCGGCCACCTCCGGGGTGGGGTCAACTACGACGTGCTGCGGCGCTGGCTGCTGCGCAGCGGCTTCCAGGTGGACTTCATCCGCAACGTCACCGACGTCGACGACAAGATCCTGACCAAGGCGGTCGAGCAGGGCCGCCCGTTCTGGTCGATCGCGTACGCCAACGAGGTGCTGCTCGGCGCCGCCTACCGCAGCCTCAACGTGCTCCCGCCGACGTACGAGCCGAGGGCGACCGGGCACATCCCGGAGATGCACGAGCTGATCAAGAAGCTGCTCGCCGACGGGCACGCCTACGTCGCCGACGACGGTTCCGGCGACGTCTACTTCGACGTCCGGTCGTACCCCGAATACGGCGACCTGTCCGGTCAGCGCCCCGACGCCACCCAGACCCAGATCGCCGAGGAGGTCGTCGAACGGGGCAAGCGGGACGCCAACGACTTCGCGCTCTGGAAGGGCGCCAAGCCGGAGGAGCCGGCGGACGCGGCCTGGCCGTCGCCGTGGGGGCCGGGCCGGCCCGGCTGGCACATCGAGTGCTCGGCGATGTGCTGGCGCTACCTCGGCGCCGAGTTCGACATCCACGGCGGCGGGCTCGACCTGACCTTCCCGCACCACGAGAACGAGCAGGCCCAGTCCCGCGCCGCCGGCCTGCCCTTCGTCCGGTACTGGGTGCACCACGGCCTGCTCAACCTCGGCGAGGCCAAGATGAGCAAGTCGCTGGGGAACGTGGTCGACCTCGACCACGTCGCCTCGATCGGGATCCGCCCGGTGGAGCTGCGCTACTACCTGGTCGCCCCGCACTACCGGTCCCGGATCGACTACTCGGACGAGTCGCTGCGCGAGTCCGCCGTGGCGTACCGCCGGGTGGAGGGCTTCGTGCGGCGGGCCGTGGAACGGGTCGGCGCGGGGGCGCTCGGCGAGCTGCCGGCCGGGTTCGGCGCCGCGCTGGACGACGACCTCAACACCTCGGCCGCGGTCGCGGTGCTGCACGACACGGTCCGGGACGGGCAGATCGCCCTGGCCGGCGGGGACGACGCCGGGACCAGGGGCACGCTCGCCGTGGTCCGTGCCATGCTCGACGTGCTCGGTCTCGACCCCCTCGACGCGGCCTGGAGCACCGGGGGGCAGGATGGGCAGTTGCGGTCCGTGGTCGACGCGCTGGTGGCGCTGGCCCTGGAGCAGCGGGCACAGGCCCGCAGCCGCCGGGACTGGGCCGCCGCCGATTCGGTACGGGACCAGCTCAAGCACGCGGGCGTGGTGGTCGAGGACACCCCGCACGGGCCGCGTTGGACGATCGGAGAACAGGACTGATGCCCGGAAATTCGCCACGCAGAGGGCGTCGGGTCAGCGCCAAGAAGGGCGCCACCACGGGCTCCGGAGGCAAGAACCGGGATGCCCTCAAGGGCCGGGGCAAGACGCTGCCCGCCGACGAGCGGCCATGGCACAAGGCATACTCCGGCACCGAGCAGTTGCCGCAGCGCACCGCCTGGAAGCAGGCGAAGGAGCGCCGGGCCGCCGCCGAGGAGGGGCGGGCGCCGAAGGTCGGCCTACCGGGGAGCAAGGACACCACCTGGGGTGCCGGCGGCGCCGGTACGAAGAAGGGCGGCCGCAAGTCGGTCAGCGCCGGTCGGGGTGCGGCCACCGCCGGGCGTACGGGTGGCAAGCCGGGCCCCCGTCCCGGTCCCCGGGTCGCGCCCGGCCGCCGCTCCGCTCCCGGCCGGGAGGCGGCCGAGCTGCTGGTCGGCCGCAATCCGGTGGTGGAGGCGCTCCGGTCGCAGGTGCCGGCCACCGCGCTCTACGTCGCGCAGGGCATCGACATCGACGACCGGGTGAACGAGGCGGTCCGGACCGCCGCCGACCGGGGCATCGCGATCCTGGAGGTCAGTCGGGCCGAGCTGGACCGGATGACCGGCGGGGTGCTGCACCAGGGGATCGGCGTGCAGGTGCCGCCCTTCGCCTACCAGGCCTACGAGGACATGCTCGCGCTCGCGCTCGAGCAGCCCTCCCCGCTGCTGGTCGCGCTCGACGGCATCACCGACCCGCGCAATCTCGGCGCGGTGATCCGCTCGGCGGCCGCGTTCGGCGCCCAGGGTGTCTTCGTACCGGAGCGGCGGGCCGCCGGGATCACCGCGACCGCCTGGCGGACCAGTGCCGGCGCGGCCGCCCGGGTACCGGTCAGCCAGGTCACCAACCTGACCCGTGCGCTCAAACTCGCCCAGCAGGAGGGGTTCCTGGTGGTCGGGCTGGACGCCGACGGCGAAACCGACCTCTACGACCTGGAGGCGGCGGTCGGCCCGCTGGTGGTGGTGGTCGGCTCCGAGGGGCGCGGCCTGTCCCGGCTGGTCGGCGCCACCTGTGACCTGCGGGTCAGCATCCCGATGGTCTCCGAGGTCGAGTCGCTCAACGCCAGCGTCGCCGCGGCGGTCGCCCTGGCCGAGGTCTCCCGCCGTCGCCTCGCCGCCTGACCGCTTCCCTCCCCCGACCCTCCCCCGTTTCTGCCTGGGCATCGCGGCCTGGGCGGGCGGAGGTGGGGTGGGGGGCGGGACGTAGCATGCGGGGCCGGGCATGCGGCTCGGGTGGTGGAGGAGTCGGGTGATGGCGGGTCAGGACGGAGGGTACGGGTACGGGCTCGGGGTCGACCTCGGGACCTCGCACACCGTCGCGGTACTGCGCTGGCCCGACGGCCGGACCAGGCCGCTGCTCTTCGACGGGCAGCCGATCCTGCCGTCCGGGGTCTTCCTCGACGACGCCGGACGACCACACGTCGGGCGGGACGCCCAGCGACTGGCCCAGGCCGACCCGGCCCGCTACGAGCCGAACCCGAAGCGACGGATCGACGAGCCGGCCGTACTCCTCGGTGACCGCGAGATCGCCACGGTCGACCTGCTGGCCGGCGTACTCGGTGCGGTGGCCGGCGCTGCGGTGGAGGCGGTCGGGTTCCTGCCGCCGGCCGTACTCAGCTATCCGGCCGCCTGGGGATCCCGCCGCCGGGACACCCTGGCCGCCGCCGTCGCCCGGGCCGGCTGGCCGCCGGTGGCGGCCGGCGCCGACGGGTCGCCCCGGCCGTCCGGCGGCACGCTCCTGGTGCCCGAGCCGGTCGCCGCCGCCCGCTACTTCGCCGACGTACTGCGCCGGCCGGTGCCGGTCCGGTCCGCGCTGGCGGTCTTCGACTTCGGCGGCGGCACCCTGGACATCGCGGTGGTCCGCAACGAGGGCACCGACGGGAACGGCCGGGCCCGGTTCGTGGTGGTCGGCTCGGGCGGCGTCGCCGACCTCGGCGGACTCGACCTGGACGCGGCGCTGGTCGAGCACCTGGGCGGGGTGATCCGGGCCGCGCACGGGCCGATCTGGGAGCAGTTGTGCCGGCCGGCCACGGCCGGCCAGTGGCGCGCTCGCCGGCAGTTCTGGGACGACGTACGCGGGGCCAAGGAGATGTTGTCCCGGGCCGCGGCCGCGCCGGTTCCGGTACCCGGCGTCGAGCAGGCGCTGCACCTGACCCGGGACGAGTTGGAGAGTGTCGTCACCCCGCTGCTGCGCAGGGGTGTCTTCGAGGCCGCGTCGGTGATCGCCGGATGCCGGCTCGGCGACGACCAGCTCGCCGGGCTGTTCCTGGTCGGCGGCTCCTCCCGGGTGCCGCTGGTGGCCCGGATGCTGCACGCCGACCTCGGCATCGCGCCGACCGTGCTCGAGCAGCCGGAGTTGCCGGTCGCGGAGGGTGCGCTCGCCGAACTCCCGGCCACGACGGCACCGCAGGCCCGCGGCAGCGCCGGGGTGCCGACCAGCCCGGCCGCCGCCGGCAGCGCGGTGCCGAGACAGGTCCGGGCGTACGAGGCCGGGGCGGCGGAGGCCGCCGTGCCCCCTGTCCGGGTCGCGGCCGGCGGCTATCCGCCGGCCGGCGCCGACTACCCCGGTCAGCCGGGTCAGTCCAGCTACCCCGGTCAGCCGGTTCCGCCGGGCAGTCCGGCCCCGTTCGGGGCCGGCGGACCGGCGCAGTCGTCCGGCGGGGCCGTACCGGCTGGGCTGGCCGGCCTGGTACGCCGCCGGGCGCTCTGGATCGGCGCGGCCGCGCTGGTCGCGTTGCTCGGTGTGGTCGCCGCGACGCTGCTCTACCTGACCCGCGATCCCTATCCCGGCCTCGACTTCGCCTCGTTCCAGGAGGTCGGCCGGATCGCCACCCGCGAGGAGAACCCGTCCGCGCTCTTCACCGCCACCGCCGGCGAGCGGGCGTACGCCGGCTACCAGCGGACCGACCGGCGGCTGGACATCGCGGTGCTGACGGCCGGGTCGGCGAAGGTCGAGCGGTGGATCACCACGGACGTCGGTGCCGAGCGGTGGGACTGGATCAGGGCGCTGCCGGACGTACTGCTGGTCAAGGCGGAGGTCATCGGCAGCAGTACCCCGGGTGTCATGATCGCCCTCGACCCGGCGAACGGCGCGAAGCTGTGGAGCCGGCAGGTCCGGGGCGACGACAGGGTCTTCCTCTTCGACGAGTACGTCGTGGTGCTCGACGAGGCCGCCGACACGCTGGTCGGGGTCAACGCGCGCAGCGGCCGGGAATGGAACCTGCCGAACCCGAAGGGCGAGTACGACAGCGACTCCGCCGTCTATCCGGTGCGGACGGCCCGGCAGCTGGGTGGTGCCGGCGCACCGACCGTGGAGGCGACCCCGCCCATTCCCGGTGACGAGCCACGGCTGGTGCAGATCGGCGCGGACGACTCGATCCGGGTGGTCGACGTGACGAACGGCAAGGTGTTGAAGTCCCGGGCCGACGCCGCCGACACCGACGACAAGGTGTTGGCGTACGAGGGGCAGCTCTTCGTCGCCCCGTCGACCGCCGGCTACGGGCTGGCCCGGTACGACCTGGCGTCCCTCGCGGCGCCGACCACCATCTACAACGCGGTGGACAAGAGCCGCCGGCCGACCGCCCTGGAGCCCTGCGGTGAACAGCAGGTCTGTCTGCTGGAGACCGCCGGGTCGGGTGCCGAGGGCACCGAGCTGCTGGCGGTCCGGACCGACCAGGGCGGCAGCCAGCAGGCCGCCTGGCGGAAGAAGGTGCCGCAGGCGCAGGGCCTGCTGCCGGTCGGCGAGCGGGCCCTGGTCCGGCTCGGTTCCAGCGACCCGGCGGCGAAACTCTTCTCCGCCGAGGGGGACGAGAAGCTGAGCCGGGACGGGTTCGCCGTCCGGGTCGACGGGGGCAACCTGCTGGTCTTCGCCGAGGCGCCGACACCGTACAGTCAGGACGCCAGCGTCGCCGGAGTGGTCGCCGAATCCGGCAAGCTGACCGAACTCGGCCAGCTCAAGCAGGTGGTCGCCGCCTCCTGTTCCTGGAACAGCTCGGTCATCGTCTGCGGCGCCCGCTCCGAGTTCGTCGTGGCCCGCTTCACCGCCGGATAGCGCACGCCAACTTCCCGTCGTCGCCGGCTGGCCCGGGCCGGTCGTCGGCGGCAAACTACGTCCATGGACATCCAGCCGATCCGGCGGTCGGTCCTGCTGCTCGGGGTACCCGCGCTGGTGCTCAGCGCGGTGGCGACGCTGCTGGCCGGTGCGGCGCTGCGTACGGCCGGCCGCGACCCGGGGCCCGACCCGGTCCTGCGGTTCACCGCCGCGGTCGAGCTGCTCGCCGACCCGTCCGAGGTGGTACGGGCCGGTGGCGTACACGCGCTGGAGAGCCTGCTCCGGAAGGCGCCGGTCGAGCAGCCGACCGTCACCTCGGTGCTCGCCACCTTCGTGCGTCGACAGTCGCAGGTGGACGCGGCCGGTGCGGTGGAGGGCTCCGCAGGGCGGCCGGCGGGTGCGGGGCGGCGGCCCGGGGTGGACGTACAGGCGGCGTTGACCGTGCTGGGCCGGCGGGACGCCCGCTGGGACCGCCCCGGTGACCGGGTGGACCTGACCGGGGCGGTGCTGACCGGGGCGTCCCTGGTACGGGCGCGGCTGACCGGGGCGCTCCTGACGGGCGCCCGGCTCGACGGGGCCGACCTGACCGGCGCCCAACTCGACCGGGTCGACCTCGGCGACGCCGACCTGCGCGGTGCCGTACTCGACCGGGTCAGCCTGCGGGAGGCCCGGCTGCACGGCGCGGATCTGACCGAGGCGCGGGTCAACATGGCGATGCTCGACCGGGCGACGCTGGCCGGTGCCGTGCTGGTCGGTGCGACGCTGGACGGGACCGGGCTGACCGGTGCGGTACTGGTCGGCGCGGACCTGCGCGGCGCCCGGCTCGACGCCACCAACCTGACCGCCGCCGATCTGACCGGGGCGAACCTCAGCGACGCGTACCTCGGCTCCGTGACCGCGCCCGGCGCGGAGCTGGTCCGGACCAGGCTGGTCGGTGCCAACCTGGTCGACATCGACCTGACCGACGCCCGGCTGACCGGAGCGAACCTCAACCGTGCGCTGATGCACGGGGCCACGATGATCGCCACCGAGGTCACCGCCGAGCAGATCAGTTGCGCGGTGCTGAGCGACCGGACCCGGCTGCCGGCCGCGATGACCACCCCTGGGTCCCCGGCCCCGACCTGCGCGGACTGACCACGGGCGGGCGCCCACCGTCCGGCGCGGTGGCGGCCGCCGCGGCGTCGGCGCTCCCGGGCAGCGAGATCTGTCCACTCAGGGGGGCGATCACCCCGTTCTGATCGGGTACCATCCTCATCCACCACGTGCCTGAACTGCGGTTTGGGGCTCCGTCCTGCCCGGATCTTCCGCTCGAAGGTGAACATGACACCTCTTGAATCGTCGGGTCGTCCCTCGCCCGGTGGCCGCTCGGTGTGGCTGGCCACCTCTTTCCTCACCGTCCTGGCTGGCGCGGCGGCCGTGGGTGCCGCCGTGCTCGACACCGACCCGCAGCGGTGGGCGGCCACCGGGCTGGCGGCGACGGCCGCCGGGCTGACGCTGGTGCTGCTGGCGGTGCTCCGGCGCCGGCAGCGGGCCGCCTGGGCCGCGCTCGACGCGCGTGAGCGGGAGTTCGAGCGTCAGGTGCGCAGCCACCAGCAGCAGTTGGTGGAGCGTGAGGCGCAGTGGCGGGACCGGGCCGAGGCCCGGTCGGCGGCGGTGGAGAGCGCCCTCGAACACCTGCTCCGGGTCCGGCTCCCGGCGGTGCTGGCCGGTTCGCCGGTGCCGTCCACCCCGCGCGACCCGCTGCTGGGCGACCGGACGGCGGGCCTGGTCGACGGCATCCTCGCCGAGGCGACCAGCGCGTTGAAGCGGTCGGACGAGCGCGAGGAGTCGTTGCGGCTCGCGGTGGTGGCGCTCTCCCGACGGGTACAGACGGCGGCACACTCCATCCAGGAGCAGGTTTCACTGATGGCCGAGCGGCATCAGCACGATCCGGACGTGGTGGAGTCCAGCATGCGGGTGGACCACGCCGCCGCGCAGCAGGCCCGGCACGCGCAGAGCCTCGCAGTGCTCTGTGGAGAGTGGCCCGGGCAGCAGTGGCAGGAACCGCTGGCCATGGTGGACGTGGTGCGCGCCGCCTCGGCCCGGATCCTGGCGTACCAGCGGGTCGAGGTCTCCGGCGACCAGGACGTGGCGGTCGCCGCCGAGGTGGTGGAGCCGGTCATCCACCTGGTGGCGGAGCTGCTGGCCAACGCCACCCAGTCGTCGCCGCCGGCCACCAGCGTGCCGGTGACGGTGCGGCGGGTGCAGCGCGGTGCGGTGATCGAGATCGACGACGGCGGCATCGGGATGGACGACCACCGGTTGGAGCAGGCCCGGGAGACGGTCTCCGGGCGACGTGCGGTCGGCCTGGGTGAGCTGGGTGAGATTCCGCAGACCGGGCTCGCCGTCGTCGGCCACTACGTACGCCGGCACGGCTTCCGGGCGGATCTGAGCGAGTCGCCGTACGGTGGGCTGCGGGCCGTGGTGCTGATCCCGTCGAAGGTCGTGGAGACGGTGGACCCGCCGGAGGCGGTCGTGATGCGCCCGCCCGTCGCGGTGGCGGCGCCGGCCGTGGCACCGGAACCGGCATCGGGGTCGGAGCCGGGGCCGAGGCCGGTCGAGGCGGAGCCGGTCGACCCGGCCTCCGGTGCGACGCTGCCGCGTCGGCGGTCGCGTCGGGGCGAGGCGGTGTCGGCCGCCCCCGAAGCGGCGGAGCCGGTGGTGTCGGCCCCGGAGCCGACGCCGGAGCAGGCCGGTTCCTGGATGGGCGCCTTTCTCTCCGGCGGCCAGACCGGGGCCGGGCCTGGCCCGGAGGGCTCCCACTGACCGCCGACAACCACGGAGGATGACGAACGATGAGCGCGCAGCAAGACCAGAGCTGGATGCTGGCCGAGGTGGTCTCGGTGCCGTACGTCCGGCACGCGGTGGTGCTCTCCGCCGACGGTCTGGCGATGGTCCGGTCCGAGCACACCGAGCAGGACGTCGCCGACCGGCTCGCCGCCGCCTGCTCCGGGTTGCAGTCGCTGGGTCGGAGCGTGGGCCGGGAGTTCGGCTCCGGCGGGCGGTCCCTTCGTTCGCTGCTGATCGAGTTCGACGGCGGTTACCTCTTCGTCCGGCGGGCCGGGGACGGCTCGCACCTGGCGGTGGTGACCGAACCGGCTGTCGACCCGGCACTCATCGCCCACCAGATGCAGGCCCAGGTCAACAAGATCGGCGAGCGCAACCTCGCCACCACGGCCCGGCACGGCGTCGGAGCGGTACCGGGGGCCGGAACATGACTGATCGGACCGGGGAGCCTGGATGATCTCTCCTGACGACCGGAGCCGCGGATACCGCGACTCGGCGCTGCGGCCGTACGTGCTCACCAAGGGCCGGGCCCGGCCGTCGCGCAACACGATCAGCGTGGACACCCTGCTGATCGCGACGGATCCGGCGCCGTCGCTACCGCTACAGGCCGGTCGTCAGGAGCGCGCCCTGCTGGCGATGTGCCGTGGGCTGCTCTCGCTCGTCGAGGTCGCCGCCCGGCTGGAGTTGCCGGTGAGCGTCGTACGCGTGCTGGCGAGCGACCTGGTCGACTCCGGCCACCTGACCGCACGGGCCGGCAGCCCGGATACCGCCCAACCCTCCCGGGAACTACTGCAAGAGGTGCTGAATGGACTCCGTGCCCTCTGACGGGTACCTGCCCGGCAGCGTGACCAAGTCGGTGAAGATCCTCGTGGTCGGCAGCTTCGGAGTCGGCAAGACCACCCTGATCGGCTCGGTCAGCGAGATCACCCCGCTCCGGACCGAGGAGACCCTGACCCAGGTCAGCGAGGGGGTGGACGACCTCACCGGCCTGGAAGGCAAGCGCACCACGACGGTGGCGATGGACTTCGGGCGGATCACCCTCAACCCGACGCTGGCGCTGTACCTGTTCGGTACGCCCGGACAGCGGCGGTTCTGGGACCTGTGGGACGGGCTGGCCACCGGTGCCGCCGGTGTGTTGGTGCTGGTCGACACCAGACCCGGTCGGCTGGAGGCCAGTTTCGAGGTCTTCGACCAGTTGGAGATCGGCGCCCAGATGCCGTTCGTCGTGGCGGTGAACCACTTCCCGGACACGGTCCGGCACGGCGTCGAGGAACTGCGTACCGCGTTGGACCTGCTGCCGGAGACGCCGATCGTGGACTGCGACGCCCGCGACCGGGCCTCGGTGCTGAACGCGTTGACGACTCTTGTCGAGTACGCCGTCGATCTCGCCGGCGGCTCGGCTCCGGCCCAGAACACTCCGGCTCCCCAGAAGGTGGTCTCGTGACAGCCGCGATCTTCCGCCGGGAGCCGGGCGCTCCCACCTCCCTCGACGAGATGACCGGACTGACGCCGCTGGTCTCCACGACGATGTGTCCGGAGCCGCGACATGTCTTCCAGAAGCTGCGGGAGGAGTACGGCCCGGTCGCGCCGGTCGAACTCGAACCGGGGATCAACGGCTGGCTGGTCCTGGGCTACCAGGAGATCCTGACGGTCGCCCGGCAGGAGCAGGCTTTCTCCGCCGACCCGGCGAACTGGTCGGTGTACCAGGAGAACAGGCTCGCGCCGGACTCGCAGGTCCGGGCGATGATGTCGCCGTACGACAATGCCTTCTTCACCGACGGCGAGCGGCACCGGCGGCTGCGTGCCCCGATCGACGGCGGGCTCGGCCGGATCGACCAGCGGCAGATGCGGCGTGCCGTGGCGGCCCTCTGCACCGAGGTGATCGCCGACTTCGCCGGCCGGGGCGAGGCGGACCTGGTCGCCGACTACGCCGCGGTCATCCCGGTGCTCGCCATGGCCGACGTCTTCGGTATGGACGCCGCCCAGGGTCGTGCCCTCTACCGGGGGTTGCTGGAGTTGTACTCCTGGCAGGGCGACGCGGCGGCCGCCCGGGAGCGGGTGGTGGGGCTGATCGCCGAGGCGGTCGCGGCGCGCCGGGTGGCGCCGACGAAGGACCTGACCAGTTTCCTCGCCGGCCATCCGAACCTGCGCAGTGACGCGGAGATCTACGACACGGTCCTGCTGCTGATCGTGGGTGCGAACGAGAACGCCATCAACTGGATCAGCCAGACCCTGCGGCTGATGCTGACCGACGAGCGGTTCGGCGGGCGCCTCCGGGGCGGCCGGCTCGGCGTGGACGACGCGCTGGACGAGGTGCTGTGGCGGGATCCGCCCTTCACGAACGTGGCGGCCCGGTATGCGCTGAAGGACACCGAACTGGCTGGGCAGCCGATCCGGCGCGGCGACGCGCTGATCCTCGGGCTGGCCGCCGCCAACGCCGATCCCCGGATCCACACCGGGGGTCAGACGTTCAGCGAGGTCGGCAACCGGGCGCATCTCGCCTGGGGTGTCGGTCCGCACTCCTGCCCGGCGCGGCTTCCGGCCCGGCTGATCGTCCGTACCGCCGTCGAGACCGCCCTGCACCGGCTGCCGGGGGTCCGGTTGGCGATTCCGGCCGAAGAGGTGGCGCCGGTCGACTCGGCGTGGACCCGTGGTCCGGCGTCGCTGCCGGTACGCTTCACGCCCGTCCAGCAGCTCGACACCGAGCAGTCCTGACCGCTCGCCGGGCCCGCCGGCGCTGGTGCTCGCCGGCGCTGGTGCTCGACGGCCGCCCGTGCGTCGACTCCGTCGGCACCGGGCGGCGCGCGGGTCAAACCGGGCGGCGCGGGTCAACCGGTGGCCGGTGCCCGGCCGAGTCGGCGGGTGGTGGCGTGCAGCCCGAAGAGGGTGTAGCCGACCAGGATCGGGGTCAGCGGGGGGAGGATGAGCACGCAGAGCAGGGTCGCCAGCGCGACGGTGCCGGCGGTGCCGAGCAGGGTCGCCGGGTGGTCCCGGACGGTCCGGGACGCCTCCCGGAGCGCGTCCCGCCAGCCCCGGCCGCCCCGCTGGCCGAGGCGTACCACGGTCAGCCCGGCGAAGCCGCCGGCCGCCGCCGCCAGTGCGGCGGTGACCGCGACCAGCACCGCGCCGCCCGGTACGACACCCCGGGTCAGCGCGAGCAGGTTCACCGCGAGTACGACGGCGGTGATCCCGGCGAGCAGGCTGGGCAGGATGCCGGGGAGTACGGCCCGGCGGAAGTCGCGCAGCACCGGGCGTACCCCCGGCCAGCTCCCGGTCTCGATGGAGGTGTGCAGCGCGGCGCTGCCGGTGGCGACCGCGGCGCCCGCGGTGACCACCGGCAGCGAGGCGAGGGTGACGACGATGCCGAGCAGCGCCAGGTCGCTCGCGGTACGCAGGGTCTCCCGCCAGTCCGGTCGGGTCGCCGCCGGCAGCGGCTCCTCCGGCCAGGCCGGTCCCTTCTCCGGTGCCCGACGCGGGCCCTCAGCCATGCTCGTCACCCGCACCTCTCTGCGCTAACCACGACACCACCCCGCCGTGACCCTCCGGCTCATCCTTTCAGCCCGCTGGTGTTGATGCCCTCGACCAGCATCCGCTGGAAGGCGATGAAGAAGAGGAAGACCGGCAGCAGCGAGAGCAGCGACATCGCGAACATCGGGCCGACCGCGCTCTGGCTGGTCGAGTCGATGAAGAGGGTCAGCGCCACCGGCACGGTGTAGTCCTCCAGGTCGGAGAGGTAGACCAGTTGCCGGAAGAAGTCGTTCCAGGTCCAGATGAACGAGAAGATCGCCGTGGTGACCAGCGCGGGTCGGCTCAGCGGCAGGATCACGTGCCGGAAGATACCGTACGAGCTGGCGCCGTCGATCTTGGCCGCCTCGTCCAGTTCGCGCGGTATGCCCCGCATGAACTGCACCATCAGGAAGACGAAGAACGCCTCGGTGGCGAGGAACTGCGGCAGCACCAGCGGCAGGTACGGCCAGGCGGCACCGACCATCCCGGTCTTCTGGAACAGGATGTACTGCGGCACGATCAGTACGTGCCCGGGGAGCAGCAGCGTCCCGATCATGACGGCGAACCAGAGCCCGCGCAGCCGGAACCGCAGCCGCGCGAAGGCGTAGGCGGCGAGCAGGCAGGAGATGCCGTTGCCGACCACGGTGAGCAGGCTGACCACCGCGCTGTTGAAGAAGAACCGGCCGAAGTTGACGTCGAAGTTGGTCCAGCCGTCGGTGAAGTTGCCCGGGGTGAACTCGCGGGGGAGCAGCCCGATGTTGCTGACGATCTCCTCCTGCGACTTGAACGAGGTGCCGATCATCCAGAAGAGCGGATAGAGCACCACCGCGAGGATCGCGATCAGGATCAGCAGCCGGACGGCCTGCCGGCCGGCGCCGCCCGGGCGACGGCGGGCGGTCGCCCGGCCGCCGGGGCGGGGCAGGGTCGGAGTCTGGGCGACCATCAGTTTCCGTCTCCGTCCGAGTAGTGCACCCAGAACCGGCCGGTGCTGAAGAAGACCACGGTGATCAGGGCGATCGCGACCAGGAAGACCCAGGCCATCGCGGAGGCGTAGCCCATCTCCAGCTCGGTGAAGCCGGTGATGTAGAGGTTCAGCGTGTACATCAGGGTGGAGTCGACCGGTCCGCCGGTGCCGTTGCTGAGCACGAACGCCGCGGTGAAGCCCTGGAAGCCGTTGATCGTCTCCAGTACCAGGTTGAAGAAGATCACCGGGGAGAGCATCGGCAGCGTGATGTTGACGAACTGCCGGAGCTTGTTGGCGCCGTCGACCGCCGCCGCCTCGTACAGCTCGGTCGGCACCTGCTTCAGCCCGGCCAGGAAGATCACCATCGGTGCGCCGAACTGCCAGATGGCGAGCACCATCAGGGTCTCCAGGGACCAGTCCGGGTCGTTGACCCAGGGCTTGCCCTCGATGCCGAAGAGGCTGAGGAACGAGTTGAACGCGCCGTCCCGGTTGAACATGCTGACCCAGACGATCGCCAGCGCCACGCTGCCGCCGAGCAGCGACGGCAGGTAGAAGAGACCCCGGAACAGCCCGACTCCGCGCCAGGCGCGGTTGAGCAGCAGCGCCACCCCGAGCGCCGCGGCCAGCTTCAGCGGTACGGCGATCAGCCCGAACGAGAGCGTCACCTGCACCGCGTGCCAGTACGACGGGTCGGCGGTGAACATCCGCTCGTAGTTCGCCAGCCCCACCCACTCGACGTCCGACAGGTCGGTCAGGATGTCGTAGTTGGTGAAGCTGAGATAGAGCGACAGCAGCATGGGAATCGCCGTGACGGCCATCAGGCCGATCAGCCAGGGCGACAGGAAGACGTAGCCGGCCAGACCCTCGCCGTGCCGGGTCCGACCGGGCCTCCGCGACTTGGCGGAGGCCCGGACGGTTTCCCTGGCCGGCGGAGTCGGGTTGGGCGCCGTGGTCAACGCCACGAGCCAACTCCTCTCCGAACGTGTGACCGCGCTACGCGATCGCTGCCTTGGCGGCCTCGTAGTAGGCGGCGGCGGCCTGGGCCGGGGTCTGCCGCGCGTACTGGACCTCCTCGGCGAACTTGATCAGCTCGGACCGGACCTTGCTGTGCCCCTTCAGCGGCACCTGCGGGGACGGGCCGAACTTTGTGCCGAGTTCGTTCTCGACCTGGATCGACTGCTTCATCGCGGGGTCGGTCACCGAGTCGCTGACGGCCTTGCGGACGTCCAGGTTGGACGGCAGGCCACGGTCGGTGCCGAGGATCTTGCCGGCCTCCGGGTCGTTGGCCAGGAAGTTGATCACGTCAACCGCGACGTCCGGGTGCTTGGTCTTGCCGAAGACCGAGAAGTACATCGAGGCCCGGGCCCACTGCGCGCTCGGGTCACCCGGGTAGGAGACGACGCCCAGCTCGTCCTTGGTGTTCTTCTTCAGCTCCGGCATCTGGTTGGCCCAGACGAACGAGGTACCCGCCTTGCCGGTCACCACGAGCTGCTTGGTGATGTCGGTGGCGTTGCCCTCGTGGATCACGTCCGGGGTCGGGGTTGCCCCCTGGTCGCGGGCGCCCTTCCACAGCTCGAACCACTTGGTCACGTCGTCGGCGGTGAAGCCGAGCTCCTTGCCCTTGTAGAGGTCCTTGCCCTGCTGGCGCAGCCAGACCCAGAACGCCTTGTAGTCGGCGCTCGGGTCCATCGTGCCGGGGACCTTGGTGACCTTGCTGGCGTTCGCCGCCCAGGCGATGAACGCCTCCCAGGTCATCCCGATGGTCGGCTCCGGCAGGCCGTGCTTCTGGAGCAGCGACTTGTTGTAGACCAGGCCCTGGGTGTTCTCCCCGAACGCGACCCCGGCGAACTTGCCGTCCACCACGCCGTACTCGTAGAGGCTCTTCGGGAACTTGGAGACGTCGAGCTTCCCCTCGTCCTTGTACTTGTTCAGGTCCAGCGTGGTGTTCCGGGACGCGTACTCGGTCAGGTAGTTGTCGTCGATCTGGAAGATGTCCGGGGCGTCGCCGCCGGCGGTCAACGTGGCGAGCTTGTCGAAGTACCCCTGGTTGGCCTGCCAGGTCTTCTTGAACGTCACGTTGGGGTGCTTGGCGGTGTAGAGCGCCAGGGCCTCCTCGGTGAGCTTGGCGCGCGCCTCCCCGCCCCACCAGAAGATCGAGAGTTCGACCTTGGCGTTCGGGTCGGTACTCGCCTCCTCGCCGCCGCCGCAGGCGGTGGCGCCGAGCACGAGGGGAAGGGCGACCATCGCGGCGGTGAGCCGGAGCAGGCCTCGACGGTGCAGGGTACGGCGGCTACGCGCGGCAGGCACGTTTGCCCTCGGGGGTGTGGCGGGGTGCATTTCGCTCACTCCTTGGCGTTAGGAGGCGACACTTTCGGGGGTGGCCGCGGTCACGTCGCCCGGGACCGGATGGCCGTGCGGGCCCGGGCGAGCAGGAGATGCCGCGCCCGGACGGTCGGCTGCTGCCGCCGTTCCGGGCCGGTCGGCCGAAGCCGCCGGACCGACACCCGTCGAGTCGCGGATGACCAATTCGGTCTGCAGGCTTACCTGTGCGGTGGTGCGACGGTCGTCGGTGGTGCTGGTCCGTCCACCGCCGCGACCGGCGCGGGCGGAGGCGGAACCGTCGTGTTGCAGGAGCATGTCGACGGCCGTCCGGCCGGCGGCCGCGGTTGGCGTGGCCACCGTCGTCAATTTGGGTCGGGTGAGCCGGCTCAGCGCGATGTCGTCGATGCCGACCACGCTGATGTCCCGGGGCACCCGTAGCCCGAGTGAGTCCAGCCCTTCCATCAGGCCGATGGCCATCAGGTCGTTGTAGGCGAGTACGGCGGTGGCGCCGCTGCGGCGTACCTGTTCGGCCATGGCGATGCCGCCGCCCTCGGTGGGCGGGTTGGGGCCGAGCACGGTCAGCGAGGCGTCCGCGGCCCGGGCGGCGGCGGTGGCCGCCCGGCGGATCTCCCGGTTGGTCCACGAGCCGCGTGGCCCGCCGAGCAGGGCGAGGTCGCGGTGTCCGAGCCCGGTCAGGTGTTCGACGGCGAGCCGGGCGCCCTGGCCGACGTCCATCACCACCGCCGGCAGGCCGGTGACCTGGCGGTTGATCACGACCAGCGGCACCTCGCGACTGAGCTGCTCGATCAGGCTGTTGCTCATCCGGGGGCTGCACAGCAGCACGCCGTCGACCTGCTTGGCCAGGGCGTGCACCAGATCCTCCTCGGCCGCCGGGTCCTCGTTGGTGTCGGCGATGAAGATGTGGTAGTCGCGCTGCCGGGCCTGGCTCTCCGCCGCCTTGATCAGCGGCGGGAAGAACGGGTTGGCGATGTCGGCGATGATCAGGCCGATGTTGTGGGTGCGCCCGGTGATCAGTGCCCGGGCGGCCCGGTTCGGCCGGTAGCCGAGGTGTTCGGCGCAGGCCAGCACCCGGTTCCGGGTCTCCGGGTTGACCAGGTGTGGGGCCGAGAACGTCCGCGAGACGGTGGAGATGTGCACCCCGGAGGCCCGCGCGACGTCTCGAATGGTGGCTGGCACGCGAGTCCTCTCTGTGGCTGCCGGTGTGTCTGCCGTCACTTGGTTGGCCAATTAATGCAAACGGTTGCTCAGGTGTCAACGGGGCTCGGTTACGGCTTTGTTGCGGTGCGCAGCTATGGGAGCACTCCCATAGTTACAAATCCGGATATAGGCCGCAGCTTTACTACCTGCCGTTGACGGGTGCCCGGGTTGCGTGGTTACTTCTCCTGCAAACCTTTGCAGCCAACGGAGGCGAGCTGGGATGACGGTAACCCCGGGAAGGCAGCGTTTCGCCCTGGTCGGCACGGGCGCGCGCGCGGAGATGTTCGTCCGCGCCCTGGTGCTGGACCACCCGAACACGGCCGAACTCGTCGCCTTCGCCGACGTCAACCCGGCCCGGATGAACGCGCACAACGGCTGGCTCGCGGAACTCGACTTCGAGCCGGTGCCGACCTACCTGGCCAGCGAATTCTCCAGCATGCTGGAGAAGGAACGGGTCGACGTGGTGCTGGTGACCACCGTGGACCGGACGCACGACGAGTACATCGTCGCCGCGCTGCGGGCCGGCTGCGACGTGATCACCGAGAAGCCGATGACCACCGACGTGCCCCGGTGCGAGCGGATCCTGCGCGCCGTTGCGGAAACCGGCCGGAAAGTTTCGGTCGCCTTCAACTATCGCTACAACCCATTGCACGAGAAGGTCCGGGAGGTGCTCGCCGAGGGCGCCATCGGCGAGATCGGCTCCGTGCACTTCGAGTGGCTGCTCGACGTACGCCACGGTGCCGACTACTTCCGGCGCTGGCACCGGGACAAGGCCAACTCCGGCGGGCTGATGGTGCACAAGGCCAGTCACCACTTCGACCTGGTCAACTGGTGGCTGGACGCCAGGCCGGTGCAGGTCTACGCCGCCGGCCGGCTCTTCTTCTACGGCGACGTGGCCGGCAAGCGGCACGGCTACGCCCGCCCGTACGACCGGGCGCACGGCTCGCGGGCCGCCGCCGACGACCCGTTCGCGCTGCACCTGGCCGACCACCCCCGGCTGCGGGCGCTCTACCTGGAGGCGGAGGCCGAGGACGGCTACCACCGCGACCAGAACGTCTTCGCGCCCGGGGTGACCATCGAGGACGACATGTCGGTGCTGGCGCAGTACGACAGCGGTGCCACCATGACCTACCACCTGACCGCGTACGCACCCTGGGAGGGCTACCGGGTGATGTTCAACGGCAGCAAGGGGCGGCTCGAACTCGAGGTGGTGGAGAGCGACTTCGTCAGCCCGCAGGCGGCCGGCGAGCTGAAGGGCGCCGCGCTGCACGGCGTACAGGCCGCCGTGGAGGAGGGCTGGGCGAAGATCACGCTGCGGCCGTTCTGGGAGCAGCCCCGGGAGGTACCGGTCTCCGGCTACACCCGTACCGGACACGGCGGCGCGGACGCCCGGATGACCGCGGTCCTCTTCGGCGGCCACACCGACCCGATGGACCGGGCCGCCACCGCCCAGGACGGCGCACTCGCCCTGCTCACCGGCCTGGCCGCGAACCGATCCTTCGAAACCGGGCAGCCGGTCCGCGTCGCCGAACTGCTAACCATCCCCTGACCCGGCTGCAAGGAAGGGGCCCTTCTACAACGGAAAACGATAAGAAGGGGCCCTTCCTTACAGTTCTGACCCGCGAGGAGTTTGCCCGTGTCCGCACCGTCCGACCGGCCCGACCTGCTCTTCCCGTCCGAGCCCAGCCAGCGGGCCATCGCCCGCGAGCTGTACGCGCTGGTCCGGGACCGGCCGCTGATCTCGCCGCACGGGCACGTGGACCCCGGCATCCTCGCCGACGACGTCGCCTTCCCGGACCCGGCACGGCTGATCATCGTGCCGGACCACTACCTGACCCGGATGCTGCTCAGCCAGGGCGTCACCCCGGCCGAGCTGGGCGTACCGGCGGTGGACGGCGAGCCGGTGGAGACGGACGGGCGGACCATCTGGCGGCGCTTCGCCGCGCACTGGCACCTGTTCCGGGGCACCCCGAGCCGGCTCTGGCTGGAGGAGACCTTCCGGAACGTTTTCGGAATCGAGACCCGACTCTCCCCGGAGACCGCCGACGAGATCTACGACGCTATCGCGGCGCAGCTCGGCCAGCCGGAGTTCCGGCCCCGGGCACTCTTCGAACGCTTCAACATCGAGGTACTGGCCACCACCGAGTCGCCACTGGACGAGCTGGGCCGGCACGCCAAGCTCGCCGCCGACGGCTGGGGCGGGCCCGGCGGTCGGGTGATCACTACCTTCCGGCCGGACAACGTCGTCGACATGGAGTTCGACGGCTGGGCCGGCAACGTCGCCCGGCTCGGCGAGATCACCGGGGAGGACACCGGCCGGTACCCCGGCTACCTCGCCGCGCTGCGCAGCCGCCGCGAGGCGTTCATCGCCGCCGGGGCGACCTCCACCGACCACGGCCACCCGACCGCGCTGACCCTGCGGCTGACCGAGGCGGAGGCGGGCGCCCTCTACGAGCGCGGACTGCGCGGCGAGGCCACCGCCTCCGACGCCGAGGCGTTCCGGGCGCACATGCTGGTCGAGTTCGCCCGGATGTCCATCGAGGACGGCCTGGTGATGCAGCTGCACCCCGGATCGGTACGCAACCACAACCGCTGGCTCTACGCCAAGCACGGCCGGGACGTCGGCGGCGACATCCCGCAGGCCACCGAGTACCTGCACGCGCTCACCCCGCTGCTGGACGCGTACGGCAACGATCCCCGGCTGCGGCTGGTCGTCTACACGCTGGACGAGTACACCTTCACCCGGGAGCTGGCCCCGCTGGCCGGCGGCTACGCGGCGCTCTACCTCGGCGCGCCCTGGTGGTTCCTGGACTCGCCGGAGGTGCTGCGCCGGTTCCGCGAGGCGGTCACCGAGACCGCAGGCTTCTACAACACCGCCGGGTTCGTCGACGACACCCGGGCGTTCTGCTCCATCCCGGTACGCCACGACGTGGCCCGGCGGATCGACGCCGGCTTCCTGGCCCGGCTCGTCGCCGAGCACCGGCTGCCGGCTGACGAGGCGGCCGAGACCATCGTCGACCTCGCCTACCACCTGCCCAAGAAGGTTTTCAAGCTCGGGGATCCGACCCGGTGAGCGCGAGGAATGAGCGAGCGCAGCGAGTGAGTCCCGCAGTCGGGAACGAAAGGCAAACACAGTGACGGTTACCATCACCGGCGTCGACGTGCACGACGTACGGTTTCCGACGGCGGCGGCCGGGGACGGCTCGGACGCGATCAACCGGGGCGACTACTCGGCCAGCTACGTCGAGTTGCGCACGGACGCGCCGGACGGGACCTTCGGGGCCGGGTTCACCTTCACCAACGGCCGGGGTAACGAGCTGACCTGCGCCGCCATCCGGGCGCTGGCCCACCACGTGGTCGGGAAGACCATGGCGGAGATCGTCGCCGAGCCGGTGGAGTTCTGGCGGTCGCTCAGCGCCGACGTGCAGCTGCGCTGGCTGGGGCCGGAGAAGGGCGTCATCCACATGGCGACCGGCGCCCTGGTCAACGCGGTATGGGACCTGCGGGCCAAGCTGGAGGGGAAGCCGCTGTGGCGGCTGCTCGCCGAGATGCCGAGCGAGGAACTCGTCCGCAACGTCGATTTCCACCACATCATCGACGCGATCAACCCGGCCGAGGCCGTCGCCATCCTGGACAAGGGACAGGTCGGCCTCGCCGACCGGCTGGCCGAGCTGGAACGGGACGGTTTTCCGTCGTACACGACGTCGGTGGGGTGGCTCGGGTATCCGGACGAGAAGGTCCGGGCGCTGACCCGCGAGGCGTACGCCCAAGGGTGGCGGGCGATGAAGATGAAGGTCGGCGGACCGGTCGACGACGACGTACGCCGGGCGCGGATCATCCGCGAGGAGATCGGCCCGGACGCGCTGCTGATGATGGACGCGAACCAGGTCTGGGACGTCGACGAGGCGATCGAGAACATGTCCAGGCTGGTCGAGTTCGACCCGTACTGGATCGAGGAGCCGACGCACGCCGACGACGTACTCGGGCACGCCCGGATCGCCGAGGCGGTGACCGGGCTCTCCGGTGGGCGCTGCCGGGTCGCCACCGGCGAGGTGGCGGCGAACCGGGTCATCTTCAAGCAGCTCATGCAGGCCGAGGCGATCGGGGTCTGCCAGATCGACGCCTGCCGGATCGGCGGGGTCAACGAGGTGCTCTCGGTGATGCTGATGGCGGCGAAGTTCGGCGTGCCGATCTGCCCGCACGCCGGCGGCGTCGGCCTCTGCGAGTACGTCCAGCACCTGGCGATCTTCGACTACCTGCGGGTCGGCACCTCACTGGACGGCCGGATGGTCGAGTACGTCGACCACCTGCACGAGCACTTCGTCGACCCGGTACGCACCCGGGGCGGCCGCTACCTGCTGCCGGAACAGCCCGGTTACAGCTCCACGATGAAGCCGGACTCGATCGCCGAGTACTCCTTCCCGGACGGCCCGGTATGGGCGTGACCGTCGGCGCGTCGCGGCTGGGCCTCGGCGCACTGCGCAAGTTGCCGGAGTCGAGCCGCCCGCTGGTCCGGCCCGGTGCGGTACCGGCCGGGATCGTGCACCTCGGGCTGGGCGCGTTCCACCGGGCCCACCAGGCGGTCTACACCGAGGAGGCGCTCGCGGCGGCCGGTGGTGACTGGGGAATCGTCGGGGTGGCGCCGCGCAGCACCGATATGGTGACCAAGCTCGCCGCCCAGGACTGCCTGTTCAGCGTCACCAGCAGCTCCGGGGCGGGCAACCAGACCCGGGTGGTCGGGGCGCTCGCCGAGGTCCGGCACGCGGCCAGTGACCCGGCGGCGATCGTCGCGCTGCTGGCCGACCCGGCGATCCGGGTGGTGACGCTGACGGTGACCGAGAAGGCGTACCAGCTCGACCCGGCGACCGGGCGGCTCCGGCCGGACGAGGCGGTGCTGGCCGACCTGACCACCGACCGGCCCCCGCAGACGGTGCCCGGCCTGCTGGTCCGGGGCCTGCTGGCCCGCGCGGTCGCCGATGCCGGGCCGATCACCCTGCTGACCTGCGACAACCTGCCGTCGAACGGGGACCGGCTGCACAGCCTGGTCGGCCAGGCGCTCGGAGTGGTCGACGACGCCGCCGGCGGCCGCTCCGAGCGGATCGCCGAGTGGTTGCGGGAGAACGTCAGCTTCCCCTGCTCCATGGTCGACCGGATCGTGCCGGCGAGCACCCCGCAGACCCTGGCCGACGCGGAGGCGGCGCTCGGGGTCAGCGACCTGGCGGCGTTGGCCGCCGAGCCGTACCGGCAGTGGGTGATCGAGGACCGGTTCCCGGGTGGGCGACCGGCCTGGGAGCAGGCCGGGGCGGTACTCACCGACGACGCCGGCCCGTGGGAACGCCTCAAGCTCCGGGCGCTGAACGGGGTGCACTCGGCCACGGCGTACCTCGGTGCGCTGGCCGGTCGGGAGACCATCGCGGAGGCGCTGGAGATCCCGCACCTGGCCGGGGTGCTGCGCCGGCTGATCGCCGAGGACGTGGCGAGGAGCTTCACCCCGCCGGACGGCGTCTCGGTGGTCGACTACGGCGAGGAGGTGCTGGAGCGCTTCGCCAACCCGGTGCTCCGGCACCGCACCATCCAGATCGCCATGGACGGCTCGCAGAAGCTGCCGCAGCGGGTGCTGCACACCGTCGAGGACCTGCGGGCGGCCGGGGCCCGGCCCCGGTGGGCGGCCCTGGTGGTGGCGGCCTGGATACGCTTCGCCCAGGGCCGGGCCGACGACGGTACGCCGCTGCCGCTGGACGATCCGCTCGCCGACCAGATCCGGGCGGCCCTGGCCGCCGGGAAGCAGTCGCCGGCCGGGGCGGTGCAGGCGCTCTTCGGGTTGACCGAGGTCTTCCCGGCGGAACTGGCCGCCGACGACGAGGTACGCGACCTCGTGGTCGAGTGGCTCACCGCACTGGACCGGCACGGGGTGGAGAAGACGTTGGCAGGTGCGGCATGACCGGAGTCGGGGTACCGCCGAGGGTGGCACTGGTCGGGGCGAGCGGGCACGGCATGTGGCATCGCCGGATCATCGCCCCGCTGCACGACGCCGGGAGGCTGGAACTGGTCGCCCTGGTCGACGTACGCCCGGTGGAGGCGGCGCCGGACGCGCCGGTACCGCCCGGTACGGGCGTCTTCACCGATCATCGCGAGATGCTCGCGGCGACCCGGCCGGAGGTGGTGGTGATCTGCACCCCGCCGCACACCCACCTGCCGATCGCGTTGGACGCGATCCGGGCCGGCGCGGACCTGCTGCTGGAGAAGCCGCCGGTGCTCTCGCTGGCCGAGCACCGCACCCTGGCCGCCGCGCTGGCCGAGCACGGCCGGGTGGCCCAGATCGGTTTCCAGGCGCTCGGCTCGGTGGCGCTGCGCGAGCTGACCTCGGCGGTGGCCGACGGCCGGCTGGGCCGGGTCACCGGGATCTCCACGGTGGCGTCCTGGCAACGTACCGACGGCTACTACGCCCGCGCACCGTGGGCGGGCCGGCGCAGCCTGAACGGGCGGCCGGCGCTGGACGGCGTACTCGTCAATCCGCTGGCCCACGCGGTGATGCAGTGCCTGGCGGTGGCCGGGGCGGCGGTGTCGGCCGGCGCGGTCTCGCCGTCGGGCGCGGTCGACGGCGCCGCGCCGGACTGGCCGGCGCAGGTCGAGCTGGAGCGCTACCGGACCCGACCGATCGAGGTGGACGACACCGCCGCGCTGCGGGCGACCCTCGGCTGCGGCCTGCCGGTGCTGGCGGCGGTCACGCTCGCCGGTGAGGACTTCATCGCCGGTGAGGTGATCGTGCACGGCTCGGCCGGTCGGGCGGTGCTGGAATACCCCACGGACCGGTTGACGCTGCCCGGTGACCCGGGGCCGCGCGAGGTGCCGGGCCGGGTGAACCTGCTGGAGAACCTGCTGGCGCACCGGGCGGATCCGGCGGGCGTGCCGCTGATCGCGCCGCTTTCCCGTACGGCGGCCTTCACCGCCCTGGTGCAGGCCATCTCGGCTGCTCCGGAACCGGCGTCGGTCGACGCCGGGTGGGTGGTGGCGACCGGGGTCGGACCGGAGCGGGTACTGACGATCCGGGGGGTCAACGCGGCGCTGCGCCGGGCGGCGGCGGAGGGCGCGCTCCTGTCGGAACTGGGTGTGCCGTGGGCGGTGAAGCCGCACCGGACGGCGGTGCAGAGGGAGACGGGCGATGCGTGACGGCCGGGCCGGCTGCGTGAGAACGGACGACGGACTGCAAATCTCGGGGACAATCGTCCGATAGAAATCGGACCGAATAGCCTCTACTCGGCACTGGGCCGCCGAGGCACCTCGTTATTGTCCCCGTTCGATGCAACATATCTGCAAACAGAACGCATTGACACCTTTAAGCGTCTCTACCTACCGTTTCAATAAGAAGAGATTTCGTAAGCATTACGAGATCCGGCGAACGGTAGACAGACGCGGAGAGTGCGATGCGATCGAGCAGGTTGACCGCGGCGCTGGTCGGTGGTCTTCTCGTGGTCTCCGGCGCCCTGGTGGCGGCGCCCGCGACGGCCGACGCACACGGCAGAGATGCACTGTCCTGGGGCGCCCGTCTGCTGGGCCGACAGGCGTTGCCGGCCGGTGACGGCTGGGCCGCGGCCGGACCGGGCACCACCGGCGGGTCGGCGGCCGCCGCGGACCAGGTGCACGTGGTCCGGACCCGGAGCGAGCTGGTCCGGGCGCTCGGCGGCGACAACGCCACCAACAGGAGCAACGCCACTCCGAAGATCATTTATGTCAAGGGGGCGATCGACGGGTTCGAGTCCGACGACGGGCGGCTGCTCGACTGCGCGGACCTGGCCGACCCCGAGTACTCGCTCGACGCGTACCTGGCCGCGTACGACCCGGCGACCTGGGGGCGGGTGGCGCCGTCCGGGCCGCTGGAGCAGGCCCGGATCCGGTCGGTGGCGAACCAGACCCGGCAGACCCAGATAAACGTCGGCCCGAACACCACCATCGTGGGGCTGCGCGGCGCGACCCTCGCCGGGCTGACCCTGATGGTGGACACCGCCAACAACGTGATCGTGCGCAACCTGACCCTCGCCGACGCCCGGGACTGCTTCCCGGCCTGGTCGCCGACCGACGGCGACGCCGGCAACTGGAACTCCCAGTTCGACCTGATGTCGGTACGCCGCAGCGAGAACGTCTGGGTCGACCACAACACCTTCACCGACGGCGACAACCCGGACGGCGGGCTGCCGGTCTATTTCGGACGGCCGTACATGGTGCACGACGGATCGCTCGACATCACGCACACCGCCAGCCGGGTGACCGCCTCGTACAACCGGTTCGTGGCCCGGGACAAGGTGATGCTGATCGGTTCCTCGAACACCGTCGGCCCGGACGTCGGCCGGCTCGACGTCACACTGCACCACAACCTCTTCGACGGCACCAGGCAGCGGCTGCCCCGGGTGCGGTTCGGCCGGGTCGACATCTACAACAACGCCTACCGGCTCGCCGGGGACGGCTTCAGCTACGCGATCGGGATCGGCGTGCAGTCGGCCGTCCACGCCGAGAACAACCACTTCACCCTCGGCACCGGCATCACCGCCGCGGACCTGCTCTACGACTGGGACGGCACGGCGCTCACCGAGCGTGGCAACTGGGTACGCGAGGGCCGGAAGCCGGCCCGGCCGGTGAGCCTGCTGGCCGCGTACAACGCCGAGCACGACCCCGACCTGGGCGGCGACGCCGGATGGACGCCGACGCTGCGGGCCGGACCCGTACTGCCCGCTCCACTCGTACCGCTGGTGGTGCAGGCCCTGGCCGGAGCCGGCCGGCTGCCGGTGTAGCCCCCCGGGCCCGGTCGTCCCGCCGGGTCCGGTCCGCGGCGGCGCGGCGCCGCCGAGAACGCAGTACCCCCACACTGCCGCCGTCGCCGCGCCGGCGGCGGCCCACACCCCACACCACCACCGGGAGGTTCACCGTGCACAAAAACCAGCGCCGGGAACGACCGAGGTGGCGGCTGGCCGCCGCCGCGGGCGCCGCCGGGTTGCTCACCGCCGCCGCGATGACCGTGGCGACGCCGGCCGCCTTCGCCGACACCCTGCTCACCGACAATTTCGAGGACGGCAACTCCTCCGGCTGGTCGACCTCGGGCGGAAGCTGGTCGGTGGCGACCGACGGCAGCCGGGTCTACCGGCAGTCCGGCACCAGCAGCGACGCGCGTACCCTCACCGGCACCACCTCCTGGCGCGACTACTCGGTGCAGGCCCGGGTCAAGCCGACCGGGTTCAACGGCGCCGACCGGCACGTCGGGGTGATCGCCCGGGCGCAGAGTTCCAGCCGCTACTACGCGCTCGTGGTGACCAGCGGCGGTGGGGTGCAGCTCGTCAAGCGGGACGGTTCGGCGCCGGTCGCGCTGGCCAGCGGTTCCGGCGCCGTACCGCTGAACAGCTGGGCCACGCTCCGGCTGGAGGCGACCGGCGGCACGCTGCGCGGGTACGTCAACGGCAGCCTGTCGGTGCAGGCCACCGACTCCGTACTCTCGACCGGGCGGGTCGGCCTGGCCGCCTCGTACGCCAGCGCCTCCTTCGACGACGTCGAGGTGGCGACCGTGACCGGCACACCCCCGACCGGTGGCCCGACCGGCGGGCCGACGCTGCCGCCGACCGGTCCGCCGCTCGACCCGGGCGCCCCGCCGATCGGCTTCGCCTCGGTCAACGCGCTCGGCCAGAACGGCACGACCGGCGGGGCCGGCGGCCCGACGGTGACGGTCTCGAACGCCACTGACCTGCTCACCGCGATCAGCCAGCCCGGCCCGCTGAACATCCGGGTCAACGGCATGATCGCACTGCCCGGCCCGATGCACGACGTGATGTCCGACAAGACCATCGTCGGGGTGGGCGCCAGCTCCGGGATCACCGGTGGCGGATTGAACATCGGGCTGCCGGTCAGCGACGCGACCAGCCCGCCGGCAAACGCCATCCACAACGTGATCATCCGGAACCTGAACTTCCGGAACACCGTCGACGACGCGATCAACGTGCAGATGTTCTCGCACCACATCTGGATCGACCACAACGACCTGTCGGCCGGCTACGACGGACTGATCGACATCAAGCGCGGCGCCAGCTACGTGACGGTGTCGTGGAACCACACCCATCACCACACCAAGAACATGCTGCTCGGGCACGACGACAGCAATGCGGCGCAGGACACCGGGTACCTGAAGGTCACCTACCACCACAACTGGTACGACCGGACGCCGCAGCGCAACCCCCGGGTCCGGTTCGGGGACCCGGTGCACGTCTTCAACAACTACTTCGTCTACAACACCGACGTCGGGGTGGCCTGCCAGCTCAACTCCGGTTGCGTGGTCGAGGGGAACTACTTCGAGGACGTCGAGGTGCCCTGGTCGATCAGCTACTCCGGCTCCCGGGGCCGGCTGGTCGCCCGGAACAACGTGCTGGCCGGTACGAGCGAGCCGGGTGACTCCGGCGGTTCGGTGACCGAGCCGAGCAGCTACTACTCCTACACCGTCGCCGACCCGAACGGCATCCGGGCGACGGTGATGGCGGGCAGCGGTACCGGAAAGCTGCCCTTCTAGCGGGACTTCGCGCGCGGCGGTGTCGGCCGTATCTCCGCACCGCCGCGCGGCCCGCCGCATCTCCCACCCGGTCCGCCGCGCTTCGCCCCGGGCCGACGTGACCGTCAAAGATCGATAACTGTCAATGGACGGCTCTCTGGATCGAGGCCGGTGCCCGAAAGGGCAGACACATAACCGAGGAGGTTCCGTGAGTACCACCGAAACCCGGCGGAGACATCGTCGTCGCGGTCTCCTGGTCGCGACCGGCTCCGCGTTCGTCGCGGTCGCCCTCGCGATCGGGATGGGCGCCACCGCCCAGGCCGCGACACTCTTCTCCGACGACTTCGAGGACGGCAATTCCACCGGCTGGACCACGTCCGGCGGCTCCTGGTCGGTCGCCACCGACGGCAGCCGGGTGTACCAGCAGTCCGGCACCAGCAGCGACGCCCGGGCCCTGGCCGGCACCGAGAGCTGGGCCAACTACACCGTGCAGACCCGGGTCAAGCCGACCGCGTTCAACGGCTCCAACCGGTTCGTCGCGCTGCTGGCCCGGGTGCAGAGCAACACCAGCTACTACTACCTGGCGCTACGCAGCAACAACACGGTCGAGCTGAAGCGGCTCTCCGGCGGCTCCGCGACCACCCTGGACACCGCGAGCGTGACCGTCGGCCTGAACAACTGGCACACGCTGCGGCTCGACGTGTCGGGCAGCTCGCTGCGCGGGTACGTCAACGGCACCCTGCTCACCGAGGGCACCGACAGCTCCTACGGCACCGGCCGGATCGGGGTGGCGACCTTCAACGCCACCGCCAACTTCGACGACGTACTGGTCAGCGACAGCGTGAGTACCCCGACCACCCCGCCGACCGGTGGCCCGACCACCACCCCGCCGCCGACCGGCAACCCCGGCCCGAACGTGGCCGACGGCTGGGCCGGAGTCAGCGCGCTCGGCCAGAACGGCACCACCGGAGGGGCGGGCGGCCCGACCGTCACCGTCAACTCGGCGGCGCAGTTCGTCACCGAGGCGGCCTCGGCCGGACCGAAGATCATCCAGGTCAGCGGCATGATCGACCTGCCCGGTCCGATGCACGAGGTCAGCTCGGACAAGACGATCGTCGGCCTCGGCGCCAACTCCGGCTTCACCGGCGGCGGCCTCAACATCGGGCTGCCGATCGACGACGACATCACCTCGCCGCCGTCGAACGCGGTGCACAACGTCATCCTGCGGAACCTCAACTTCCGCAACTGGGACGACGACGCGGTCAACGTGCAGATGTTCTCGCACCACATCTGGATCGACCACAACACCTGGACCACCGGGGCCGACGGCGGCGTCGACGTCAAGCGCGGCTCGTCGTACGTGACGATCTCGTACAACCACGCGGACGGCACCGACAAGAACATGCTGCTCGGGCACGACGACGGCAACGCCGCCCAGGACGTCGGCTATCTGAAGGTCAGCTACCACCACAACTTCTTCGACAACACCAACCAGCGCAACCCCCGGGTCCGCTTCGGCGACCAGGTGCACGTCTACAACAACTACTACCTGAACACCGGGAACTACGGTGTCGCGTCGACGGAGAACGCCGGCGTGATCGTCGAGGGCAACTACTTCGAGAACGTCGACGACCCGTACCACCTCGGCGAGGGAGACTCCGGGGACGGCCGGCTGGTGGCCCGGAACAACTGTCTGATCAACTCAGGTTCCGGCCAGACCGGCGGCAGCGTCAGCAACCCGCCGTACCCGTACACGGTGCAGACCGCCTGCGACATGAAGGCCGTGGTCTCCGCCCAGGCCGGCGTGGGCCGGGTCGGGCTGCCCGGCGGTCCGACGACCAACCCGACGACGCCCGCGCCCACCACGCCCGCGCCGACCACGCCGGCAGCCACGACGCCGCCGCCGACCAGCGGCCCGCCGCAGACCGGTCTGGTCGGTTGGGCCGCCCAGGCCGGTGGCACCACCGGCGGTGCCGGCGGTTCCACGGTGACGGTGAGCAGCTTCGCCGACTTCCGGACCCAGGCGCAGTCCTCGGGAGCCAGGACCATCCTGGTCAACGGCATGCTCAGCGGCTCGGGGACCGTGGAGATCACGGCCAACAAGACGATCCGGGGCGTCGGCGCGAACTCCGGCATCTCCGGTACGACCCTCAACATCGAGGACATGCAACCGGCCAACGTGATCATCCAGAACATGAACATCCGTGGGGTGACCGGCGGGGACGCGATCCAGATCGAGAACGCCACCCACATCTGGATCGACCACAACACGATGTCCAGCACGATCGAGGACGATCCCGACTTCTACGACGGCATGCTCGACATCACCCACGCCGGTGACTACATCACGGTGTCCTGGAACGTCGTCCGCAACCACTGGAAGACCTCGCTGGTCGGCCACTCCGACGGCAACTCCGGCGAGGACGTGGGTCACCTGCGGGTCACGTACCACCACAACTGGTTCGACCGGACCTTCGAGCGCAGCCCCCGGGTGCGCTTCGGCGAGACGGTGCACGTCTTCAACAACTACTACTCCAACGTCAACAACAACGCCGACTCCTACGCGATCGCGTCCACCATGAACGCCGGCGTACTCGTCGAGGCGAACGTCTTCGAGAACGTGCAGCAGGCGTGCTGGTCGGCGAGCGGGTACGCCGACTCCGATCCCGGACGGCTGGTGGCCCGGAACAACTCGCTGACCAACTCCGGCCCGTGCGAGGTCAACGGCTCGGTGGCCGCGGTCCCGTACGGCTACACCGCCGACAACGTCGGCACGGTCAAGGCATCCGTCACGGCGGGTGCGGGCGCGGGCCGGCTCTGACCGGCCGGGTTCGGGCACCGATGCCGCTCGGCTCCGCCGTGACCTGATCGGCGCCCGCCGGAGTCGCCCGGCACCGCGACCCCGGCGGAAGGTCCGGTGGAAAACGATCGGGGCGGGGGGGGGGCCCCGGCGCGCCCGCCCCCCCCC